>NZ_AP014637.1:5455000-5755000 GCF_000829415.1 Pseudomonas sp. StFLB209 | reverse complement strand
TTGGGCGAAACCAAAGTAACTCGCCCGTCGGGGCGAAACCCGCAGCCCAGACAACCGCGGCAAAGACCCTTGCATAAAGCGAAAGGCCTTCGCGGTTAAAACCGCTCCTACGGCTTCACAAACTTCAAAGTGAACCGATCCGACTCCCCAATCGCCGCATATTTCGCCTTGTCCTGCTCGCCGAGCTTATAGGTCGGCGGCAGGCTCCAGACCCCGGCCGGGTAGTCCTTGGTGTCCTTGGGATTGGCATTGACCTCACTCTTGTCAGCCAGCTTGAACCCCGCATCCAGCGCCAGCTTCACCACGTAATCCGTCGGCAGATAACCGGTCTGCTTATTGCTCGCCAGATCCGTCCCATCCTTGGCTCGATGATCCTCCACACCCAAAACACCACCGGGCTTGAGCACCTTGAAAAACGCCGCAAACGTCGCCTCGGCGGTGTTCGCGTCGGTCCAGTTATGCACATTGCGGAACGTCAGCACCCGGTCTGCCGAAGCCGCCGGGCCGAATACCGGCGCCTTGGGATCGAACGCCACCACCTGGGCATTGGCAAATCGCTTTGGGTCATCCTTGAACCGGGCTTTGATCCGCTCTGCCGCCTTCTGGTAATACTCGCCGGAGGCCGGATCCTGCACCGCAGCGATGTAATGCCCGTGATCCTTGACCAGCGGCGAGATGATCTCGCTGTACCAGCCGCCACCTGGGCTGATCTCGATCACCGTCTGGTTGGCCTGCAAGCCGAAGAATTGCAGAGTCTCCTTGGGGTGACGATAGACATCCCTGGCACTGTTGTCTTTCGAGCGCCAGTCGCCCGCCAGCACCTCGGTGTATTGCTGGTCGCTGATCGTGACGGGATGGTTGGCCGCGTGGGTAACAGACGGTGCGAGCAGGGTCGTGAGGGTCAGAGCCAGGAGCGTCGGTTTCATATTCATCCTGAAAAAAGTGACTGTGAAGGAAACCTAACACGCGACTGTGTAACATCCTTGCAACATTTTCTGCTCTGCACCTAACCGACAGTTCTAATGCGCTGCACGCCAGCAATGATCGGCGTACCGCTATGCGGATCGCGCAGCAACTCGCATTTGACCCCGTACAATTGCTCGACCAGATCGCCGGTGACCACCTCGGCCGGCGCCCCTTCGGCCACGATGCGGCCGTCCTGCATCGCCACCAGATAATCGGCATAACGACAGGCGCTGGACAGGTCGTGAACCACCATGACGATGGTCTTGCCTGCTTTGGCCAGAGCGCCAATCAGCTCGAACACCTCGATCTGATGGCCGAGGTCCAGGGCCGAGGTGGGTTCGTCGAGCAGCAACAGCGGCGTGGCCTGGGCGATAGCCATGGCGATCCAGGCGCGCTGGCGCTGGCCGCCGGACATCGACTCCAGTGGTCGGTGCTCCAGCGCGCTCAGGTCGGCGGCGGCAATCGCCGCATCGACGATCAGCCGGTCCTGCTCCGACCACTGACTGAGCATACCTTGATGCGGCTGACGGCCGAAGCGCACCAGTTCATGGACGGTCAGGCCATCCGGGGCGCTGGCGTCCTGGGGCAACAGTGCCAGACGCCGGGCCACAGTGCGGGTCGGCAGCTCGCTGATGGCTTTGCCATCGAGCAGCACCGCACCGGCACTGGGCTTGTGCAGACGGCTGAGCCCGGCCAGCAAGGTCGACTTGCCGCAACCGTTGGGGCCGACAATCGCGGTGACCTGCTGCTGCGGCACGCGCAACGACAGCCCTTCAATGATCCGCGTGCGGGCGTAGTCCAGGCTCAGCTCCCGGGCTTGCAGGTCGGCAACCGGGGCATCGCTGTGCAGTAGCGCAGGGTTGAGGCTCATGGGGTACTCCGTGCGGGTTGGCGGGTCAGGATCCACAGCAGATAAGGGCCGCCAACGATGGCGGTGACGATGCCCACGGGAATTTCCAGCGGTGCCAGCAGGGTGCGTCCGCTCCAGTCGGCACAGACCATCAACAGCGCGCCGGCCAGTGCGGCATTGACTAGCGGCACGCCGCGATGGCCCGACAGGTAACGGGCCAGTTCCGGTGCGGCCAGGGCTATCAGGCCAACCGGGCCGACCACCGCGACTGCCAGCCCGGTGAGCAACACGGTCAGGGCGAGGATCATGATCCGCACCCGGCGCAGCGCGATGCCGAGCCCTTGTGCCACCTGGTCGTTGAAACGCAGGGTCGCCAGCGCACGGGTCAGGGCCAGGCAGCAGGGCAGCGCCAGCAACAGGCCGATGCCCAGGCTCTGGACCGCCAGCCAAGGCCGGGCGCTGAGGGTGCCGACGGTCCAGGGGTAGGCGAGGTTGGCGCTGTCGATGTCGGTGCGCGCCAGCATCAGGTTGGTCAGCGCGCCGAACACCGCGCCAACGCCAATGCCGACCACGATAAAGCGATAGCCACGCGAGCCGCTGCCGCCTAGCCCGAATGCCAGGGCGGCGGCGGTCAGTGCACCGATCAGCGCCAACCCCGAAGGGGCCAGGCTGGTAGGGATAGCGACAATCGATGCCACGGCGAAGGCGGTTGCGCCGTCGTCGATGCCGATCACGCCGGGGGTGGCCAAGCGGTTACTCGCCAGGGTTTGCAGCAGGCAGCCGGCCGCGCCCAGTGCTGCGCCACTCAGCAACCCGGCGAGCAGGCGCTCCAGGCGCAGCTCGCGGATCAGGAACACATTCAGGGCGTCGCCCTGGCCGAACAGTGCCAACCCGGCGCCCCACGGGCTGAGCCCGGCAGCGCCGCTGGCCAGGCTGACCGCGCAAAGCACCAGCAACGCCAGCGTCAGGCCGCAGGTGGCGGCGGTGGCGCGCTTGGGCAACAGCAGCGAGTAACGACCCGTGCGGATCAGCCAGTAGCCGGCAAGCGGTGGCAGGTTCATAGGCGGGGAATCCTCTGACCACGCACCACGGCAATCAGGATCGGTGCGCCGATAAAGGCGGTAATGACCCCGATCGGCAGTTCGTAAGGGCGTACGCTCAGGCGCGACAGGATGTCGGCCAGAATCAGCACACAAGGGCCGAGCAATAGCGAAGGCAACAGGCTGCGACGGATGTCCGGGCCGACCAGACGCCGCGCCACGAAGGGTACAATCAGGCCAATGAAGCCGATCGGCCCGGCCGCCGAGGTGGCAGTGCCGACCAACAGCGCCACGGCGATCAACGCCCAGAAGCGTACCCGCTGCGGATGATGGCCGAGCCCGCTGGCCATGCGTTCCCCCAGTGCCAGGCTGGCCAGCGGGCGGATCAGCGGCAGCAGCAACAACAGCCCGGCGATCACCCCCGGCACGCTCCACAGCAGCGTATCGGCCGAGCGACCGGCCAGGGCGCCGATGATCCAGAAACGGATTTCATCGGCGCTGCGTTGGTCGTGCAGCAGAATCAACGCGGTCAAGGCACTCAGCAGGCTGCTGAACGCCGCCCCGGCCAGCACCAGCCGCACCGGGTCATTGCCCAGCGTGGCGACCCGGCTGACCAGCAGCACCAGCAGGCAGCCGACCAGTGCACCTGTGACCGCCACGCCCAGATTGACCGTCGCCGAGCTGGCGCCCCAGGCCACCGCCAGCACCACCGCCAGCGACGCCCCGGCACTGACGCCGAGCAGACCCGGCTCGGCCAGCGGGTTGCGGGTGGTGGCTTGCAAGACGATCCCGGCCGCGCCCAGCGCTGCGCCGACCAACAGGCCGAGCAGGGTGCGTGGCCAGCGCAGTTCGAAGACCACGAAACGGTCCTCTGCGCTGCCTTGGCCAAGCAAGGTTCGCAAGGCCGATGCCGGGTTGGTGTCGCCCGCGCCGAACAACAGGCTGGCGAGGGTGACCAGCGCCAGCAAGCTGGCGCAGGCCAGGAGGGTGGTGCGGTAGGGCGGGTTGATTGCAGTCATCGTTACGTCTGAAGAGGGAGTCTTTATCCCGTAGGCGCGGTCGGGCGGCGATCCGCTTTAGCCGCGAAAGGCTTCGCAGCTAAAGCTGCTCCTACGCGAAGCTTCTTATGCCTTGTAGATCAAGGCTTGAGGAACACCTTCTCCAGATCATCCAGCACTTTATTGGCGGCCAGCGGGCCGGACCCGCTGGACCAGACCTGGCCGTCGACATCGATCACCTGCTTGTTGCGCACCGCGCCCAGACGCTCGAAAGCCGGTTGCTGACGTGCTGTTGCCAGGGTCTTGGCGCCATCGCTGTTGAGGCTGGCGACGAACAGCCAGTCGGCGTCGATCTTGCTCAGGTTCTCCAGGCTCAGGATGTCGCTGTGCGGCTTGCTCAGGCTGCTGGCCAGCTCAGTGCTCTTGAAACCGGCGGCGCTCAGCAACTGACCGGCAAAGATCTTGCTCGACATGGTCATCGGGCCTTGCGGGTTCCAGCGCACCACCGAGACGCTTTGCCCGGCCGGGACGTTGGCTTTGAGTGCCTCGATGCGCGTGTCGATGGCCTGCAGCACGGCCTTGCCTTGCGCTTCACGGTCCAGTGCCTTGGCGTAGAACCGCGTACCGTCCTGCCAGCCGGCGCTGCTGTCGCCCTTGGCCACCACGGTGGGCGCGATGCGGCTGTAGGCGGCGTACAGCTCTTTGTTGATGGTGCTGGAGGTCAGGATCAGGTCCGGCTTGAGCTTGAAAATCGCTTCAATATTCGGCGCCCGGCTGGTGCCGACGATAGCTGGATTGCCGGCCTTGTCTTTCAGGTAGCTGGAGACCTGGTCACTGCCACGGGTGGAGACCGTGCCGACCGGCTGGATACCCAGCGCCAGGGCGGTATCGAAGCTGTCCTCATCGAGGGTGATGACCCGCTGCGCGGTGCCTTGCAGTTTGATCGGCCCATAAGCGGTGTCGACAATGCGCTCGGCGGCGTGCAACGGGCCAGCCAGAAAGGCAAGCATCAGCAGGCTGAGGGTTTTGAGCATGGCGGGCGTCCTTTCAAGGCAAAGAGAAACGTCGGCGCCATCGCTGCAACAGGATAGGGAGAAACAGCAAATCCAGAGCGCTTGACGCATCAGTCAGGCGCTGGATGCTAGTTTTTCTCATTTGAGAGTAAAGCGTTTTTACATTTTATACATTGGCCGCCACGGGCCGGGTCAGCTGCGGTCGCGCTTCATCTGCAACACCAGAGTGAAGCGGTCATCGGGGTGGATCGTCTCCGAAGCGACAATCAACTCGCCGCTATCATCGCGATACTGGCGCAGAATCTTCAGCCCCGGCGAGCCCGGTTCGGCGTTGAGTTTTTTCGCCAGCGCGGCGTCAAGCAGTACCGCGCGTACCTGCTGGTCGATGACGTCGATGTACCGGCCAAAACCGGCCTCGATCAGGGTGGCGATCAGCACGCCGGGCTGCTCGCGGGCCTGCTCGATGACGTCGGCGTAATCGTCCTGGGCGTAGACATCGGTCCAGCACAACGGCGCATTGGGGTGCTCGCGGTCGATCCGCACACTGGACACACAAAAGTAATGCTCGCCCGGTTGCAGGCCAAGCCGCTTGGCCTGGGCAATGTCAGCGACAAAGTGGCGGACATCCTGAATATCGCGCTGCTGGGTCTCGGCCAAATGGGCAAGGTCCGACACCGTGGCCAGTGAGTGCGAATAGCCGCCGCGTGGCGAGCTGGCTTCGACCCGGGTGCCGACCCGTTTGCGCCGTGACACCAGACCCTGGGTCTGCAACTGGTTGATCGCGGCCCGCACTGTATGACGGCTGACTTCATAGAGCTCACACAGCTCGAATTCGGTCGGCAACAGGCTGCCCACCGGGTATTTCCCTGACCCGATGCCCTCCATCAAGTCCCTTGCCAGCACCGCATAGCGCGTTTCGTTCATGCCTTTTGTCAGCCTCGTCAGATCAACCGGTTGACAGTGTATCAGTGTGCTGGCAACAATTATGTACGGACATAATAAATATGTACGGCCAATAACAACATTTCAGGATACTGCCCCATGTCCACCACCGTTTTTGACTCCACTCTGTTTCGCGACATGTTCGGTACTGCCGAGATGCGCGGGGTGTTCTCCGACAAGGCGTTGATCGAGCGTTACATCGAGGTCGAAGTGGCCCTGGCCCGCGCCGAGGCGCGCTGCGGCGTGGTGCCAGCCGAAGCCGCCGAGCAGATCGCCGCGCTGTCGCGCTACGAGTCGCTTGACCTGGCACTGATGCAGCACGAGACCGAGATCGTCGGCTACCCGATCCTGCCGCTGGTCGAGCAACTGTCGAAACTCTGCGGTGAGGCAGGCCGCTACGTGCACTGGGGCGCGACCACCCAGGACATCATGGACACCGCCGTGGTCCTGCAGGTCCGCGCCGCGCTGGCGATCGTCGAGCGCGACATCCAGGCGGTGCGCGGCCTGCTGGCCGGTCTGGCGCAGCGCTATCGCGACACGCCGATGGCTGGCCGTACCCACCTGCAGCACGCCTTGCCGATCACCTTCGGCTACAAGTGCGCAGTCTGGCTGAGCATGTTCGACCGGCATGCCGAGCGTTTGGTGGAGCTGCGTCCGCGGGTTGAAGTGGGGCAGTTCGCCGGTGCCGCCGGCACCCTGGCCTCATTGGGTGACAAGGGCCTGCAAGTGCAAGAGGCGCTGATGGCTGAACTGGGGCTGGGTGTGCCGCAGGCGACCTGGCACGTGGCCCGCGACGGCCTGGCCGAGACGCTGAACTTCCTCGGTCTGGTTACCGGCTCGCTGGGCAAGATCGCCCTGGACATCATGATGATGATGACCAGCGAGCTGGGCGAAGCCTATGAGCCGTTCGTCAAGGGCCGTGGCGCCAGCAGCACCATGCCGCAGAAGCGCAACCCGATCAGTTGCGAATTGATGTACGCCGCCGCCAAAGGTGTGCGCCAGCAGGCCGGGCTGATGCTCGATGCGATGATCCAGGACTTCGAGCGCTCCACAGGTCCCTGGCAGGCCGAGTGGATTGCCATTCCGGAAGCCTTCGCGCTGAGCGCCGCCTCGCTGGGCCAGGCCAGATTCATGCTGGCAGGGCTCGATGTGCGCACCGAGCGGATGCGCGAGAACCTCGACATGACCCAGGGCCTGATCGTCGCTGAAGCCGTGATGATGGGCCTGGCCCCGGCACTGGGTCGTCAGGTTGCCCACGATGTGGTGTACGCCGCCTGCCGCCTGGCCAACGATCAGCGCATCAGCCTGCTCGATGCCTTGCTGGCCCAGGGCGAGGCCACTGCCGAACTGGACGTCGAAGCGCTCAAGCGCCTGACCGACCCGGCCAACTACCTGGGCCTGGCGCCACAAATGGTCGACCTGGCCCTGGCGCGTCCCGGCGCCGTGCCACGTTAAGTCCTTGCGGGCCCTGCTGCCTGCGGGGCCCGACTTATTGCCGATCTATAACAACAACGAGAACGCAATCATGTCTGCAACTGCGAAAAAACCGCTGTACAAGGACCTGACCTTTCAGGTCGTCGCGGCCATGTTCCTGGGTATCGCCTTTGGCTTTATCGCACCGGAACTGGCAGCCAAGTTCAAGATCCTTGGCGACATTTTCCTCAAGCTGATCAAGACCGCCGTTGCCCCGCTGGTGTTTTTCACCGTGGTGCATGGCATCGCTTCGGCCGGCGACATCAAGCGCGTTGGCAAGGTCGGCTGGCGTGCGCTGCTCTACTTCGAGATCGTCTCGACCGTCGCTCTGGCCATCGGTCTGATCTGGGGCAACCTGCTGCAGATCGGGTCGGGCATGCACGATGCGCATCCGAGTAGCGCCGCCGCGGCTGCCTCCGCGGCAGCGGTTGCCAAGGGCCATGCGCCGACCTCGACCATGGACTTTATTTACGGCATCTTCCCGGACAATTTCGTCGGCGCATTCGCCGGCGGGCAATTGCTGCAGGTGCTGGTGATCTCGATCTTCTTCGGCTTTGCCCTGCTGGCCCTGAAGCAAGAGCGTCGGGAAGTCATTGAGGATGGCCTGAACCGGGTTTCCGAAGCGTTCTTTGAATTCATCAACCTGATCATGAAGTTCGCCCCGCTGGGTGCGTTCGGTTCGGTGGCCTATGCGGTGGGCAGCAACGGCACCGCCGTGCTGATGTCACTGGCCAACCTGGTGCTGATGTTCTACGTCTGTGTGGCGTTTTTCATTATCGTGGTGCTGGGCACGGTGTGCCGGTTGTCAGGCTTTAGCCTGTGGCGCTTTCTCAAGTACATCAAGGATGAGGTGTTCATCGTGCTGGGCACGGCGTCTTCGGAGAGCGCGCTGCCACGCCTGTTGCAGAAGCTGGAGAAGTTCGGTTGCTCCAAGCAGAGCGTCGGCCTGGTGCTGCCCACCGGCTATGCGTTCAACCTCGATGGCACCTCGATCTACATGTCGCTGTGCGTGCTGTTCATCGCCAACGCTTACGGCGTGCCGCTGAGCTGGGAGCAGCAGCTGGGGATTCTCGCCATCATGCTGGTGACCTCCAAGGGCGCGGCGGCGGTATCGGGTGGCAGCTTCGTGGTGTTCGCCGCCACCGTCACCGCCATTGGGGTGTTGCCGGCCGAAGGCCTGGCGCTGCTGTTTGGTGTGTACCGCTTCATGTCCATGGCCATTGCCACCTGCAACACCATCGGCAACAGCGTTGCCACTGTGGTGGTTGCCAAGTGGTCCGGCGAGTTTGCCGAGGACACTGCCAGGGCTGAATACACCCGCGTGCTGGGGCGTAGTCCGCAAGCCGCTTTGTAGTCAGCTTAAAAGCTTGGTCAGCAACCGGAGCGCCGGCCGGCCACTCCCAGCGGATTTGCGTCGTGCTCACATAGCTGAGCACTACGCAGACACGCTGGGAGTCGGCTCAGCCTACGAATGCGGCAGCTCAAGCGAACGCCACAACTCCAGCAGTGCCGGGTTGCTGTTGCCAATACGGCGAAACGCATGAATCTCCAGTTCGGTACTCCAGCGTTGGTCGCCGGCGCGCACCAGCGTGCCGTTGGCCAACTCGTCCGCCACCGCCGATTCCGGCAACCAGGCCACGCCATAGCCGCCGTGCACCATCTTTGCCAGGTGCATGGCCATGTCGGCTTCATGGCAGCGCTCAAGCGCCGCCGGGGTTGCGGCATTGCGCAGGATCAGATCGGTGACCCTGCCCAATAACGACGTTGCGGTGTAGGCCAGATAGGGCAGCGGCGCCTCTGCCGAGCCTGGCAGGGCATGCAGCGGCTGGCCGCTGCGGTCCGGGCTGCAGATCGGAACCAGCGCGTCATGGCCCAGGCGCAGGCCGACGAATTTGTCCGGGTCGAGAAAGATCGGTGCCTGCGGGTGGCTGTAACCGAGCATCAGGTCGCAATGCCCTTCGGCCAGGGCAATCACCGCATCGTGAACGTTGGCCGACAACACCCGTGCGTTCAGCGCCGGTTGTTGCTGGCGATGATTGACCAGCCATTTGGGCACAAAGGTCATCGCCAGGGTATGCCCGGCCACTACCTGCAGCGAGCGCCCCGGCATGCGGTCGCCACGGCGCAGGTCCGAGCGCAGCTCCATGAACAGCGCCAGGGCTTCTTTGCCCTGCTCGCAGAACGTCCGCCCGGCGCGGGTCAGCTGCACCGGGTAGGTGCTGCGGTCGACCAGTTCCACGCCGACCCATTCTTCCAGCGAACGAATACGCCGCGACAACGCCGATTGAGTGATGCAGCGCTGGTCGGCGGCCCGCGAGAAGTTCTTGGTCTCGGCCACGGCCAGCAGATCGTCGATCCATTTGGTGTGCATGGTGGGCTCGTTGTGTACAGGAGCGTTTATGGGAGGCAGCGTTATGCCGACAGGCTGGACGATTATGGCCTCCGATTCGCGCCCATTGGCCAACTATTCCGATTTTGCATCAAGTTATGGTGCGATCTCATCAACTCGCCTTGCCGGCACCCTTAGCCTGTGTCCAATCCGGCGGTCCTTACGGGCCGCCGCCATCGACCGAGGGGCCTATGAACAACAAGAATCTGCCGAAATACATCGCCGTCGCCATTGTGCTGGGCATCATCGTGGGCTGGATCTGCAACCGCTATGCGGTAGACGAGCAGAGCGCCAAACGCATCGCCGGCTACTTCAGCCTGGTCACTGACATTTTTCTGCGCATGATCAAGATGATCATTGCACCGCTGGTCTTTGCCACGCTGGTGGGCGGCATCAGCAGCCTGGGCAGTTCCGGCTCGGTCGGCCGCATCGGTCTGCGCTCGATGCTGTGGTTTGTCAGCGCCTCGGTGTTCTCGCTGGCACTGGGCATGCTGCTGGTCAACGTTTTCCAGCCTGGCGCGGGCCTGAACATGACCGTCGCGCAGGTCAGCCAGGCCGGTGCAGTGGTCAATGCCGGTGACTTCAGCCTCAAGACCTTTATCAGCCATGTGTTCCCGCGCAGCATTGCCGAAGCCATGGCCAACAACGAAATCCTGCAGATCGTGGTGTTCTCGATTTTCTTCGGTCTGGGCCTGGCTTATCTGAAAAATCAGGGTCACTCGTTCATTGGTCAGGCGGTGGATGAACTGGCCAAGGTGATGTTCCGCATCACCGACTACGTGATGCTGTTTGCGCCGCTGGGTGTGTTCGCTGCTCTGGCGGCTGCGGTGACCACCCAGGGTATTGGCCTGTTGCTGGACTACAGCAAGCTGATCGGCCAGTTCTACCTGGGTATCCTGATTCTGTGGGCGACGCTGTTCGCGGTGGGGTATGTGTTTCTGGGCAAGCCGGTGCTGACTCTCGGCAAGCTGATTCGCGAGCCGGTGCTGCTGGCGTTCTCGACGGCGAGCAGCGAGTCGGCCTACCCGAAGACCATTGATGCCCTGGAGAAATTCGGCGCGTCCAAGAAGGTATCGAGCTTCGTGCTGCCGCTGGGTTATTCGTTCAACCTTGATGGTTCGATGATGTATCAGGCCTTTGCCATCATGTTCATCGCCCAGGCCTACAACATCGACCTCAGCTTTACCCAGCAGTTATTGATCCTGCTGACCCTGATGATCACCAGTAAAGGGATGGCCGGCGTGGCGCGGGCTTCGGTGGTTGTGGTGGCGGCGACCTTGCCGATGTTCAACCTGCCTGAAGCCGGCCTGCTGTTGATTCTGGCCATCGACCAGTTTCTCGACATGGGCCGTACCGCCACCAACGTAGTGGGCAATAGCATCGCCACGGCGGTGATCGCCAAACTCGAAGAGCGCCGCGACCTGCAAGCGCCACCGCAAGCGGACTCCCAACCCGCCGCGGCCCGTGCCTGATCGAGGGTAATCATGACTTCTGCGAACCTGGCGGCCGGCAAGGACCGCACCCTGGGCATCATCGGCGGGCTGGGTGCCCTGGCCGGTGGTGACCTGTTCTTCAAACTGCTCAAGAGCCAGCCGCTGCTGGCCGATCAGGGCCGTTATCACCTGTTGTTCGAGCAGCGCCCGTTCAAGGACCTCAAGCGCACGCTGGATGCCGGGGCCAGCATGACCTCACGCAAGCTGTATGTGTTCCAGGCCTGCCAGCGCTTCGCCGAACAGGGGGCTGACGCAGTATTGGTGCCCTGTTTCGCCAGCCATACCTTTCTCGATGAGCTGACTGCCGAACTGGAGGTTCCGGTGATCAATCTGTTCGATGCGCTGCGCCAGTGTCTGGCGCTCCAGTTCAGCCCAGGCAGCCACCTGGGGATATTGGCGTCCGATTACGTACGGGCTGCGGGGCTATTTGAGCGGTTCCTGGGCGAGCAATACGTGCTTGTCTATCCGTCGGTGCAGAGCCAGGCGGCGCTGATGGAGGCGGTGTATGGCCGCAACGGCATCAAGGCCGGACAGCTGGACGGTAGCGCCCAGGAACTGCTGTATCAGGCAGGCCTGGAGCTGGTCGGGCAGGGCGCACAGGTATTGCTGCCGGGCATGACCGAGCTGTCGTTGCTCAGCGAAGCACTTCAGCAGCGCGGCCTGCAACTGCTGGACATCAACCGGTTGTATGCCGACTTTGCCGCTTGCAGTGAACCCGTCTCAGTCCAGGCGCCATTCAAGCTGGGGGTTGTCGGCGGCGTCGGGCCGGCAGCCACGGTGGACTTCATCGGCAAGGTGGTGCGGCATACTCCGGCCGGCAAGGATCAGGAGCACATCAAGCTGGTCGTGGAGCAGAATCCGCAGATTCCGGACCGCACCGCCAACCTGCTGCATCAGGACACTGACCCGACGGTGGCAATGTATGCTACCTGCAAACGCCTGCAGGAAGAGGGCGCCCAGGCCATCGCGATTCCGTGCAACACCGCCCATGCTTATGTGCAGCGCATCCAGGAACACTTGCAGGTGCCGATCATCAATATGCTGGAGGAGACCGTCGGGCATATCGGCCGCACCTGTGGGCTGGATGCCAAGGTCGGACTGCTGGCGACCTCCGGGACGGTCCAGAGCCGCGTCTACCATGACGCCGCCGAGCGTCTGGGGCTGGCGCTGATGCTGCCCGACCCGGCGCATCAGGCGCTGGTGATGAACGCCATCTACGGACCGGCCGGGGTCAAGGCCGGTTACACCCTGGGTGTGTGTCGCGAACAGTTGCTACAGGCCGCCGTGCATCTGGTGCAGCAGGGCGCGCGGGTGCTGATTCTGGGTTGCACTGAGCTGCCGCTGATTTTGCCCCAGGCTGATGACTTCTTGATTGACGGCGTCAGTGTGGCGCTGGTCGATCCGACCACGGTGCTGGCCCAGCGCTGCGTGGCACTAGCGGCTGATCACCAACAGCCAGGGGCTCCATTGGCTCAATTGCGCACCATGCGGCTGGGCCATGGCGCGTAGCGCCGCGTGCGGGTTGCGGGTGTCGTAAACCCCGGTGATGCGTTGTTCAGCCAAGCCTTGGTCTCGTAACCAGACCTTGCCCGGCAGGTAGCGGCGCAGTTGCTCGACGACATCGCCCAGCCGGGCGTTTTCGGCAATCAACTGACCGTTGCGCCAACTGGCGATCCGGCCGGCGGGCAGGGTGTCGAGTTGGGCCAGATGCTTGTCACGGTCGAACACCAGCCGCTGGCCTACGGTCAGGCCGGCACTGAGCAGGCGCGACGAGCCAGGCTCCTGGACCTTGACCGAGCCGTGCTGGACCGCGACTTCGATGTGCTTACCGTCCACATCGACATTGAACGCCGTGCCGGTCACAGTCACGTCCAGGTCTTTGGCGTGCACCGTGAAGGGCTTGCCGGGGTCGGGCCTGACCTGAAAAAACGCCTGGCCGCTGAGCAAGTGAATACTCCGCCGCTCACCCGAATAGTCCACCGCCAGGGCGCTGCCCGAATCCAGCACCGCCAGGCTGCCATCAGGCAATTGCACCTCGCGGCGCTCGCCCTGGGCGGTCAGATAATCGGCTTGCAGACGGGTGCCGAGCTCAGGCGCAATCATCACCGTCAGGCACGCGGCCAATGCCGCGCTGGCGGCCCAGGCGAGCGTGCGCCGGCGCCGCGGGCGGGCTGGCAATGGGGCGGCAGGCGTAATAGAGAGCGGCGTTATGGGCGCAGCACTGGCAGCAGGCGGCACTGCTGGCCACAAATGCGCGGTGCTCGCCTGCATCTGCCCGGTCAACTGCCACACCTGCTCAGCCTTGCGCGCGGCTTCGGCGTTTTGCGCATCGGCCTGCTGCCACTGGCGAAATTGCGCACGCAAATGGGCATCTTGGGGTGCCTGACGGACACGCAGCAGCCAGTCCAGAGCGATATCCAGACGGGCCTGGCGAGGTTCGGCGTGGGACATATCCGGCATGGCTCCAGCGGTGGGCGGGGTGGGCGAGGGTGGCACAGAGTGACCCTGGCAGGCAAAGGACGGATGCGCGGCGATTTTTTTCAGATTTTTTTCTGCGCCTTCAGTCATGACCACGTTCCAGACGGGTTGCGCAGTGGCTCAAGGCGTCATGAACCAGTTGATGGACCAGGCCCACTGAAATGCCCATCGCCGCGGCGACCTGCTGCAAGGTGTAGCCGCCCAGCCGATGCATCTCGAACGCGATGCGGGTGCGTTCAGGCAGTTGCAACAGCGCATTGGCCAGCCGCTGCAATTGATCCTGACTGGCGACCTGCTGCTCGGGCGACGCGGTGCTGGCTGGCAAGTCGGCCAGCAGCGCATCACCGTCGGGCTGGCGCCGTTCGGTGGCCAGGCTGCGGGTCTGATCCAGCGCCAGATTACGCACGATGCGATACAGATAGCCTAACGGATGGTTGATCTCCAGATCGCCGGTTTGCCGGGCATTGAAGCGCAGCCAGGCTTCCTGCACCACATCCTCGGCACGCGCCCGGCAGCCGACAATGGGCGCGGCGTAATCGACCAGCGCGGCGCGATGGGTCAGGTAGAGGTCAAGTTTGCTGGCGGACGAATCCACGAAGATGAGTGCTCGGATCGCTGGGCAAGTGGCGGTATGTCCTGCCTTGAGCGGCGTATCCTACCCGTCTTCGATAATCATTATCAATTATGGGGGTGTCGTCGCTGCTCTTAGCCGGCCTCATCGGGCCCGTGAGAGCCTGCTTGCAGGTGAGCGGGCCGGCACAGGCACTGCAATGCCGATGCCGACCCCTGCCATCAGAAAATGTAATCGGTGGTCAAAAAGCTCGACTCGCGGTTACGGATGATGTCACTGACCAGTGCCTTGTTACTTTCCAGGAATTTGGTCGCCACCAAGGTACGGATCGAGAACACCCGCAACGCATCGTGTACCGAAAGCGTGCCTTCGGCCGAGTTCTTGCGCCCGTTGAACGGGTACTGGTCAGGGCCGCGCTGGCACTGGGCGTTGATATTGATCCGCCCGACCTGATTGGCAAAGGCATCCACCAGCCGCCCGACCTGCGCCGAGTCGTTGCCAAAAATGCTCAACTGCTGGCCGTAGTCGGAGTCCAGCACGTAGTCGATCACTGTCTGTAGCTCGCGGTAGACCACCACCGGCACGACCGGGCCGAACTGCTCCTCGTGATAGACGCGCATGGCCGGGGTCACCGGGTAGAGCAGGGCGGGGTAGAAGAAATTCTCCACTACTTCGCCACCGCCCTCGTTAATGACCCGCGCACCCTGGGCCACGGCATCGGCGACCAGACCTTGCAAATACTCGGTCTTGCCTGGCTCCGGCAACGGCGTCAGCGAAACCCCTGGCTCCCAGGGCATGCCGGGCTTGAGCTGGGCCAGTTTGCTCTGGAACTTGTCGAGAAACGCCTCGACCACGTCCTCATGCACGAACAGGATCTTCAGAGCCGTGCAGCGCTGGCCATTGAATGACAGGGAGCCTGTAATCGACTCGTTGACCGCGTTATCCAGATCCACATCCGGCAGCACGATCCCGGGGTTCTTGGCGTCCAGCCCCAGCACCGCGCGCAGGCGGTGCGGGCGCGGGTGCAGTTTTTTCAAATCGCTGGCGGCTTTGTTGGTGCCGATAAAGGCAAACACATCGACCTTGCCGCTGGCCATCAAGGCGCTGACCGTTTCCCGGCCACGGCCGTAGATCACGTTGATCACCCCGGCCGGGAAGCTGTCGCGGAACGCCTCCAGCAACGGGCGGATCAGCAGCACACCGAACTTGGCCGGTTTGAACACCACGGTATTGCCCATGATCAACGCCGGAATCAGGGTGGTGAAGGTTTCGTTGAGCGGGTAGTTGTACGGCCCCATGCACAGGGTCACGCCCAGCGGTACCCGGCGGATCTGGCCCAGCGTGTCCTGCTCCAGCTCGAAGCGGCTCGAACGCCGGTCGAGCTCCTTGAGGGCATTGATGGTGTCAGTGATGTAGTCGCAGGTACGGTCGAACTCCTTCTCGGAGTCTTTGAGATTCTTGCCGATTTCCCACATCAGCAGCCGTACCACCGGCTCACGCTGCTCGCGCATGCGCTTGAGAAACTGCTCTACATGCTGGATCCGCTCGACCACCCGCATGGTTGGCCAGGCGCCCTGACCCCGGTCATAGGCACGCACCGCGGCATTCAGTGCGGTCATCGCCGTATCGGCATCCATCAGCGGGGTGCTGCCGAGAACCACCGGCTCCAGCGTGTTGCCCCGGTGCACCGAAATCGGGCTGCGCACCGGGGCCAGAACGCCGGGCCAGGTTTCCAGAATGCCATCGACCAGATACTCGCGCTGCTCAATGGCCGGGCCCGGACGCCAGACCTCCGGAATCTGTTCGGCAGTGGGGAACAGGGATTGAAGACGGCTATCCTGCGGCATGACATTCACCTCGCTGTGATCGTTTGGGAAGGGATGGGCCAAGGCCACACTACGCCAGCTGGCTGAGTGGAAGAAGCCCGGATTGGGGCTGGCTGGCAGTTTTTCCGGAATTTTCTCGGGACGTGTTGACTTGCGTTTTGAAATCAGTAGGATAGCCCGCATTCCGCGATAGCTCAGTTGGTAGAGCAAGTGACTGTTAATCACTGGGTCCCTGGTTCGAGTCCAGGTCGTGGAGCCAGATAAAAGAAAAGGGCGATTGCTGAGAGGCAATCGCCCTTTTTCGTTTCAGCGCGTTGTGGGCGTGAGCGGCGCAGACAGGTCTGACGGCCTTGATGCGAAGTTGCTGATTTTTCTGAAATTTTTCTGGCCGGGTGTTGACTTGTAAAACGAGCGGAGTATGATTGCACCCATTCCGCGATAGCTCAGTTGGTAGAGCAAGTGACTGTTAATCACTGGGTCCCTGGTTCGAGTCCAGGTCGTGGAGCCAGACCAAGAGAAGGGCGACTACTGAGAGGTAGTCGCCCTTTTTCGTTTTTGCAGGTTTCTGTCGTTCACCGCTTCATGTCTGCATTCACGCAGGGCTGGTCTGGATGTCTGGCGCTGACTGCCTCGCTGACGTTCTTGAAGGTGCCCGATAGCGTTCATCTGCCTTCTGTACTGATGCGTAACTGCTCCAGCAAAAAACGACGCGCAGCGCGAGAAGCCGCGCTGATGCTGCTTGGATGCTGGATTCGATAGCATTGAATACGCTGCTGTAGCTTGAATCGCCAGAGTTGATTAAGCGCGATTCCCTGGTCGCAGAAATCGCCCAGCTCGCTGCATACACTCGATTCGCCCTTATGCGGAAAGTAGCCTTGGCGAAACTTTGCACTGCTGGCGCCGTTCGCGAAAATAATGATATCGGGCTGCAGGATCTTTACTTGGGCTTTAAGCAACTGCTCTGAAATTTCCAACAGTTTTTTGAAGTGCTCCCAGCGCACCGGAGACTTCTTGTTCCAGGCGAAGCAGAACAGATTTGCCCAGGCGATAGCTGCAGAACCATGTTGGTCGGCCTGATCGCGCAGCAGATTGAAAAAACTTTCGCCCCGGTCTCTGGGGCGGGTTATGAACCTGGCAAGGTGGTCTTGCTGGGTAGCCATCGCTTTGCAGATATACGTTTCCAGGCTCTCGAATGTTTCTTCGCCTTTAAGCACGTCCCAGCGGCGGGTTTCACGCCCGACCACCAGAATTTTTTGCGGTGCGCATTGGTAGTCAGGCGAGGTGCCCGGCAGGAACAGGCCAGAAAGCTTGGCGTATTGCGCTTCGTGGGATCGGCTACGATCAAGCCAGTGCTGTGGCAGCCCTTTGAGTATTTCGTGGTAGGCACTGGCCAAGCGTTGTTGCGTGTTATCCATGCGCAGCGTCCTGAGTGATATTGTCGTAATATCAAAAACAGCGAAGGCATTCAAATTGTGTTTAAGGGTGTGCAAGTCTGTAGTTGATGTGCAGTCACACGTACCGACTCCGCCCATACGTCCACTCCATCCATGACCTTTCAAGGACGAGCAATGGCTAGCAGCTATTCAACACCCGGCGTGTACATCAATGAAGTCAACGCCTTCCCCAATTCTGTGGTGCCGGTAGCCACGGCGGTGCCGGCGTTCATCGGTTACACGCCACGGGCGGACTATCAAGGCCAGTCGTTCTATAACAAGGCGCAGAAGATTTCCTCGTTCGCCGAGTTTCAGGCGTTGTTCATGCTTGATAATCCGCCGCCACCGGCGGACCCGGCACGGCAATACAGCCCGCAGTACTATCTGGTGCCGCAGCCGTCGGAACCCGCGCCCGCAGACGCCCTGACCCTCAACGGCCAGTGTTATGCGGTGTTGCCTGACCCCAACACCCTTTATTACCTGTACAACAGTGTGCAGCTGTTCTACCAGAATGGTGGCGGCGATGCCTACATCGTGGCAGTGGGCACTTATGGTCCTGCCAGCCACAAGCCGCTGGCAGCCCCGGCCGCTGCGGTGGTCAATCCCAATGTGCAACTGACTGATCTGCAACGCGGTCTGGCCTTATTGCGCAACGAACCGGAACCGACCCTGTACATCTGCCCTGAAGCCACGCTGCTGTCGGTTGCCGACAACGGCACGCTGATGCAAGGCATGCTGTTGCAGGCTCAGCAGATGGGCACGGCAGTGTGTGTGTTCGACGTGATTGGCGGTGCCAATCCGGACCCGGTTCTGTACACACAAGACATCCAGACCTTCCGCGATAATACGGGCAGCAATGGCTTGAGCTACGGCGTGGCCTACTATCCGTTTATCGGCACTACCATCATGCAGCAGGCGGATATCGACTTCACCAACCTGTTCGGTGGTGATGTCAGCCGGTTGGCTGCGCTGCTCAACCCGCCTTCGGCACCCAATCCGGCGGCGGCCAAGCTGTTGGAGATGATTCAAAATCCGCCGGCCAACCCGATGAGCAATAGCCAGTTGCAAGCCGCATTGCTCAGTGCCAGTGCGGTCTACAGCCAGATCGTCACTCAGGTACTGGCGTGCGCCAACCTGCTGCCGCCCAGTGGTGCGATGGCCGGTGTCTACACCGTTAACGATAACAACAACGGAGTGTGGCAAGCGCCGGCCAACGTCGGGATCGTGGGCGCCATCGACCTGCCGATCTGCTTAACGGACGATCAGCAGGCCAATCTGAATATCGACGCGGTGTCTGGCGAGTCGATCAACGCCATCCGTTTTTTCAACGGCCAGGGCATTCTGGTCTGGGGCGCGCGTACGCTGGACGGCAACAGCCAAGACTGGCGCTACATTTCAGTACGGCGCACGGTGATTTTCCTGGAGCAATCGATAAAACAGGCCGTCAGGTCCTATGTTTTCCAGCCCAACGATGCCAACACCTGGGCTGCAGTGAAATCCATGATCACCAGTTTCCTGACCCAGGTCTGGCAGGAGGGCGGGTTGCAAGGAGCCTCACCAGCGGATGCATTTCAAGTCGATGTAGGTTTGGGAAGCACGATGACCGCCGACGATTTACTCAACGGCTATCTGAACGTATCCGTGAAGGTCGCAGTCGTGCATCCGACAGAGTTTCTGGTCATCAGCTTCCAGCAGCAACAGGCCAAATCCGGCTGACTCAAAGGTGTCCGGATGGTTGAATCGCTGAGCGTGGTGAGCAGATTTTCAGCCTGGATTTTACAAAATGTCACAACAAGCGCCTGTTTCAAAAATCTGATCATTCGTCCTGCCAATGCGCGGCACTGTCAGGCTCAGCCGCGCAGCGTCCATCCTCCAAACGTCTCATGCGCCGCGGTAACCCGCGACGCAGAGCGTTCCAACAGCTATTGGCTGCGTTTCAACGGCACTCTACTCGTTGCGCGTCATAATGTAACGAAAGTGTAAAGTACCGTTTGTGAGCATTAAGTTTGTTTGTAAGTGGATTGTGCTGATTTCAAATCGCCATTACCTTGCGCGACAGATTTTGTTGTCCGGCTAGTCAAGGGAGTGTGCCGTTGAAAATCGTCCATAAAGTCAGCATGGCCGCTGCAGCTGTATTGTTTCTCACCACCGGTCTGTTATCGGTTTCTCAGGTCACCCAGGTGCGCAGTTCGCTGGATCGTCAGGTCTCTGCCAGCATTGCCGAGTCCAGTGGTGCGCTGGCCCGGCAGATTGAAAACTGGCTGGGAGCCAAGCTCAAACTCATCGATCTGGTGGCGCAGAACATCGACAGCGATTACAGCCCCGCGCATGTATTACGCGTCATCCACAGCCCGATGCTCAGCGATGAATTCATCATGATCTTCGGCGCGCTGCAAAGTGATGGCAAACCCATTTCCAACCTTTCGTCCTGGAAGCCCAAGGCCGACTGGGATGGTCGCACACGGCCCTGGTATGCAACCGGCAAGGCAGCCGACAAAGCCGTGCTGAGCGATCCCTATGTGGATTCAACGACCCAGGAAACCCTGATTTCCGCCGTGGTGCCGCTGCGTGATAAAGGCCAGTTCCTGGGGGTGATGGGCGGTGACATTCGTTTGAAGGCGATCAGTGATGCGGTCAACACCCTGGACTTCAACGGGGCGGGCTACGCGTTTTTGCTCAGCAAGAACGGCAATATCATTTCGCACCCCAACACAGAGCTCAACGCCAAAAACTACAGTGAACTGTTTGCCGGCCAGCAGCCGACGTTGACCGGCAAACTTCAGGAGGTTCAGGTTGATGGCAAGGACCTGCTGGTGGCCTTCACCCCGTTGGCCAACCTGCGCAGTGCTGACTGGTACATCGGGGTTGTGCTTGATGAAAAGATCGTCATGGCCGAGGCCGACAACCTGAGCAAGTGGGCGATCATCGCCACCGTGCTGGGGGTCATCATCAGCCTGCTGCTGTTGAGTACCTTCATGAAGCAGCTGCTCAAGCCGCTTGACCTGCTTCAACGTTCGATCAAAGAGGTCAATAGCGGCGAGGGCGACCTGACCCGCCGCTTGCCTGCCCATGGCAACGATGAAGTGGCGAGTGTGTCTCGGGAATTCAACCTGTTTCTCGAAACCCTGCAAGGCTTGATCGGTCAGGTGCTGGGCTCGTCGCGCCAAGTGCGCGAGAGCACCGCAGCAACCTCTCGCGAAGCGACCCAGGCCGATAGCCGCCTGCAGCGTCAGTTGCAGGAGCTCGATCAGTTGGCCACTGCGATGCAGGAAATGTCCTCGACCGCCGATGACGTGGCCCACAACGCTCAGGCCGCCGCGCAGGCGGCAATGGCGGCAAACCAGGAAGCGGAAAGCGGCGAACACGTGGTGCAGCGTTCAACCGAGGCGATCCGACATCTGGCGGTCGAAATGGAGGAAACCGGCCAGGCGATCCTGGAGCTGGCGCGGTTCAGCGACAACATCGAGTCGATTCTGGGGGTCATTACCAGCATCGCCGAGCAGACCAACCTGCTGGCGCTCAACGCGGCGATTGAGGCCGCCCGTGCCGGTGAGTCAGGACGTGGTTTTGCCGTGGTGGCCGATGAGGTGCGGACCCTGGCGTCGCGCACCCAGCAATCGACCGAGGAAATCCGCCAGATGATCGATCAGTTGCAGTCTGGCGTGCAGCAAGCCGAGTCACGCATGCAAAAAAACCGCGATAGCGCGAGCAGAACCGCCGAACAGGCCGGTGCGGCCAACCAGATGCTGGTGCGAATCCGTCAGGCGATTGTGCGCATCAACGACATGAACACCCAGATCGCAACGGCGGCCGAAGAGCAAAGCGCGACCACCGAAGAGATCAACCGCAACACCACCAACATTCGTGACCTCAGCCACGAAGTGGCGGCCGGTACTGAAGAGCAGGTGCGCCAGTGCTCGATGATGGTCGAGCAGGTGCAGCAGCAGGGGCAGTTGTTGGGGCGTTTCAACGTGTGACGCTTAGGCTTGAATCACTGCGCGAGCGACGCCGCGCGTAAACGGCGCCATAGCCGTTACTTCGGCTCGCTGGCCTGATCAGCCTGGAACTTCTTCACCACTTCGTGGGCGATCTTGAAGCTGTCCAGCGCCGCAGGCACGCCGCAATAGATGCAGGACTGGAGGAGGATTTCCTGGATTTCCTCCGGGGTGACGCCGTTGTTCAGCGCGCCCAGCACATGCAGGCGGACTTCATTGGGGCGGTTCAGGGCGGTGAGCATGGCCAGGTTGAGCATGCTGCGGGTCTTGCGCTCAAGGCCCGGCCGGGTCCAGACCTCGCCCCAACACCATTCGGTGGTGATCTTCTGCATCGGGATCATGAAGTCTTCAACTTCATTGACCGAGCGATCCACATATTCAGCGCCGAGCACTTCGCGGCGTACTTGCAGGCCTTTCTTGAATTGCGGGTTATCGAACTCATCGCGCAACGGCATGGTGCGGTCCTCTTCTCGGCGGCTTCAGGTCACGGTGGGTCGGTCGCTGGTATACCAGCGACGTCAGGCTCTACTTTAGCCGCTTCTTCGAATGACGAAAAAGTCATAGTTTTTATCCAGTGCATTCCTGCCTGGAATGTGGTCAGTGGCAGGCATGCCGGTATGATGGCTTGATTGCGCTCACCGCACGTCTGAACAATAGGACCACTTGCTGCCATGCCCCACAGTCATCCGCCGTACGTCTTGTCCATCCAGTCCCATGTCGCTCTCGGCCATGTCGGCAACGACGCCGCCGTATTTCCGTTACAGCGCCTGGGGTTCGAAGTCTTGCCGGTGCACACCGTGCAGTTTTCCAATCACACCGGTTACGGTCAGTTTCGCGGTCAGGTGTTCGATGCCGAGCACATTCGCGAGGTGCTCGCCGGGTTGCGTGACCGGGGCGTGTTGTCCAGGGTCTCGGCGGTGCTGTCGGGTTATCTGGGCGATGCGGGGATCGGTGCAGTGATCCTTGAGGCGGTCGACGAGATTCGTCGCGACAACCCGGCGGTGCGTTATCTGTGTGACCCGGTGATGGGCGACGTGGGGCGTGGGGTGTTCGTCAACCCGGCGATTCCGGATTTTCTGCGCAACCTGGCCATACCTCACGCGACGATTGTCACGCCCAATCAGTTCGAGTTCGAGCTGCTCACCGGCAGCCGGCTTGTCAGTGTTGAAGATGCAGTGCGCACCGCGCGGCAACTGCGCGGCCGTGGGCCGGATGTGGTGGTGATCACCAGCCTGGCCACGCCGGATATTCCTGCCGATCAGCTCGGTACGCTGGCGGTCAACGGCGAGGGCGCCTGGTTGGTCAACACCCCGCGTCTGGCCCTGCATCCACTGCCCAACGGCATGGGCGACGTGTTCTCGGCGACCTTGCTGGCGCGCCTGCTCAGAGGCGAGCCGCTGCCGCGTGCGCTGGAATTGGCCACCGCGACGCTGTTCGGGCTGGTCAAGGCCACCGCCGAAGGCTCGCGTGACTTGCCGCTGGTGGTGGCGCAAGAGCAGATCGTGGCGCCGCTGGAGGCCTATCCGGCGGTGGCGCTCTGAGCCGAAACGGCGCAACCAGCGGCAGATTGAGCGTCATGTCTAGCGATATGTATATACAATAAGCCCGTTAACTGTGCCTGATGTGGCAGTTATCGGGCTTTCTTTTGTCTGGAGGTTGACCTTTTCGCGGGATGAGCGCTAAATGTATATACATTAAACAAGAAAAGGCATGACAAATGCTCTCCACTGCATCCGGGCGCCTGCTCTGGCGCGAGGTCACCCTGTTTGACGGGCAACAGCAACTGCCTGAGCCCATGGCCGTGCTGGTCGAGCAAGGCCGCGTTGCGGCGCTCTGGGCAGAGAAGGACTTTGATCCTGTGCTGGCTGTCGGCACCGAAGAAGCAGGGCGGGGCGGCGTGATGACGCCGGGGCTGGTCGACTGCCATACCCACCTGGTGTATGCCGGTGATCGCGCAGTGGAGTTCGAGCAGCGTTTGCAGGGCGTCAGTTACGAGCAGATCGCCCGCGCCGGTGGCGGGATTCTCAGCACCGTGCGTGCCACCCGCGCTGCCACGGAAGATGAGCTGATCGCGGCCAGCCTGCCGTGTCTGGACGCCTTGCTGGCCGATGGTGTGACCACCGTCGAGATCAAGTCCGGCTACGGCCTGACCCTTGAAGACGAACTGAAGATGCTGCGTGTGGCGCGCCGCCTGGGTACGCTGCGCCCGGTCCGGGTCGTCACCACCTTGCTCGGCGCCCATGCCTTGCCGCCCGAATATGCCGGCAACAGTGACGGCTACATTGATCTGGTCTGCCAGCAGATGATCCCGGCCGCTGCGCAACAGGGGCTGGCCGATGCCGTCGATGTGTTCTGCGAAGGTATCGCCTTTTCCCCGGCGCAATGTGAGCGAGTATTCCAGGCGGCCATCGCCCATGGCCTGGCGATCAAGGCGCATGCCGAGCAGTTGTCGAACCTGGGTGGCAGCGCGCTGGCCGCGCGCTATGGCGCCCTGTCGGTGGACCATATCGAATACCTCGACGAGGCCGGCGTACGTGCCATGGCCGAGTCCGGCACCGCTGCGGTGCTGCTGCCGGGTGCCTTCCATGTACTGCGCGAGACCCAGCAGCCGCCGATTGCCCTGTTGCGCCAGTACGGCATCCCTATGGCCCTGGCCAGCGATGCCAACCCCGGCACCTCGCCGATCTGCCTGCCGACCCTGATGGCCAATCTGGCCTGCACGTTTTTCCGTCTGACCCCCACCGAAGCCCTGGCCGGCATGACCGCCCATGCGGCCTATGCGCTGGGCCACAAGGAGCTGGGTCGGATCGCCGTGGGCGCACCGGCCGACTTGTGCCTGTGGGATGTCCGTCACCCGGCCGAACTTGCCTATGCCATTCAGGCTGGCCGTCTGCGCCAGCGCGTTTTTGCAGGAGTCGTTACTTATGTTCGCTGATCGTCAGAGCCTGGACGCCTGGAGCGGGCGCGTCGATCCGGAGCAGGACAGCGCGCGCTGGCACCAGCGCATCCAGCCCTGGGCTGCGAGCGCGGTCCCTGGTCTGGCGCTGCTGGGTTTTGCCTGTGACGAAGGTGTGCGCCGCAACCACGGCCGTACCGGTGCAGCGGCCGGGCCGCTGGCGATGCGCAAGGCGCTGGCCAATCTGGCCTGGCATCGCCAGGGGCCGGCTTACGATGCTGGTGACGTGGTCTGTGATGACGCTGATCTGGAGGCCGCGCAGCAACGTTTGGCCGACGGTGTGTGCCGGCTGCTCGACGACGGCCACCTGCCGGTGGTGCTCGGTGGCGGTCATGAAGTGGCGTACGGCAGCTGGTCGGGGCTGGCGCAGCACTTTGCCGGGCGGGCGGACACCCCGCGCATCGGCATCGTCAACTTCGATGCGCACTTCGACTTGCGAGATTTCAGCCAGACCCGTTCCTCCGGCACGCCGTTTTCACAGATCGCCGGGCAATGCGCCGCGCGTGGCTGGCCGTTTTTGTATGCCTGTGTCGGTGTAAGCCGTGCCAGCAATACCCAGGCGCTGTTCAACCGCGCAACCGAGCTCGATGTGCTGGTCCGTGAGGATCACCAGATCCGCGAAGCCACGCTGCAGGTGATCGGTGATGAGCTGCACGCGTTTGCCCGCCGCTGTGACGCGCTGTACCTGACCATCGACATCGATGTACTGCCGGCCAGCGAAGCGCCAGGCGTCAGCGCGCCGGCGGCGCGGGGCGTGCCCATGCACCTGCTCGAACCGCTGGTCGAGCGCTTGCGTGACAGCGGTCGGTTGCGGCTGATCGACCTGGCGGAGCTCAACCCCGCGTTCGATATCGACAGCCACACCGCCAAGGCGGCGGCGCGGCTGATTCATACCCTGGCGCTAGGCGGCTGAACGCTGACGGCAAGTTTTTCAAGAACACCCTTTCAACAAGAACAACACCCTGTATCAGGACCTGACCATGACGACGTTTCGTGACACCGTAATCCGTGCACCCCGCGGCACCACCCTCAACGCCAAGAGCTGGTTGACCGAGGCGCCGCTGCGCATGTTGATGAACAACCTCGACCCCGAGGTGGCGGAAAATCCGAAAGAGCTGGTGGTGTATGGCGGCATTGGCCGTGCGGCACGCAATTGGGAGTGCTACGACAAGATCGTCGAGACCCTCAAGGAACTCAACGACGACGAAACCCTGCTGGTCCAGTCCGGCAAGCCGGTCGGCGTGTTCAAGACCCACTCCAACGCGCCACGGGTACTGATTGCCAACTCCAACCTGGTGCCGCACTGGGCCAGTTGGGAGCACTTCAACGAACTGGATGCCAAGGGCCTGGCCATGTACGGCCAGATGACCGCTGGCAGCTGGATCTACATCGGCAGCCAGGGCATCGTCCAGGGCACCTACGAGACTTTCGTCGAGGCCGGTCGCCAGCACTTTGGCGGCAACCTCACCGGGCGCTGGGTACTGACCGCCGGTCTTGGTGGCATGGGCGGCGCGCAGCCACTGGCGGCGACGCTGGCCGGTGCCTGCTCGCTGAACATCGAATGCCAGCAGACCAGCATCGACTTCCGCCTGCGCACCCGTTATGTCGATGAGCAGGCCACTGACCTGGACGACGCGATGGCACGCATCGCCAAATACACCGCCGAAGGCAAAGCGGTATCGGTCGCCCTGCACGGCAACGCGGCTGAAATCCTCCCTGAACTGGTCCGTCGTGGGGTACGCCCGGACATGGTCACCGACCAGACCAGCGCCCACGACCCGCTCAATGGCTACCTGCCGATCGGCTGGAGCTGGGAGCAGTACCGCGACCGTGCCAAGACTGACCCGGCAGCGGTGATCAAGGCGGCCAAGCAATCGATGGCCGTGCACGTACAGGCGATGCTCGACTTCCAGAAAGCCGGCGTGCCGACCTTCGACTACGGCAACAACATCCGCCAGATGGCCAAGGAAGAGGGCGTAGCCAATGCCTTCGACTTCCCGGGGTTCGTGCCGGCCTACATTCGTCCGCTGTTCTGCCGCGGCATCGGCCCGTTCCGCTGGGCGGCGCTGTCCGGTGACCCTGAAGACATCTACAAGACCGACGCCAAGGTCAAGGAACTGATCCCCGACGACGCCCACCTGCATCACTGGCTGGACATGGCCCGTGAGCGCATTGCCTTCCAGGGCCTGCCAGCGCGGATCTGCTGGGTCGGCCTGGGCCAGCGTGCCAGGCTGGGTCTGGCGTTCAACGAAATGGTCCGCTCTGGCGAATTGTCGGCGCCGGTGGTGATCGGGCGCGACCATCTGGACTCCGGTTCGGTGTCCAGCCCTAACCGCGAGACCGAAGCCATGCGTGACGGCTCCGACGCTGTATCGGACTGGCCGCTGCTCAACGCGCTGCTCAACACCGCCGGCGGCGCAACCTGGGTGTCGTTGCACCATGGCGGCGGCGTAGGCATGGGCTTTTCGCAACATTCGGGTATGGTCATCGTCTGTGATGGCACCGATGACGCCGCGGCACGTATTGCCCGGGTATTGACCAACGACCCGGGCACCGGGGTGATGCGTCATGCCGATGCCGGTTACCAGATTGCAATCGACTGCGCCCATGAACAGGGCCTGAACCTGCCGATGATCGGCAGCAAGAACAACAAAGGAGCCTGATTGATGAATGCCCTGACCCTCAAACCCGGCACCTTGAACCTGACCCAGTTGCGTCAGGCCTACCAGCAACCGGTGCGCGTCGAGCTGGACCCCGGCGCCCATGCCGCCATCGACGCCAGCGTCGCCTGTGTCGAGAGTATCCTGGCCGAAGGCCGTACTGCCTATGGCATCAACACCGGTTTTGGCCTGTTGGCCTCGACCCGCATCGCCCCTGAAGATCTTGAAAAGCTGCAACGCTCGCTGGTGCTGTCTCACGCCGCCGGTGTCGGCGAGGCGCTGGATGATGCGATGGTGCGCCTGATCATGCTGCTCAAGGTCAACAGCCTGGCCCGTGGTTTCTCGGCGATTCGCCGCAAGGTCATTGACGCGCTGATCGCCCTGATCAACGCCGAGGTCTACCCGCACATCCCGCTCAAGGGCTCGGTGGGTGCCTCCGGCGACCTGGCACCGCTGGCGCACATGTCGCTGGTACTGATCGGCGAGAGCAAGGCGCGCTACAAAGGCCAGTGGCTGCCAGCCGCCGAAGCTCTGGCGGTGGCGGGGCTTGAGCCGCTGACCCTGGCCGCCAAGGAGGGCCTCGCGCTACTCAACGGCACCCAGGTGTCCACGGCCTACGCGCTGCGCGGGCTGTTCGAAGGCGAAGACCTGTTTGCTGCCGCCACTGTCTGCGGCGGCCTGAGCGTCGAAGCCATGCTGGGTTCGCGGGCGCCGTTCGATGCGCGCATTCATGCTGCGCGTGGCCAGCGCGGGCAGATCGACGTGGCTGCCGCTTACCGCGACCTGCTTACCGACAGCAGCGAAGTGTCGCGCTCGCATGCCAACTGCGACAAGGTCCAGGACCCGTACTCGCTGCGTTGCCAGCCGCAAGTGATGGGTGCCTGCCTGACCCAGTTGCGCCAGGCCGCCGAAGTGCTGGAAGTCGAGTCCAACGCCGTGTCGGACAACCCGCTGGTGTTCGCCGAGCAGGGTGATGTGATCTCCGGCGGTAACTTCCACGCCGAGCCCGTGGCCATGGCCGCTGACAACCTGGCGCTGGCCATTGCCGAGATTGGCTCGCTGTCGGAGCGCCGCATTTCGCTGATGATGGACCGCCACATGTCGCAGTTGCCGCCGTTTCTGGTGGAAAACGGCGGGGTCAACTCCGGTTTCATGATCGCTCAGGTCACCGCAGCGGCCCTGGCCAGCGACAACAAGGCGTTGGCGCACCCGGCCAGCGTCGACAGCCTGCCGACCTCGGCCAACCAGGAAGACCACGTCTCGATGGCACCCAACGCCGGCAAGCGGCTGTGGGCCATGGCCGACAATGTGCGTGGCATCCTGGCTATCGAATGGCTGGGTGCCTGTCAGGGCCTGGACTTCCGTAACGGCCTCAAGAGCTCCGAGAAGCTGGAAAAAGCCCGCAGCCTGTTGCGCGCTGAGGTTTCTTACTACCAGGAAGACCGCTTCTTCGCCCCTGACATCGAGACCGCCAGTGCTCTGCTGGCCAGCGGTTGTCTCAATGCCCTGGTGCCGCCGCGCCTGCTGCCTAGCCTCTGACGCTCGATTGAGCACAGGCCGCCCGGCACGCGGGCGGCCATCTCTGCACTATAAAAACAATCGGAGATGCACTGACATGAGTACCCATACTGGGCTCAAACGGGGTCTGAGTGCCCGTCATATTCGTTTTATCGCGCTAGGGTCGGCCATCGGCACCGGGCTGTTCTACGGTTCGGCCTCGGCCATCAAGCTGGCTGGCCCGTCGGTACTGCTGGCCTACCTGATCGCGGGCGCTGCGGTGTACATGGTCATGCGCGCCCTGGGCGAAATGGCCGTACACAATCCGGTGTCCGGCTCGTTCGGTGAATACGCCACCTCCTATGTCGGGCCGCTGGCCGGATTTATCACCGGCTGGACCTACGCGTTCGAGATGATCATCGTCTGCCTGGCGGACGTCACCGCGTTTGGCATTTACATGGGCTTCTGGTTTCCCGATGTGCCGCGCTGGATCTGGGTGCTGTCGATCATCTGTTTCATCGGCGCCCTGAACCTGTGTACGGTCAAGGTCTTCGGCGAAATGGAGTTCTGGCTGTCGATCCTCAAGGTCAGCGCTATCGTGGCGATGATTCTGGGTGGCCTGGGCATCATGTTCTACGGCTTCGGCCTGAGTGACGGCGGCACCGGCATCCACAACCTGTGGCAGCACGGCGGCTTCATGCCCAATGGCATTGGCGGCTTCATCGCCTGCTTTGCCGTGGTGGTGTTCGCCTTTGGCGGCATCGAGATCATTGGTGTCACTGCCGGCGAAGCCAAGGACCCGCAACGGGTACTGCCCAAGGCGATCAACGCCGTGCCGCTGCGCATCCTGCTGTTCTACGTGCTGACCCTGTTCGTGCTGATGTCGATTTTCCCGTGGCCGCAGATCGGCACCCAAGGCAGCCCGTTCGTGCAGATCTTCGATAACCTGGGCATCGGCTTTGCTGCCGCGCTGCTTAATATCGTGGTGATCTCGGCGGCCATTTCGGCGATCAACAGCGATGTCTTCGGTGCCGGGCGCATGTTGTACGGCATGGCGCTGCAAGGTCAGGCGCCGGCCGGCTTTGCCAAGGTGTCGAGCAATGGCGTGCCGTGGCTCACGGCGCTGGTGATGGCCGCTGCGTTGCTGATCGGCGTGGTGCTCAATTACCTGATCCCGGAAGACATCTTCCTGCTCATCGCTTCGCTGGCCACCTTTGCCACCGTCTGGGTGTGGTTGATGATTCTGGTTTCCCAGGTGGGCATGCGCCGCCGCATGAGCAGTGCCGAGGTTGCGCAGTTGAAGTTCCGGGTACCGTTCTGGCCGGTTGCCCCGGCGGCGGCCATCGGTTTCATGCTGTTCGTGTTCGGTGTGCTGGCCTGGTTCCCGAACAGCCGTCCGGCCATGTGGGTCGGGGTGGTGTGGCTCGGCCTGCTGGTCCTGGCATACTGGATCTGGGTCAAACCGCAGGCACAGGGCCGGGCACTGGCCAGCAGTGACTGAAAACGGGTGGCAAGGTGTGGGCCGCGGGGTATTATTCGACTCCTTGCCCACACATCCGGAGAACTGGTGAGTACCCCGAAACCCCCTCGGTACAAAGTGATCGAAGAGTTCCTGCTGACGCATATCCGCGAAGGCGACTACCCGGTCAATCACCAGATTCCGCCAGAAGAGCAACTGGCCCGGGATTTTTCCGTCAGCCGCATGACCGCCAACAAGGCGATCACCAACCTGGTGCAGCAGGGTTACCTGGTGCGTCAGGCCGGGCTGGGCACCTTCGTCACCGACCCACGCGCCGAGTCTTCGTTGCAGGAGGTGATGAACATCGCTGAAGAGGTCCGCGCCCGCGGCCATCACTACTCCAACGATGTGCTGCGCAGTGAGGCCATTACCGCCGACGATGAAGTGGCCCTGCGTTTGGGCCTGCGCATCGGCAGCCCGGTGTTTCACAGCATTCTGGTGCATCGCGAGAACGGTTTGCCGATCCAGCTCGAAGACCGCTACGTCAACCCGCGCTGGGTGCCGCACTACCTGTCCAGCGACTTCTCGAAACAGACCCCCAACGAGGTGCTGGTTGCCAGTTGCCCGATCAGCGATATCGAGCATGTGGTCGAAGCCATCCACGCCGATGCGCGAACCGCCCAGTGGCTGGAAATCGACCCCGGTGCGGCCTGCCTGTGCATGGTGCGGCGAACCTGGTCCAGCGAGAATCTGGTCAGCTATGTGCGCCTGACTCACCCCGGCGAGCGTTACAAGCTGCGTTCCACAACCCGCCACCGTTGATTGGGCCTGGTTCGCGTCGTTTGCTGATTTAGCGCTATGCTCTTGCAGGCCATATGCCAAGGGTGGCAGACACCCGCAAACAATCAGAAAACTGAACAAGGAATCTGGCTCATGATGTACCGCAAGCTGACGGCCTTCGTCGCTGTCGCCTTCTGTTTTACCCAAACCCCTCTGGCCCTGGCCGCTTCGCAAGCCCCGGTGGCCGGCGAGAACGGCATGGTGGTCACTGCCCAGCATCTGGCCACCCATGTGGGCGTGGACGTGCTCAAGGCCGGTGGCAATGCCGTGGATGCGGCGGTGGCGGTGGGTTACGCGCTGGCGGTGGTTTACCCGGCGGCGGGCAACCTGGGCGGTGGCGGCTTCATGACCATTCAGATGGCTGACGGCAAGAAAACCTTCCTCGACTTCCGCGAAAAGGCGCCGCTGGCCGCCACCGCCGACATGTACCTGGACAAGGACGGTAACGTGGTGCCGGGCCTGAGTTCGCGCGGCCACCTGGCGGTTGCTGTGCCGGGCACGGTCTCGGGGATGGAGTATGCACTGAGCAAGTACGGCAGCAAGCCGCGCGCCGAGATGATCGCCCCGGCGGTCAAGCTGGCCGATGACGGCTTTGTGCTGGAGCAGGGCGATGTGGACCTGCTGTGGACCGCCACCGAGGACTTCAAGAAGGACATCAAGGATTCCGGCGCGATCTTCCTCGATGACGGCAAGCCAATGCAGGTGGGCCAGAAGCTGGTGCAGAAAGACCTGGCGCGCACCCTGCGGGAAATCTCCGCCAAGGGCGAGGACGGCTTTTACAAGGGCTGGGTGGCCGATGCCCTGGTCAGTTCCAGCAAGGCCGGTAAGGGCATCATCACCCAGGCCGACCTTGACCGCTACAAGACCCGTGAACTGGCGCCGGTGGAATGCGATTACCGCGGCTACCACATCGTCTCGGCGCCACCACCGAGCTCTGGTGGCGTGGTGATCTGCCAGATCCTGAATATTCTCGAAGGCTATCCGATGAAGGATCTGGGCTTCCGTTCTGCCCAGGCCATGCATTACCAGATCGAAGCGATGCGCCATGCCTATGTCGATCGCAATAGCTACCTGGGCGACCCGGATTTCGTCAAGAACCCGCTCGAGCGCCTGCTCGACAAGGACTACGCGGCCAAGCTGCGCGCTGCCATCGACCCACAAAAAGCTGCGGTCTCCAAAGACCTGGCACCTGGCGTTGCGCCCCATGAAGGCAACAACACCACGCACTACTCCATCGTCGACAAATGGGGCAATGCGGTGTCGGTGACCTACACCCTCAACGACTGGTTCGGTGCCGGCGTGATGGCCAGCAAGACCGGGGTGATCCTCAACGACGAGATGGACGACTTCACTTCCAAGGTCGGCGTGCCGAACATGTACGGCCTGGTGCAGGGCGAAGCCAACGCCATTGCCCCCGGTAAAACCCCGCTGTCATCCATGAGCCCGACCATCGTCACCAAGGACGGCAAGACCGTCATGGTGGTGGGTACGCCCGGCGGCAGCCGGATCATTACCGCGACCCTGCTGACCATGCTCAACGTCATCGACTACCGCATGAACATCCAGGAAGCCACCGACGCGACCCGTTTCCACCAGCAATGGCTGCCTGAGGAAACCCACCTGGAAGATTTCGCGATCAGCCCTGATACGCGCAAGATCCTCGAAAGCTGGGGCCACAAATTCACCGGGCCGCAACCGCTCAATCACGTAGCGGCGATTCTGGTCGGCGCGCCTTCGCTGGACGGCAAACCGGTGGGTAACAACAAGTACTACGGCGCCAACGATCCACGGCGCAATACCGGGTTGTCGCTGGGCTATTGATCCCGCAGCGGGGCCGGCTGTGACAGCGTCCGGCCCCCTCGACAATCGTTTCACATGTCAGGCTGGTGATAGTTTCGCAGCCGCGCGCCAGACTACTATCAGCGCCTCATTCACCCTCGCAGGAAGCCTTATGACTCTTTCCTTCAAAACCCTGACTGGTCTGGCGCTGGCCGCGCTGCTCGTTGTTGTGGCAGCGACCAGTCACGCCGCTACCCCGCGCAACCTGGCAGCGGAAGAGGCCAACCGCACCCTGGTGCTGGATTTTTACGAACGCTTTTTCAACAAGCATGATGTGGCTGGTGCCGCGCAGCTGGTTGCGGACAACTATAAGCAGCACAACCCTGAGGTGCCGGATGGCAAGGCGCCGTTCGTGGAATTCTTTGCGGGCTTTTTCAAGGAAAACCCGCAATCGAGGGCACGTGTCGTGCGCAGCGCCACCGATGGTGACCTGGTGTACCTGCACGTGCACTCCACCAATGGCGCCAAGGATCCGGGTCAGGCCGTGGTGGACATCTTTCGGGTTGCCAATGGCAAGCTCGTCGAGCACTGGGACGTGATTCAGAACGTCCCGCAGCAGGCGGCCAACACCAATACCATGTTCTGAAGCAGCGGTTTGCGTCAGTTCTGTGCCTGGCGCAACCAGCCAAGAATGTCCTCGGCATTGCGCGCCGGCTTCGGGATCTCGGTGTACAGCTGCGCCAGCCGGCCGTCGTCGATCACCAGTGCGGCGCGGCCATACACTTGCAGCGGCCCGGCCTGATACACCGGCAGGCCCAACGCTTTGCCTAATGCACAGTCCTGATCGGACAACAGCTGGTAGGGCAGTTGCGTGCGCTCCTTGAGTTCCTGTTGGTAGGCGGTGTCTTGCGACGAGAGGCCGAAGATTCGCTGTACGCCCAGGGCGGCGAATTCATCGAACGCATCACGAAAGCCACAGGCCTGCGGGGTGCAGCCTTTGGCACCAGGCACACTGGCCATTTCTGCCGGGGCGGGCAGTTCGGGGTTGCCGCTGCGCGGGTAGATAAACACCACGCTGAGGCCGGGCAGGGTGCTGAGGTCGACACTGGAGTGGTCAGTGGCGGTCAGGGTCAAAGAGGGCAGGGGTTGGCCAATCAGTTGCTGGCGCAGGGTGTCTTGCATATTCATCAGGGCTCCGGTTCTGGGGGCAAGCGCCAACCAGGCGCTCGCGGTATTGTTCAGGCTTGACATCCTCCCCGCCCTAAAGGGCGGGGATTCCCACAACTGGACGCTCATGCCCGAGCGCGAGAATGTTCTTTGCGGCGTTGACGTCGCGGTCGTGGGTGACACCGCACCCACAACAAGTCCATTCCCTTATTCCAAGCCCTGCGATACCTCTCGGCCTCGAGTCCGGCAATTGCTTGCAGCTCGAACAGGTTTGGGTGGTGTTTCTCTCGCTGACAACCTTGAAAACCGTGCCTGCGCGATCGCATTTGTATTCCAGCATGGTTTTCAATTGGCCCCAGCCGGCGTCCAGCACCGACTTGGCCATCCTGGTTTTCGCGAGTTTCAGTGAGTTCACATCGCCCACCACAATGACGCCACAACGCGCGACCAGCGCGTTGCTGAACTTATGCAGGGCATCCTTGCGGCGGTTCGCAATTTTGGCGTGAATCGCCCGCACACGGGCCTTCTTGCCGGCGCGCTGGGCCGTGCCCAGCGCGCTCTCCAGATCCCGGTAGAACCTGCCGCTTTCAAGGCGATCACCGTCGCTGCAGGTGGCCGTGGTTTTCAGTCCGAGGTCGATACCCACCGCGTCCTGGCCTGGCGATAACTGCCGGTCGACCTCGACCACGACGTTGAAATACCAGCGTCCACGGCTGTCCTCGTTGAAGCTACCGGATCTGAATTTAAAGCCCGCCAGGCCGTAGCTGTCCCAGACCTTGAAGTGCTGTCTGTTGAAGACGACCTGGCCGTTTTTCCAGACAGCCGCGCCGACCTTGAAGGGCACCCAGCCCAGACTGCGCCGGGCGCCGCCCGAGCAGCGCCAGCGTAGCTGGCGCTTTTTGAACTGCTTGCGCCGTGTGACATATTCGTCGGCAACAGCCTGCACCGATTGGCTGTGCAGTCCCAAGTCTTTGCCGGCCCCGTTGGTGTACTTGTGAATGTCGAACGCCGACAGAAAACGACCATGCTCACGAATCGAGCGACAGCTCAACTCGTTCACGTAGTTCCACACAAAATTCACAGCGCGAGAAGCTTCACGCAGCTGCGCTGCGTGCTTGTCTCGCACTCGAACCTTGAGGGTTCTGGTCGCTTTCATTTCAGTCATGAAACACATGATAGGGCGGTTTTATGGATCTTAACCCCTATGACCGCTTCGCGGTGCCGCTTTCATCCCCCACCTGAAGGAAGGGGCTTTTCGCGCCAGCTTGGTAACGGGCAGCGGCGCTTCATCGGCAAATCGCTTTCGCCTTTAGCCGCGATAGGGCATTACACTGGTCGGCCTTCATTCACCTGACCAGAGATTCACATGGCCAATTCTGATATCGATTTCCTGCCCGATCCAGACCCGGAGTCCATCTCTAGCGACGTCGCCGGTTTCGCTGGCTTGCTAGTGTCCACCCAGATCCCGACCCGTGCCGATGGCAGCCTGGAACTGGGTGACATCACTGCGCAAAGCGAATGCACCCTGCAGGCGCTCAAGGTCGCCCTGGAAAACGCCGGCAGTTCGCTGGATCGTGTGTTGCACCTGACCATCTACCTCACCGACATGAATGAGCGCGGTGCCTTCAACGAGGTCTATCAACGCTTTTTCAGCAAGCCCTGGCCAGTCCGTGCCGCCGTTGGTGTCGCGTCGCTGGCTGTGCCGGGCATGCGCGTGGAAGTGACCGCAATGGCGGCCAAACGCTGAGTGTGTGCCGCTCAGAGCAAGGTCGCCGTTGCTATTGAATCTTGAGAAATAGCTCGCAGCAGAGGTCGTTTACCGGCCTCTTCGCGAGCAAGCTCGCTCCCACCTGGTGCGCAATGCTTGTCTGAACAGTATTGGCTTTGGCCGCGACCGCCACCCCAGCGTCATCAGAGCATCTGGCTCAGCGCGCGGAACAGTTCATCAGGCTTGACCGGCTTTTGCAGCACCAGGCTTTCAGGCAGCTCCAGACCTTGCAGTTCGGCATAGCCGGTCAGAAACACCACCGGCAACTGCGGATAACGGTCGCGTGCCGCGCGGGCCAGTTGTGCGCCGTTGAAGCCGGGCATGGCAAAGTCGGTGAGCAGCAGATCGACCTGATCGTCGAGCAATTGCAGCGCCTGTTCGCCACTGTTGGCCTGACGGACCCGATAACCTTGCAGCACCAGCATTTCGCTGAGCATGTCGCGGATCAGGTGTTCATCGTCGACCACCAGGATGCAGCGGTTATGCCCGCTGTTCTGTGGCTCTTGAGCAGGCACCGGCGGCTCGGCCTGTGTAGCGGTGTGCTGCACCGCCGGCAGATAGACGCTGACTTCCGTGCCACGGCCCGGCTCGGTGTCGATGCGCACGCCGCCTCCGGACTGTTTGGCGAAACCGAACACTTGCGCCAGGCCCAGCCCGGAGCCTTTGCCGATGTCCTTGGTCGTGAAGAACGGCTCGAACACTTTGGCCAGCACATCCTGGCTCATGCCGCAGCCGGTGTCGCGGATCGACAGCATCACGTAGTCGCCAGGCTCGGGATCTTCCGGCCGTTGCGCGGCCTGCCGCACGCGGGTGTTGTGGGTGCGCAGGATCAGCAGGCCGCCGGCCGGCATCGCGTCGCGGGCGTTGATCGCCAGGTTGAGAATGATCATCTCGGTCTGGGTCGGATCGGTCAGCGCCTGCCACAACTGAGCGTGCAGATCCAGGCGAACCAGAATGCTCCCGCCCAGGGTGCGGCGCAGCAGTTCTTCCAGGCCGTTCAAGGTGTCGTTGAGGTTCAGCGGCACCGGCTCCAGGCGCTGGCGCCGGGAGAAGGCCAGCAACTGTGAGGTCAGCTTGGCACCGCGCTCGCCCGCTTCACGGATGTGCTTCAGGCGCCGCCGCGCCTTGTCCAGGTCTGGCTTGTCCAGCTCACGTTCAAGAAAGCTGGAGCCGGTGAGGATCACGGTCAGCAGGTTGTTGAAGTCGTGGGCCACGCCTGCGGTCAATTGGCCGACCGCTTCGAGGCGCTGCATCTGTTGCAGGGCGGCTTCGATCCGCTCGCGCTCGGCAATCTGATCGCGCAGCCGGGTATTGGCTTCGGCAAGGCTTTCGGTCGCCTCACGCTCGCCAGTAATGTCCCGCGCCACCGCATAGAGCAGAGTGTCTTCCGGCACCACCACCCATGACAGCCAGCGCTGCTGACCATTGGCGTGGCGGATCCGGCCGGTAAAACGCACGCTGGCGCCGTTGCGCGCCAGGGTCGCCAGCTCGTTGCAGAACGCCTGGCGGTCATCTTCGGGCAGCAATTGCATCAGTGAAATCTGCGCCAGGGTCTGGCGGTTAAAACCCAGCGCCTGTTCCCAGGCCGGGTTGAGCGCCACCGGCGTCAGGTCCTTGTTGAACACGCCCAGCAGGTCTTGCGACAACTCCCAGGCACGATCCCGCTCGCGGGTGCGCCGCTCGACCCGTTCGCCAAGGATTTCATTGAGCTGTTTAAGTGCCTGGGTGGCCTGACGCTGTTGGTGGATGTCCTGTAATACACCGGAGAAACGCACGCACTGGCCATCGACGACCCGCGCCTGGCCACTGCTCAGCAGCCAGCGCGGCTCTTTGCCATTGATACAGCGAAACTCCATGCGATAGCTGCCATCGCTGTCCGGTGCCATGGCCTGTTCCACGGCTTCACGGACAGCGCCCTGATCATCGGGATGCAGGCCGGCATAGAACAATGGCAGATCCATCTCGGTATCTGCGGGCAGGCTGAACAGCGCCTTGCAGCGATCGTCCCAGAGCAACAGGCCGTCCTGCGGGCGAAAGTCCCAACTGCCCATGCCTGCCGCGTCAATCGCGATCCGCGCACGCGCTTCTACATCCGCCAGTGCTTCTTCGGCCCGGCGCCGGCGCTGGCGTTCCTGGACTTCGGTAAGCGCGCGGCCCACCGCCTTGGGCAGCAATGACAGGTTCTTTTTCAGGACGTAGTCGGTCGCACCCAGGCGGATCATTTCCACCGCGTGTTCTTCGCCGTAGATGCCGGACAGGAAAATAAAGGGCGTGTCCGGGGCCAGGCGCCGCGCGATGGCCAGCACGTCGCTGCCCGAAGAGCCAGGCAGTACGCAGTCGCAGAGGATCAGATCGAAACTTTGCTCTTGCAGGGCGCGCTCCGCGCCCCAGTGGTCGAACACCTGCCGGGCCTGGATCAGCATGCCGCTGCGCTCAAGTCTCAACAGGGTCAGCTCGGCGTCCATCGAGCTGTCTTCGACCATCAGCAAATTCATTGGCTTGGCCAACATCCGGGCTCCGTCATTAATTGCGTCGACGGTTCAGACGCAGAGAACCCGGTGGAGGTTCATTCAGTACGGCCCAGAAAACCCCGAGGTCGGAAATGGCCGCGACAAACTCCTTGAACTCGACGGGTTTGACCACGTAGGCGTTGACCCCCAGCTCGTAGGCGCGCAGCAGGTCTGGCTCTTCTCGCGAGGAGGTCAGCATCACCGTGGGGATGCTGCGCAGTTCCGGGGTGTCGCGCACCACTTTGAGCACTTCCAGGCCATCGACCTTGGGCAGTTTCAGGTCCAGCAGCAGCACCGCCGGGTTGCCGTCGTCACGCTCGGCAAAGGCGTTACGGCGCAGCAGGTAATCCAGAGCGTCGGCACCGTCACGCAGCACAATGACTTCGTTGGCCAACTGGCTGCGCTCCAGCGCGACAAGGGTCAACTCCAGATCCCTGGGGTTGTCTTCGACCAACAGAATGGGTTTGAGCATGATCGGTGGTTCTCAGCTATGCGAAAGGTGACGAGGAAGGGTGAAGTAGAAGGTCGCGCCACGGTCGATTTCGCCCTCGGCGCGGACTTCGCCGTCGTGGCGCTCGATAATGCGCCGCACGCTGGCCAGGCCAATGCCGGTGCCTTCGAAGTCTTCCATGCGATGCAGACGCTGGAAGACCCCGAACAGCTTGTTGGCATAGGCCATGTCGAAACCCACGCCGTTATCGCGGATCCACACTTCGGTTTCATTCTCGGTCTGCCGGGCGCCGATTTCAATGCGCGCCGGGGTGCGCCCACGCGTATATTTGAGCGCGTTGGCAATCAGGTTGTTGAGGGCCAGGTTAATAAATGCCGGATCGCCAATCACTTTAGGCAACCGGGCAATTTCCCAGACAACCTCGCGGCCAGCATAATCAGGCTGCAGGTCGCTGCGGATATTGTCGATCAGGGCATTGAGGTCGACATCCGACAAGCGCAGCGCAGAGCGGCCCATCTGGGAAAAATTCAGCAGATTATCGACCAGTGTCCCGGCAAAGCGCGCGGCGTCTTCGATGTGCTGCAAAAAGCGTTTGCCGCGCTCGCTGAGCACCGAGCCTTCGATTTCACTGAGCAATTCGGTATAGCCGGCAATGTGTCGCAGCGGCGCGCGCAGGTCGTGGGAGACACTGTAAGAGAACGCTTCAAGCTCTTTGTTGGAGCGCTGCAATTCGCCAGACAGTTGCGCCAGCTCTTCGGCCTTGCGCATCACGATACCCAATACCGCGCTGCGCAGCTCAACCACACCTTCAATGATCAGCGGGTTCCAGGGCGCGGAAAAACCACGTACGTCCTGTTGCCAGCGCTCAAAGCTGTGGCGCGGATTGAGAGTGCCCTGTGGGCTGATGTCTTTTTCCGGGCGCCCGGCCCAGTTCACGGTACGCGCCTGTTCAGGACGGAACCACACCAGATAGTGTGAGTGAATTTGCGAGATGGCCACCGCCATGACCCCCGCAGCGTACTGGCCCAGCTCCGGGAGTTCGTCGATGTCGCGCTGCACGTTGTCGGTGTGGAAGACTTCCTCGGCATCCTGCTGGCCCAGCCAGTGCACCAGTGCATTGACCATCGACTCGGGCGGCGTGGCGCCGATCAGTTCGCAGCGCCCGGCAGAAATGATCGCCGCGCCCTGGGCGCCGGCGAAGGCCAGCAGCACTTCAGGCAGTTCCAGCAGGCCGTCACTGACGCTGTCATGATCGGCCATCGACGACAGCATCTGCACGATGCGTTTGCGCAAATCCAGTAATTGCCGGGTGCTGGCATGAGACTCCAGAGACTCGATCTGCAACGACAGCAGGCTGCTGAGCAGTTCGCAGGCCGTGCGGGTCTGGAAGTCCACCGGGCGAGGCTGCTGGTGATGGCAGGAAATCAGCCCCCAGAGTTTGCCGTCGACCACGATCGACAGTGACATCGAGGCCAGCGTGCCCATATTGCGCATGTACTGCAGGTGCACGGGCGAGACGCTGCGCAACGAGGCATAGCTCAGGTCCAGCGGCTGACCGGTGCGCGGGTTGTTGGCAGGTATCAGCGCCGAGGGCTGGTAACTGGCGCTCTGGATCAGCCGGATCCGATTGGTGCGATACAGCTCTCGTGCCTGGCGCGGGATGTCCGAGGCTGGAAAACACAGGCCCAGGTAGTGCGGATAACCCGCGTCGACGGCCTCGGCCAGTACCAGACCGTTGCCTTCGGCATCGAAGCGGTACGCCTTGACCCGGCCAAACCCGGTGATCTGTTTGATCTGCTGCACGGAGCGGCGCAGCAGCTCTTCGATATCGGTAATCTGCTGCAAGCCACTGACAAAACCGCGGATCAACGGATAGAAGTCGTTTCTGCGGCGGGCCGATTGCTCGGGTACAGGCTCGAATTCGGCGATCAGTACCTGATCATGACGGTGCACCAGCAGGGTCATGCGCTGGTCGCTGCAAGGACCCCGGCGCAGGTGCACGTCGCCGATATGAAACGGAAAGATTTCGTCAGCCGGCAGTTCCTGCAGATGGCCGGCCAGATCAAAGCGGTCATCCACCCAGCCGGGGAAATCCTTGCCGATCAGGTCGCCAGCGGCTACGCCCAGCCACTGTTCGGTATTTTCACTGGCCTGCAGGATCTGCAGGCTGGGTTCGTCGAGCACCAGCAAAAACCCGTGGGGCTGAATGCTGCCAGGGATCTGGATCGGCTCCTGGCTGCAACGCTCGATGGCTTGATCCAGGGCATTATCGGCAATAGGCAAAAGTGGCTCTCCTGTAGGGTCCGTTCTATCGAGGCCGGATTTTTGGGCACAGGATGAATCAGCGAACGGTATCAGAAAGTTACTTCCTGCGCGTCGTTGTAATCGCAATCGGGGCCAATTGCGCCGTATTTCTGTCAATCATCGACTCAGGCAAGGTTTGATGCGCCGCTCAGATTTTGAGGTTCGCATCCATTTGATGAGTATTTACTTGTATACGACAGCTGCATATCTACCTGCGACCGTATTGGCCGCTTCGTTCAATCCGCTAACCTCATGTTTTACAAGGATAACGCCGCTGGAAAAATGTATTTCTTATGGGTTTAATGTGTCTACATAAAGAATACAATTCGTTGACGGGCCTCTTGCTGCATGCCAGTCTCTTGTGACGTGATGTCCGGGGCCATCATTTACCCGGCTTGCCGGCAAGACTGCGACTTCGCTGTGCTGTTTATCGAAGTCAGCGACTGCCTGCCGATGTGTGGCGTCGGCACCATTGGCCTGGTGACTTCGGCACTGGAGGCGGGGCTGGTCACGCCGCAGGTGCCAGGCCAGTTGAGCATTGAGACGCCGACCGGGTCGATATCCGCTACACCCGCGAAGGTCACCAGCGTAAAGATGCTGAGTGTCGCCAGCTACCTGCATGCCCAAGACGTGGTCGTGGACGTCGAGGGGCTCGGTCGCTTGAGTGCCGACATCGCCTATGGCGGCAACTATTACGCAGTGGTCGAGCCTCAGGCGACGTGGGCCGGTCTGGACGGCATGCCGACCAAACGCATCGTTGAACTGAGCCAGAGCCTGCGCAGCGCTCTGGCACAGTTGCCTGAACCGGTGCACCCGGAGGATTCGCGCATTCGCGGTGTTCATCATGGGATCTGGTGCGACCAACTGCCGACTCCTGACATCGATGGTCGTTGCGCGGTGTTCTATGGTGACCAGGCCATCGAACCCGCTGTCACCGGTTGGGCCAAGGGCATTGTTCATAACACCATTTTTGTTGATGACAACGACCCGCTGGCGCATGGCTTGCTGATATAAATATACAGTCGCCGCCCGGGTTGGGCCGGGCGGTCTTGCAACCTCTAAGGCACAAGATTGAAGAAGACCGAACCCGATCAACTGCTGATCAAGATGCCATCACTGCGTGCGGTGCGGTCTTTTGTAGCAGCGGCCAAGTGCCTGAGTTTCACCCGTGCTGCCGATTCATTGTGCGTAACGCCTGCGGCCATCAGCCGACAGATCAAGGAACTCGAAGATGCGCTGGGCACCGAGCTGTTCAACCGTTCTGGCCGCGCGGTGGAACTGACCACCGCCGGCACGCTGTTTTTCAACGTGGCGCAGTTGTCGTTCATGAACATCGCCCAGGCCGCCGAGCGGTTGCGCGAGCAGGATTACCAGCGCCCAAGCCTGACCATCTGCTGCTCGCCCGGCACCGCTAACCTGTGGCTGGCGCCGCGCCTGGCGCATTTCTCCAGCTTGTACCCGGACATCGAATTGAGCGTGGTCGCGACCCATGATTTTCATCGTCTGGAAGCCGATGTGCGACCGGATGCGTTTATCACCCAGTCGGCGCGGATTCGCGAAGGGTATGTCAGCACCCGGTTGTTCGGCGAATTGATCTACCCGGTGTGCAGCCCCGGCTATTTCAGCCAGTTGCCCCAGAACATGAGCCTTGAAGGGCTGCGCGACCTGGCACTGCTCAATCTCAGCCCCTACGGCCGACCCTCGCTGGCCGAATATGTTGACTGGAAAATCTGGTTCGCCCTGCAGGGCGTGACCTTGGACGGGCGTTCGCTCAGTGCACCCGGCATTGTCAAGGCCAACGACTACAGCATGCTGATCCAGATGGCCCTGCGCGACCAAGGGCTGGCGCTGGGCTGGCACCATCTGGTCAGCGATCTGATCAGGCAAGGCCAATTGGTGCGCCTGGTGGGCTTCGACGTGGTCCAGCCGCAGACCTTTCACTACCTGGCCATTCGCGAAGAGATTGCCGAGGAACCGGTGGTGAGCGAGTTCAGGAAGTGGGTGTTGAGCCAGTCCTGAGCCTCATATTGGCTGGCATATAAGGCAGGACGATCTACGCTGGAAAACGGAACCCTGATCGGTGCTATCACCCTGACACTGTGTGGTTCGTGTGTCCTGCGGTCTGCCGGGGTGTAACGGATTTCGACAGAGTCAGTGGCGGTCGTTTGAGCGGCAGGGATAGCGGGGCGGGCGATGAAGACGAATTCTCTGACAGGGCTTGGTGGCTGGATGGCGCTGGTGCTGCTGGCCGGTTTAATGGTCAGCTACCTGGCCAGTTACCAGCAGGGCAAGGCAATCGACCGGCACGTCCAGGATGCGCTTAGGGATGCCGGGGAGGGCATCGGCGACAGTCTGCAAGCACGGTTGAGGGTCTATGAGTATCGGCTGCGCGGTCTGCGCGGCGCCATTCACATGCTTGACCTGAGCTATATCAGTATTAGTCAGATGAGCCGTTACAGTCAGGGGCGCAATATCGAGAAAGAGTATCCCGGTGCGCGTGGCTTTGGTTTCATCCGCCGGGTAGCGATTGCTGATGAGGCTGATTTCCTGCGGCGGGTCAGGTCTGACGGCAAGCCTGAGTTCACGTTGAGTCGGCTCAGTGTCAATCAGGGCGATCGCTACATTATCCAGTTCATCGACCCGCCGGCGCGTAATGCTCAGGCCGTGGGTCTGGATATCGCCTCGGAGCCGCGCCGCCGCGAAGCGGCCGTCCAGGCCATGCGCAGCGGTGCGGCAACCCTGTCTGCGCCGATCACCCTGCAGCAGAGCAGCGAAGAGCGTTTGCGGGCGTTCCTGTTTTTGCTGCCAGTCTACAACACCCCGGAAACCCCGACCGACACCACACAACGAGAGACCAACCTGATCGGCTGGACTTATGCGCCGTTGACCATGCTTGAGGTGATGTCCAGTCTGGACCCGGCCAACCACCGCTTGCATCTGCGGCTTTATGACGTCAGTGATACCCGGCAACTGATCTACCAGACCCCGGAAAACGGCCCTGACCCGGAAGTTCTTCATGTGCACACCTTCGAGCGCGAAATTTATGGCCGGATTTGGCGCATGGAAGTCGGCGCCCATCCGCAGTTCGTCGAAGCTTTGGATCCAGTGTCGCCCAGCCGGGTGTTTGTCATTGGCGTGCTGGCCAGCCTGTTGCTGACCACGATGGTCGGCACCTTGCTGTTGTCGCGCCAGCGTCAGCAGGAGGTGATTGCCGGTCAGGCCCGGCTGGCAACCATCGTTGAAAACTCCAGTGACGCTATCATCGGTGAAGCCCTGAACGGCCGAATCATTACCTGGAACCGCGCCGCTGAGCAGATGTTCGGCTATGCCGAACATGAGGTGCTGGGCCGTCCGCTGGCTCCTTTGCTGGTGCCGTTGCAGCGGATTCATGAGGATGAGCAACTGCTGGAGCGAGTGGCACGTGGCGAGCGTGGTCCAACCCTGGAAACCCAGCGTCTGCATAAAGACAGTCGACTGATTGATGTGACTATTACCGGCAGCCTGATCCGCGAGGCTGATGGTTCCATTCTGGGGGCGGCAAAGATGATGCACGACATCACCGACCGCAAGCGGGTCGAGCGCTACCTGATGGAGTTCAATGCGCAACTCGAACAACAGGTCAGTGAGCGCACTGCCGAGCTGTCCAGAGTTGCCGGGCTGCTGCAGGCGGTGCTTGATGCATCATCGGAGGTGTCGATCATCGCCACGGACACTGACGGACAGATCGTGGTCTTCAACCGCGGTGCCGAAATACTGCTGGGTTACAGTCATGCCGAAATGGTCAGGCGCAAGACGCCGATGGATTTTCACCTGCCCGAAGAAGTCGATCTGCGCTCTGCCGAACTGAGCCGCGAGTATGGCATCCCCATCGAAGGTATCGACGTATTTTGCTACAAGGCGGCACTGGAGGGCGCCGAAACCCGGCAGTGGACCTACGTGCGCAAGGATGCCTCACGGGTGCCGATATCGATGGTTATCACACCGATCCGCACCACCGATGGTGAGCTTATCGGCCACCTTGGGATTGCTCAGGACATTACCGAACGGCTACGTCACAGCGCTGACATGCAGGCGGCCAAAGCCAGTGCCGAGGCTGCCAATGCCGCCAAGAGCCTGTTCCTGGCGAACATGAGCCACGAAATCCGTACGCCCATGAATGCCGTGATCGGCATCGCTCATCTCTTGCAGAACTCCTCCTTGAACGAGCAGCAGCGACAACTGCTGACCAAGTTGCAGATCGCCGGTCGGACCTTGTTGGGGATCATCAACGACATCCTCGATATCGCCAAAATCGAAGCCGGCGAGATGCGTCTGGAAAACAAGCCATTCAGTCCTCGGCAACTGCTTGCTGAGCTAGGCGAATTGTTTGCCGCACAGGCCCAGCAAAAAGGCCTGCGTTTTGCCGTCAATGGTGCGATGCAGATGCCCGATCTGCTGATCGGTGATGCCCTGCGGGTCAATCAGATCCTTATGAACCTGGTGGGCAACGCATTGAAGTTCACCACCGAGGGCGGTGTTGAGGTGAGTGTCAGTCACCAGGAACAAAGCGCCGAGCGCTGCTGGTTGCGCTTCTCTGTGCAGGACTCCGGTTGCGGTATTGCTGCCGAGGTGCTCGACCGGCTGTTTTCGCCGTTCACCCAGGCTGATGCCTCCACCACCCGGCGGTTTGGCGGCACCGGGCTGGGGCTGTCGGTAGTGCGTGGGCTGGTAGACCAGATGGGTGGGCAGTTGGGGGTTCGCAGCGAACCGGGCATGGGCAGTGATTTTTGGGTAGCGTTGCCTTTTCAGTTGTGTCCTGGCGAACTGGAGCCTTCTGCGCTGGGTAGCAGCCTTGAAGTACTGGTGCTCAGCGATGAGTCAGGCGTGCCGAACCTGCAGCGTCTGTGCCGTGGTCTGGGCTGGCGGGTGGCCAACTGTGCTGATCTGCAGGCACTGTGTCTGATCGTGCAGGAGCGCCAGCAAACCGGTAGTCCGCTGCCCGACCTCTTGCTGGTGGACTGGCAGCGTCCGGCGCTGCAAGACCTGCACCGCTTGCGCGAGGTCACCCGGTTGCCGGTCATTCTGGTGACCGGTCCGGTAGAAGGAGTCCAGCCATCATGGCCGGTCGACAATGTGCTGTTCAAGCCGCTCGACAGTTCGGCATTGTTCAATGCAGTCAATGCCTGTATTGCCCGCTATCACGGCAGTACCGAGCGGGTCCTGCACACTACGCGCCTGGATACTGCCATGACCCGCTGGCTGAGCGGTCTGCACCTGCTGTTGGTGGATGACAGCGAAATCAATCTGGAGGTAGCCAGCCTGTTGCTGCAACAGCAAGGGGCGAGCGTGCAGACCTGTGCCACGGGTTTGCAGGCTCTGGAGCGGCTGCGGCAGGCGCCTGCGCTGTTTGATGCGGTACTGATGGATGTGCAAATGCCGGAAATGGATGGCTATGAAGCCACGCGCCGGTTACGCACCGAACTGGGCCTGACCCTTTTGCCGGTGCTGGCCCTGACCGCCGGGGCACTGGCCGAGGAACGCCGCCAGGCAGAACTGGCCGGCATGGATGATTTCCTTACCAAGCCGCTTGAACCCACGGCACTGATCCGGGCGATCCGCAGGGCGGTCGAGCGGGTACGTGGATCGCCTCTGGCGGTCAGCAACATCGCGTCGACCCAGGCACTGGATGCTGAGGACTGGCCGCTGATCGAAGGTATTGATGTACGTGAGGCCGCCGGCCGGTTTGGTCACGACAAAGCGTTGTACCTGTCGTCACTGCGGCGGTTTTTTTCAGAATTTGGCACCTTTGCCGAGGCGGATGCGGTGGTACGACGTACAGACTTGCCATGTGACCCATTGATCGCGGAGCTGCACAAGCTGCGCGGTGTCGCCAGCCTGTTGGGCGCCCAGGCGCTGGCGCAACTGGCCGGGCAGGCCGAGACCATGTTGTGCAATGGCGGTGATGCCAGGCAGACGCTGGGTAAATTGAGCGAAGCATTCGTCGCCCTACAGCAACAGGCTGCCAGCATACAGGCCTCAACTGCTCCAGTGCCTTGTGCCGATACTGATCCGACGACGGCTCGTCAGGCTCTTGCGAGCCTGCACCGGCTGCTGGAAAACCATGACATTGATGCGCTTAACCATTTTGCACTGGCCGCGCCAGCGCTTCAGGCGGCTGCCGGCCAGGTACTGGTCGAGCAGCTTTGGCAGGCCATTGAAGGGCTGGAGTTCGAGCGCGCCTTACAACTGCTCGAACGCGCCGATTTATGAACGGAGAACCGTGCGCGATGCAACCGATACCCAGCTTGTTGATTGTCGATGATGATATTTCCGCTATCCGCGTGCTGAGCAAGATCCTGCATGGCCTGGGGCAAATCCGCTTTGCCACCGGCGGTACCCAAGCGTTGAAGATGATTCAGCAGATGCGCCCGGACCTGATCTTGCTCGACGCTGAAATGCCTGATCTGGGCGGCTTTGAAGTGTGTGAGGCGATCAAGGCCGACCCGCTGCTCAAGGATGTGCCGGTCATTTTCATCACCAGCCACACCGAGGCCCGCGTGGAGGAGGCCGGATTGGCGCTGGGCGCGGTAGACTTCATTGGCAAGCCGGTGCAGCCGGCGATTGTCACTGCCCGGGTCAAGACCCACCTGCGCCTGAAAATAGCCATCGACCAGCTCAGCCTGCTGGCTCAGACCGATGGCCTGACCGGCCTGGCCAATCGCCGTTTCCTGGACCAGAACATCGAGCGTGAGTGGTCGCGCGCGCGGCGCAACCAAGAGGCTTTCTCGTTGTTAATGCTCGATATCGATTTCTTCAAGCGCTACAACGACTGTTATGGGCATCTGCAAGGCGATGAATGCCTGATCGCTGTGGCCCATGCCGTAAAGGCGTGCGTGCAGCGCTCTACCGATCTGGTTGCCCGTTATGGTGGCGAAGAGTTTGCCGTGCTTGTTCCAGGCACCGGAGCACAAGGCGCCTGCCAACTCGGCGAAGAGATAGTCCAGCATGTGCGGGCGCAAAACCGTCCGCATGAAACCAGCGATTACGGCCGGGTGACGGTTTCGGTGGGCGTGGCGAGCCTGGAGGCTGGTGCGCTGCCACACGCGCAGTCAGGCGCTACTGGCGCAAAAGGCGCCCCGGTGCTAGCCCAGGCACTGCTGGCCGAAGCCGACCGCGCGTTGTATCAGGCTAAACATGACGGCCGCAATTGCAGCCGCTTTGTGCCGATTCAGTTGGGCCTTTAGACGTTCCGGGCAGCGTGGTCTCAGGTGTGTGCTGTCGGCTGAGCAGCAGGCGCTAGGAGTGCACGCAATGGGTCACGAACTCACCACTCAACCCCGGCGATTCCACCGCATGAATCACTCCGCACTCCAGCGCCTGGTCGGGTTCGAGAATGCGCGGCGCGGCTGTCAGGTACTTTTCTGTTTCCAGGGCCTGTGCTGCCCCTTGAGTGCGTTCGGCGACAATGCGGCAATACAGGTGCATGTCGTGGTCCAGACTCATGGCGTATTCGGACATTCGCGAGTGGTCCACTGCGCCGTTGAGGTGCCAGTGAAAGGGATGGAACAGAAATTTGCTGTGCGGGCAGGCGGTGCGCCGTTCGCCGGCAAGAAAAATTACGTTGCCCATTGACTCGACCGTACCCAGATTATGGGTATGCACCGGCATCGGCAGGGTCAGTAAAAAGTTGTACAGGGTGAAGCCATAGCTGCATTCGCCGCCCATGGTGGCGATATTGAGAATCAGGCTGGAAGCTTGCTGTTGGGCTGCGAGTGAGGCCTTTTCGATGAGCTGGCCGCAGGTGGTGGAATTGACCGGGGCGGTGAAGTTGATCACGTGGGTCGCCATGTTCAGCACCTCTTGAACGCTGACGTAAACATAAGGCTTACAGACGGGGTAGGTATCTTGTATCGATACCGGGTGACTTAACTATAGCCGTCGATCGACAGACAAGCCTTTATGATTCACGGGCGTTATCGTGACGCGCGGATCAGCGCTTGATTGGTGCATTCTCAGGCAAAAAACGGCCTGCGTTGCCATCGCCTGCGTTTTTAGAGGCACCCTACAGGGGGCGGTGAGCCCCCTGCTGAAGCCTGGATTCAATCCAGATCGCTGGCCTGATGACGCTCTGGCAACTGGCTGGCTTCTTCACCCCAGGTCCGGTTGACCCGCTGGCCGCGTTGGACCGCCGGGCGCTGGGCGATAACTTCAGCCCAGCGCTGGACATGCGGGTACTCGTGTGCCGCGAGGAACTCTGCTGCCGAGTACAGATTGCCGCGCACCAGTTGACCGTACCATGGCCAGACCGCGATATCGGCAATGCTGTACTGCTCGCCCGCCAGGAAAGGGCTCTCGGCCAGGCGCCGATTCAGCACATCCAGCTGGCGCTTGGCTTCCATGGTGAAGCGATTGATCGGGTATTCGAGTTTTTCCGGTGCATAAGCGTAGAAATGCCCGAAGCCACCGCCCAGATAAGGCGCCGAGCCCATTTGCCAGAACAGCCAGTTCAGTGTCTCGGCGCGGCCGGCAGGATCGGCCGGAATGAAGTGGCCGAATTTTTCTGCCAGGTACAGCAGGATCGAGCCCGACTCGAACACCCGGATTGGCGGTTCGACACTGCGGTCGAGCAAGGCCGGGATCTTGGAGTTGGGATTGACCTCGACGAAGCCGCTGGAGAACTGCTCGCCCTGATTGATACGGATAAGCCAGGCGTCGTACTCGACCTCGTGGATGCCCAGCGCCAGCAGTTCTTCTAGCAGGATGGTGACCTTGACACCATTGGGCGTGGCCAGCGAGTACAGCTGGAGCGGATGCTGGCCGACCGGCAGGGCCTTGTCGTGGGTCGGGCCGGCCACCGGACGGTTGATATTGGCGAACTCGCCGCCGGACGGGGCTTCGTGGGTCCATACCTTGGGCGGAACGTATGCAGCCTGGGTCATGCGGATAACCTCCTGGAGCGATGCGGCGCCCTTTGCCGGGCGCAAAACCAAAATGTTCAGGGTCAGGATCAAACCGTATGGCGGTCTGGACAGACGCGCATCATGACCCAGATCCCCGCCCGATTGCAGGCCCAATTGGCGATGCAGATGTTAAGGCAGACGACCCAAGGCAGCCGGCTATGTCTTGTTGAAATGAATAATTCGTTGCGCCTGACCTGTATACAGGCTGAATACAATTTCGTCGACAATGCTGTTCCGCCGAGCTCATCTGCCTGTAAAAACAACGCGCTCAAAGAGACCGATCGATGACCCGCCATTGTGCACCGGCGTTACGGGCCGGCGAGCAGGGCAGGGGCTTTGCCGTGGTTGCCGACGAGGTGCGCAGCCTGGCCACTCACTCGCAGGGGCTGACCGGCAAGATGCACAACACCATCGAGCGGTTGCGCCTGGAAGTCGACAACGCGGCGCAGCGTATGCAAGCCATCCATGTCAGCGCCGAAGACGTCATGTGCGAAGTACGCCTGGCTGTCGGGGCATTCGAAGCAATCACCCAAGGCATGGGCGAGACCGTCCAGCACAACGTGCAGATCGCTACTGCAGCCGCATAGCAGACCAGCGTGGTCGAGAGCGTCGAGCGCAACACCCGGCAGATTCGTACCTTGAGTGCATCGACCGCCGAATCTGCCGGTCATATGGTCACCGCCAGCAACGAAGTGGCCGAGTCATCGCGTGAGCTGCACCGGTTGGTCGGAGCGTTCGGTATGTAACCCGGCCTCTTCAGCGCGACTCCCGAACCTGGCCTTTACTGTCTGCAAGCTGTCTGGCTGCGAGGCCGGGAGTAAACTCGTCTTGCTGGATGCGACGGATGAAATCATAATGCAAATCAATCTTATCTACCTTGCCGGTCGTTGCAGGTCGTTGATTTGTCAGGCGATCACCGTGCAAGCCGTCTTGGCCCTGTTGTCCGGAGGTGCTGTACATGCGAAAACGCGACACTCGATGGAGCCGCCTGTCAGCCCATTTAGCGGGCACGTTGCTGGCCTTAAGCTGCAGCGTTACGGCCTTTGCTCAAGATCCGGCGCAAGAAAAATTCAAGGTGGTCACCACCTTCACGGTGATCGCCGACATGGCGCGCAATGTCGCCGGTGATGCCGCTACGGTCGAGTCGATCACCAAGCCCGGTGCCGAGATCCACAACTATTCGCCAACCCCTGGCGACCTGCGTCGGGCTCAGGGCGCGCAGTTGATTCTGTGGAACGGCCTGAATCTTGAGTTGTGGTTCCAGAAGTTTTTCCAGAACCTCAAGGATGTGCCCAGTGTGACGGTTTCCGACGGCGTGCAGCCGATGAGCATCGGTGAAGGGCCTTACACCGGCAAGCCCAACCCCCATGCCTGGATGTCCTCGGCCAATGCGCAGATCTACGTCGATAACATCCGCGATGCGCTGGTCAAATACGACCCGGCCAATGCCGACACCTATCGTCGCAATGCCGAGACTTACAAGGCCAGCATTCAGGCCACGGTCGCGCCGCTGCACGCCCAGCTTGAGCAGATTGCCCCGCAGCAGCGCTGGCTGGTCACCAGCGAAGGCGCGTTCTCCTATCTGGCTCGCGATCTGGGCCTCAAAGAGCTGTACCTGTGGCCGATCAACGCCGACCAACAGGGCACGCCGCAGCAAGTGCGCAAGGTCATCGATCAGGTCAAGGCGCAGCAGATCCCGGCGGTGTTCAGTGAGAGCACTGTGTCGGACAAACCGGCTCGCCAGGTTGCCCGCGAGACCGGGGCGCATTACGGTGGAGTGCTTTATGTTGATTCGCTCAGTGAGCCTGATGGCCCGGTGCCGACGTATCTCGATCTGCTGCGCGTGACCACCGACACCCTGACCAAAGGCCTGCAGGCCGGGCTGAGCCATGACTGAATCGACCGCCGTAGCGGACCTGGCCCTGCAGCACTGGGGTATTGAGGTGACCGATGTCACGGTCACCTATCGCAATGGACACACGGCACTACACGATGCCAGCTTTCGCATTCCGGCTGGCACCATCGCCGCATTGGTCGGCGTCAATGGTGCTGGCAAGTCCACTTTGTTCAAGGCCTTGATGGGTTTTGTCAGGCTGGCCAAGGGCGAGATCCGGGTCATGGGGCTGCCGGTGGCTCAGGTGCTCAAGCGCAATATGGTGGCTTATGTGCCGCAGGCCGAGGAGGTCGACTGGACCTTTCCGGTGCTGGTCGAAGATGTGGTGATGATGGGCCGCTACGGCCACATGGGCATGCTGCGCATCCCGCGCAAGGCTGATCGGCTGGCCGTCGAAGCAGCACTGGCGCGGGTCGACATGACCAGTCTGGCCAAGCGCCAGATCGGCGAGTTGTCCGGTGGCCAGAAAAAACGCGTGTTCCTTGCCCGTGCGCTGGCTCAGGACAGCAAGGTGATCCTGCTCGACGAACCGTTCACCGGCGTGGACGTCAAGACTGAAGACCAGATCATCACGCTGTTGCGTGAGCTGCGTGACGAAGGCCGGGTGATGCTGGTCTCTACCCACAACCTGGGCTCGGTGCCTGAGTTCTGCGACCGCACCGTGCTGGTCAAGAACACGGTACTGGCCTACGGCCTGACCGAAGAGGTGTTTGTTCAGGACAATCTGGAACAGGCGTTCGGTGGTGTATTACGCCACTTCATGATCAACCCGGCGGTGGGCGATCCGGGGCATCGGGTCGGCATCTTCACCGATGACGAACGGCCGCTGGTGATTCGCGATGGCATCGCCACCCGCCGTGAACCGCGAGAGCCGCAGTCGTGATTGCCGGGCTGCTGGAACCCTTCGCCTATGAGTACATGCGCAACGCTATGTGGGTCGCGGCGCTGGTCGGCGGTGTCTGTGCGTTTCTGTCCTGTTACCTGATGCTGCGCGGCTGGTCGCTGATCGGCGATGCGCTGTCGCACTCGATCGTGCCCGGTGTGGCCGGTGCCTACATGATCGGTCTGCCGTTCTCGATCGGCGCGTTCTTCGCTGGCGGCCTGGCCGCAGCAGTGATGCTGTTTCTCAACCAGCGCAGCAAGCTCAAGGAAGATGTGATCATCGGCCTGATCTTCACCTCGTTCTTCGGCCTGGGCCTGTTCATGGTCTCGCTGTCGCCCACTTCCGTGAACATCCAGACCATCGTGCAGGGCAATATTCTGGCGATTACGCCGGGCGATACGGTGCAACTGGTGTTGATTGGCATGATCTCGCTGGTGATTCTCACCGCCAAGTGGAAAGACCTGATGGTCACCTTTTTCGATGAAAACCACGCCCGCTCGATTGGCCTGAACCCGACCCTGCTCAAGGGCATCTTCTTCACCCTGTTGTCAGCCTGCACGGTGGCGGCATTGCAGACCGTGGGGGCGTTTCTGGTGATCTGCATGGTCATCACCCCCGGCGCCACGGCCTACCTGCTGACCGACCGCTTCGAGCGGCTGCTGATCATTGCGGTGAGCATCGGTGCGCTGACCAGCTTTGCCGGTGCCTATCTGAGCTACTTTGTCGACGGTGCCACCGGCGGGATCATCGTGGTGCTGCAGACCGTGATCTTCCTCTGCGCCTTTTTCCTCGCCCCCAAACACGGCATGCTGGCGGCGCGGCGACGCGGCAAGGCGGCTCTGGACGTGCAGCCATGAGCCTGCTGGAAACCTTGCTCAGCCCCTTTGAGTTCGACTTCATGGTCAACGCACTGATCGTTGCGGTGCTGGTCTCGCTGCCGATGGCGCTGCTGTCGTGCTTCATGGTCCTGCGCGGTTGGGCGTTGATGGGCGATGCGGTGTCCCACGCAGTGTTTCCGGGGGTGGTGATCGCCTACATCATCAATATTCCCTACGCCGTGGGCGCCTTCGTGGCAGGGATGTTCTGCGCCATCAGTTCGGGCTTTCTCAAGGACAACAGCCGCATCAAACAGGACACGGTGATGGGCGTGGTGTACTCCGGGATGTTCGGTCTGGGGCTGGTGCTGTATGTGAAGATCGAATCGGCTGTGCATCTGGACCACATCCTGTTCGGCGACATTCTCGGGGTAGGGTTGGACGACATCCTCGGCTCAGCGTTGATCGCCGCGTTGACCCTGCTGGTCATCGGCCTGAAATGGAAAGACCTGCTGCTGCATGCTTTTGACCCGGCACACGCCCAGGCGGTGGGCCTGCGGGTGCGCTGGCTGCATTATGGACTGCTGAGTCTGATATCCCTGACCATCGTCGGTGCGCTCAAGGCGGCGGGGATCATCCTTGCGATCGCCTTGCTGATCGCGCCAGGGGCGATTGCCTTGCTGTTGACCCGGACCTTCAAGGCCATGCTGCTGGTGTCCATGCTGATTTCACTATTGGCGGCGTTCTTCGGGGTGTACCTGGCGTTCTTCCTCGACAGCGCCCCGGCGCCGACCATCGTGATGTTCTATACCGTGCTGTTTATCGGCGCGTTTATCCGGGTCAGCGTGCAGCAGCGTTTCGTTACGACTGAACACTCAAGCAACTGAAGTTTCTTCAGTTGCTGTTGCCGTTGCCTTTGATCTTTGAGTAGAGATGGCACAGACGACGCAAATCGCGACTTGGGCGCTGGCCGAGGGTAGGCGTCGATTCGGGGGCGAAACCGGCAGCCCAGACAACCGCGACAATGACCCATGCACAAAACGCAAGACCAATTCGCGGCTAAAGCCGCTCCTACGGCGGTGAGTCATCTACTATTGACTCGACCGTTCATCGGTGGTCAGATGCCGCCCAGTTTCAGGTGTCCCATGCCGCCGTGCATGGGGTGAAACGGGAAGCCGGTGCGTCACTCAGATGACCAGTCCGGCGCTGCCCCCGCAACGGTAGGCGAGCGAAACCTTCTATATACCACTGTGCTACAGCCTCACAGGCTGCATGGGAAGGTGAAGGTTTCATGATCCTCGCAAGCCCGGAGACCGGCCTGCAACTTCAGTTTGGCAACCCCGCGGTGGGCGGGCGCAGGCCGGTATTCGGGTGCGTCTGCGTGCCTGATTGCCTATGCGTTATTCCCCTCCGGGTTCATCTTTCCTCATCGAGTTGGAATAGCATGTCCCGTTTTTCTCCATTGCAGTTCAGCCTGCTGGCGCTCTCGCCGGTGGTCCTTTCTCCTGTAGCCCTGGCCGAGCAACCCGGCAGCCTGGCCTTGCCGGCAACCACAGTTCAAGAGCAGGCCGATCAGCCGCAAACCGCCCTGAGCACCCCGTTGCCCAGCGCTTCGCGGCTCAACCTGACGCCACTGCAAACGCCGGCCAGCGCCACCCGCATCGACAGCACTGCCATCGAGCAGCGCAACAATCAGAGCGTGCAGGACGCGGTGACCCGTGCGCCGGGGATTACCAGCATTGCCGCACCGGGCAACGGCAACACCGCGCTGTCGGCGCGCGGTTTTACCGGGCACGAATCGGTAATGACCCTGTTTGACGGCTCACGCTTCTACACCGGCATGGGCACCCAGACCTTTCCGGTGGACACCTGGATGGTCGAGCACATTGATGTACTGCGTGGCCCGGCATCGGTGCTGTATGGCGAAGGTGCGACCGGGGCGACGGTCAATATCGTGCCGAAGAAACCGTTCGAAGGCGAAATTCGCAACCGCCTGCGCCTGGGTTATGGCTCATACGATCGTCAGCAGGCGGCACTGGACAGTGGCGGCTCGTTGAGCGACAGCCTGAGCTATCGCCTGACCCTCAACCAGCAACAGAGCAATGGCTGGGTCGATCACGGCGATTCGCGCAGCAATGCGCTAAGCCTGGCCGTGCGCTGGCAGGCCAGCGATGACCTGAGCTTTACCCTGGCCCATGATCGCGGCAACAGCGAGCCTTCGTCGTACTTCGGCACGCCATTGATCGACGGCCACTACCGCGACAGCCTGCGCGACGAGAACTACAACCTGCGTAACGCCGTGCAGCGTTACGACGATCAATGGACACGCCTGACCACCGACTGGACGCTCAGCGACTCAATCAGCGCCAGCAATCAGCTGTACTACGTCAAGAGCCGCCGTCACTGGCGCAATGCTGAAATCTACAGCTGGGACAGTACACGCGGCCAACTGCTGCGCGGCGACTACCTGGAAATCAAGCACGACCAGGAACAGATCGGCGACCGCCAGAGCTTTACCTTCAAGCACTCGCTGTTCGGCCTGGACAGCCAGACCGTGGTGGGCGCCGAGTACAACAAGATCCGCTTTGAGCTCGATAACAACTCGCCGTACAACGATGTTGGCGGCGACTACATCGACCCATGGCAAGCGGCTGACGGCTATTTCCAGAGCAACTCGCCGTTCCGGCCGCTGGCCAACACCGTCACCCACACCTTCGCCCTGTTTGCCGAAAACCGCCTGCAACTGTCCGAGCGCTGGTCGCTGGTTACCGGCATCCGCCGCGACCAGAACCACATCAATCGCGACGACATGCGCGCCGGCACCCGCAGCGACCGTAGCCTCGATGGCGGCAACTGGCGTGCCGGGCTGGTGTTCGCAGTCACCGACCAACTGTCGTTGTACGGCCAGTACTCGACCAGTGAGGACGGCATCAGCAACCTGATCAGCCTCAACCCGACCCAGCAGCAGATGGACCTGACCGAGGCGAAACAGACTGAGTTCGGCCTCAAGCAGCAGTTCTGGGACGGGCAGGGTGAATGGACCCTGGCGGCCTACCACATCGTCAAGAAGAAGCTGTTGTCGGTCGATCCGCTGACCCGCCTCAGCCAGCAGGTCGGCCAGCAGACCTCCAATGGCCTGGAAGCCAGCCTCGACCTGAGCCTGGCGCAGGGCTGGCAGGTCTCGGCCAACGCCTCGGTGGTACGCGCCAGATACGATGATTTTGACGAAGTTTCCAACGGCCAGAGCGTATCGCGGGCTGGCAACCGTCCCACCGACGTGCCACGGCGCAGCGCCAACCTGTGGCTGAACAAGGCGGTCAGTGACGATGTGGACGTCGGGATCGGTCTGCGCTACGTCGACGCCCGTTATGCCAATACCGCCAATACCACTCAGGTGCCGGGCTACACGGTGGTGGATGCCAACCTTGGCTGGCAGATATTGTCGGACGTGCGTCTGGGGCTGCAACTGTATAACCTGCTGGATCGCCGCTACGTGGTGACCGGGCAGAACAGCGGTCAGCAATGGCTGATGGGCCAGCCTCGCTCGTTGTTTGTCAGTGCTGACTACCGTTTCTGACCGCCATTGGCGCTGGTGGCCCACCGCCGGCGCCCCGACTGGAATCCTTTATGGCGCATCTGAACATCCAGCAACTTGAATGGGCGCGCGCCGCAGGCTTCGCCTTGCACGACATTGACCTGCAGGTCGGTGAGCACGAGTTCGTCGGCCTGATCGGTCCCAACGGCAGCGGCAAGACCAGCCTGTTGCGCTGCGCCTGGCGCTTCAGCCAGCCGGATGCCGGCCAGGTGCTGCTTGACGGCCAGAATCTCTGGCAGCAGACCCAGCGCTGGAGCGCCCGGCGCATCGCGGTGATGCAGCAGGAGTTCCCGGAGGATTTCGGCCTCAGCGTGCAGGATGTGGTGGCCATGGGGCGAGCGCCGCACAAAGGCTTGTTACAGGGTGACAACGTCGAGGACCTGGCGCTGATCGACCAGGCCCTGCAACGCAGCGGCATGCAGCTGCATGCAACGCGCACCTTTGCCAGCCTGTCCGGTGGTGAAAAGCAGCGGGTGCTGCTGGCCCGCGCGCTGGTGCAACAGCCACAACTGCTGATTCTCGACGAGCCGACCAACCACCTCGACCCACGCTATCAACTGGAGCTGCTGCAGTTGCTGCGCCGCCTGCGGCTCAGCACCCTGGCCAGCTTTCATGACCTGAACCTGGCCGCAGCCTTCTGTGATCGCCTCTACGTGCTGCATGACGGCCAACTGGCGGCCAGCGGCACGCCTGCGCAAGTGCTGACCCCGCAATTGCTGCGCGAAGTGTTCGGTGTCCAAGCCCTGGTCGACAGTCACCCGCTGGCTGACCACCCGCGTATTACCTGGATAACCCAAGCATGATTCGTATCCTGTTGTTACTTACCCTGGCCGTCAGCCATGCGGCTCAGGCCAGTGAATACCCGTTGACCGTGCGCAGTTGCGAGCGCGAGGTCACCTTCGAGCGCGCGCCGCAGCGTGCCGTCAGTCATGACGTGAACATGACCGACATGCTGCTGGCACTGGGCCTGCGAGAGCGGATGGTCGGCTACACCGGCATCAGCGGCTGGAAAACCCTCGACCTGTCGCTGCGCGAGCAGCTCGCTGGGCTGCCCGAACTGGCCGCCCGTTACCCGTCGCCGGAGAACCTGCTCGAAGCGGGTGCCGACCTGTTCTTTGCTGGCTGGAATTACGGCATGCGCATCAACGGCCCGGTCACCCCGCAAAGCCTGGCGCCGTTTGGTATCCCGGTTTATGAACTCAGCGAATCCTGCTCGTTTGTCATGCAGCAGCGCGAGGCTCGCTTCGAAGACCTGTACCGCGACCTGAGCAACCTGGGGAAAATCTTTTCCGTCCAAGACCGCGCGCAACAATTGATCGGGCAGATGCAACAGCGCCTGCAACAGGTCCATCAGCGTGTGGCCGCGCAAGCACAGCGGCCACGGGTGTTTCTCTACGATAGCGGTGAAGACCGGCCACTGACCTCCGGACGACTGGGCATGCCGCAAGCGCTGATCGACAGCGCCGGTGGCCACAATGTCATGGATGAGCTGGCCGCCAGCTGGACCAGCGTCAACTGGGAAAGCGTGGTGGAGCGCGATCCACAACTGATCGTCATCGTTGATTACGGCCCCATCGGTTGGCAGGCCAAACGCGACTTCCTGCTGCGTCACCCGGCGCTGCAAAGTGTCGAGGCGATTCGCAAACAGCGTTTTGTCGTGCTCAGCTACCTGCAAGCCACGCCTTCACTGCACAACGCCGAAGCGGTAGAGAAACTCGCCGCCGCGCTGTATCCGCAGCTGTTCAGCCAGAGCACGCAGTGAAGCCGATAATCGGACAGATTGCCTATCGTGCCCTGATTCTCGGGCTGCTGGCGCTGCTCACGCTGTCTTGCGTACTGGCGCTTGGTTTCGGTTCGGCCAGCCTGTCGCCGACCCAGGTCGGCGGCATCGTCCTGGATCAACTGGGCTTTTCGGTAAACGGCAACTGGAGCCAGGGACAACAGCAGATCGTCTGGCTGATCCGCGCTCCACGGGTATTGCTCGGCGCGCTGGTCGGCGCCGGGCTGGCGATGGTCGGCAGTGCCCTGCAAGCGGTCACCCGCAACCCGCTGGCCGACCCGCATCTGTTGGGCGTCAGCTCCGGCGCGGCGTTAGGGGCGGTGGTGGTGGTGATGTACCTGGGACGCTTTGCCGGTGACCTGAGCCTGCCACTGGCCGCTTTTATCGGCGCGCTGGGCAGCATGCTGCTGGTGCTGAACCTGGCCAACCGCCAAGGCCGGCTGGCCAGCGACCGGTTGCTGCTGGCCGGGGTGGCGGTGTCGTTTGTCTTGATGGCGCTGGTCAATCTGTTGCTGTACATCGGCGACCCGCACGCGGCCGGTTCGGTGATGTTCTGGATGCTCGGCGGCCTGGGCCTGGCACGTTGGGAGCTGCTGGCGGTACCGGCGATATGCGTCCTGGCGGGGTTTGTGCTTCTGTTGACCCTCGCCCGGCCGCTCAATGCCCTGATGAGCGGTGAACAAACCGCAGTCAGTCTCGGCTACGACACACGCAAAGTGCGCTGGCAGGTATTTGTCTGCTGCTCGTTACTGACCGGTGTGCTGGTCTCGCAAGCCGGCGCGATCGGCTTCGTCGGTCTGATGCTGCCGCACCTGGCGCGCTACCTGGTCGGTGCCGAACACCGCCGGCTGATTCCCGTCAGTGCCTTGCTGGGCGCCTTGTTCCTGGTCTGGGTCGACGTCGCCGCACGCACATTGATCGCCCCCCAAGACCTGCCGATCGGCATCGCCACCGCAGCGTTGGGCGGCATATTTTTCGTGGTGTTATTGCGCAGGGGCTAAAGCCTGCCGGTGTTCCGGTTGCCAACGAAGACGGCGGCGCGTTCACGGCAGATGTAGTGTTGTTACTGGCCTTTTCGTCGGAGTGCCGTCCAGACCAAGGTCACTCCCATCGGGGGTATACAGTACCTAAGTGACCAGTGTTGCGGTTAAAACCGCTCCTGCGACGCCGCAGCCAATTGCGGCACCATCAGCAACTGAATCTCCACCCGCCGATTGAGCGGGCTGGCCGGATCGATCCCCGGCCTGGGCCGCGAATCACCATAACCGGCCACCACTACCCGCAACGCCTGGCCGGCATCAAGTGCGGCCACCAGACGCTTGCGCGCCTCCCTGGCACGCGCCGCCGAAAGCGTGAAGTTATCGTCATACACCGTACAAAACCGCCGGATATCCGTCACCGCCCGACTCACCGGCACGTTATCGGTATGTCCCTCAACCTGCACCTGCGCCTGGGCATTGTCCTGCATAAAGCGTGCGATCCGCGTGCCCAGCCGGACCAGCACCGCCTCAGTGGCCGGTGTCACGCAGGCACTGCCACGGGCAAACGCATCATCGGGCAGCGTCAGACGTCGGCTGGCCAGATCAATATCCACCAACGCAGACTGACCGTGCTGGGCCAGATCGGCTTGCAATTGAGTCAGCAGATTATCCAGCCCCTTGCTGCGCGCAGCTTCCTGCAACTGCCGTTCAGCCCGGCTGGCGGCCTCGGCGGCCTTGTTCTGCAGCACCGAGACCACCAGCATCAGCATGATCACCGCCATCACCCCGGCCATCAGGTCGGAGATGGACACCCACTCGTTGGGTTTGTCTTTCATGCTGTTATGCAAACTCAGTGGATTCAGGATGTTTGGGGGTGCGCCGGGCCACAGGCTTGTTCAGTTCGGCAAGCATCTGCCCGGCTGACTCGGTCGCCGCATGCAGGGTCGTGTGCACGCTGGCGATGCCTTCCAGTGTGGATTCCAGATGGGTTTCCTGGGCGACGCTGGAGGTGTTGAGGGCATCGAGCCGCTGAGTGATTTCCCGGGTGCCGTGCAGCAGCGCATCGAGTTGCCGGGCGACCGACTCACCGCGCTGATCGAGGCTGGCCAACGACAGGTTACTCTCGCGTACTTGGTTGATGAATTCGGTCACCTGCGTGAGCAGGTGATCGTCGCGCTCCTGAGCCAGGTCAATCAATCGGGCATTGAAGATCTTCAGCTCGCTCAGTTGCCCGGCACTGGACTCGGCACGTTGATCGAGGCTGTCCAGCCACAGGTTGCCTTTCTCGTTCAGCGCAGCGAGGTTCGCCAGTTGCCTGGCTTGCTCGGCATAGTGCTGCCGGGTTTGTTCAGTGTGGCGCAGTTGTTCGAGCTTGAGCCCGTCAAGTTGTCCGAAACCGGTCTCGATGCGTTGATCGAGGCTGGTCAGCAGACGATTGCTGACACTGGCGAGGGTAATCAGTCGTTTATTCAGCGACTCGGACTGCTCGCGGGTTTCGCTGGCCAGGGTCGCTTGCAAATTCATCAGCTTGGCGAAGGCGTCGGTCAGCAACGCCGATTGCTGGTTCATGGTCTGCACCAGGCGCTCGCCAACCCGCTCTTGTGTGTCGCGGCTTTGCAGGTCGCGGCGTTCGTTGTCGGCGCGCTGGTCGCGGCGGCTCAGCTCCATTTCCAGCTTCATCTGCCGCACACACCAATCAACCCGGCGGCTATCGGCCGACCAGCGCGATGCTTCCCAGAGTTTCAAAACGATGAACGCAATGATGCCCCAGGTGGAGGTTTTGAACTTCGAACCGAGGTCTTTCATCATGCCGGTCAGTTGCGCCAGCGAATCACTCATGGCATTGAGCGAATCACCGCTGCCTTGCAACACGCCGGAAGCCTTGTCCAGCGCCATGCCCAGGCCGAGAAAGGTGCCCAGCAAGCCAAAAATCAGCAGCAGGCCTGGCATGTTGGCGACGATGCGTTCGGGCAATGACGCCAGGGCGTGGCTAAGTTCGCTGATCGAGCCGTGCTCAAGATCCAGTGCGCCTTGCTGTGCTCCGCCGGTCCAGTTGTGTTGCCAGGTCTGCTCGCGGCCGAAAAACTCCGCGGCCACCAGTGAAACCAGCATGCTGCCGATGATCAGGGTAAAGAAGGTCAGTTCCAGCCCGCTGTCAGCAGACGGTAGCAAAAAATGCAGAAAATCCCCGCTCATACGCCCACCTCAGCGGTGCGCAGATCAACGGGTGGGGTGTGTTCGGGATGAAACGGGAGAGTGTGCAACTGCACTGCAGAGGTCCTTGTCCGCGTGAACAAACCCGGCCTGGGTAGCCGGGAGTCAGTCATGACTGATAAGGCGCTATCGGCTGGCGGACGCCAATCTTTAGCCGCTGCGTGGCAAGTGGCGGCGCGGTGGTAACCGGCCGCCTTTAGCCAGTGTCAGCCAAACACCTCGCCACCCAGCTGGAAGGCAACCCAGATTGCCAGCCCGGTGGCAAAGCCCAGCGCGATGTTCTCGAACCAGTTGTTACGGTATTGCTTGTCGAGCAGCGACTTCTGGTTGGACATGATCAACAGGCCCAGCGAGATGATCGGCAGGCCGACGATGTTCAGCGCGTTGACGCCCAGGGTCAGGGTCACGAAGTCCGGCATGCCGGGCAGCGACCAGACGATCGGGGTCACCAGGATGAACAGCATGAACCACTTGTGCATCGGGTCCTGATGAAATTCCTTGCCGTACTTTTCACGGCGCTCAGGACGGATGTGCTGAAATGCGTCGGTGATCAGCATCGGAAAGGCCGTGGTCTTGCCCGCAATGCTGGCAAACAAGGTGGCGAACACCCCGACGAAGAACACATACCAGCCTGCCGGGCCGAAGAACATTTCCAGTGCTTTGCCCAGATCGCCCAGCGTGCTGACCTGCAGGCCATTAGGACGCAGGATCTCCACGCCAACGACCCAGATCGCCAGGTTAATCACAATACCGACGATGACCGCGAACAACAGGTCGTTGCGCTGCATGCGCTTGTGCTCCGGCCCCGTCCAGCCTTTTTCGCGCATTACGTACGGATGCACGAAGTTGGCGATGGAGCCGGCCACCGCACCAATTACCGAAACCGCCACCAGCACGGCGCCATGCACGCCCTGGTCTGGTGGAATGCTGAAGCCGATGGTGCCCTTGAGAATGCCGCCCAGATCGGGGCCGGACATCACGGCCAGCGCCAGGAAGGCCAGGGTCATGATTGCCAGCAGGACTTTCATCACGCCTTCAATCAGGCTGTAGACGTTGCGCCCGACCAGCAACCAGACCGCGATAATTACGGCCACCGAGCACAGCAATGGCTGGTTGATATTGAGCAACATCGCCAATGCCTCACCGGCCCCTTTGATCATGTAGGCATTGATCAGATGGCCCATGAGCAAGGCATAACCCAGCATGAACCAGGCAAACAGGGGATGCAGTTGGGCGTAGCCCTCAAGGATGGTCATGCCCTGGTTATTGCAGAGCTGGAAGCGCGCAATGATGTTGACGATCAGAAAACGCAACAGCAGCGACACCGCGAGTACCCACATCATGGCGTAGCCGTAGTTGGCGCCCGCGACCGATGAAGTGATCAGATCGCCAGCACCCAGCCAGGACAACACGGCGATGATGCCTGGCCCCAGTAGTTTGGTCATGCGTTTGAGTAGCGGTTGTGCAGCGTCGGCGGATTTGGCTGTGACAGATCGACTGTTCGCCATGGTGAAAGTCTCCGATTGTTATTGTAGTGGGACGAGATGCAGTCAAGCACAACATAGGATGTCGTACAACTTGGCAAGTTCCCATGGTGCCTTGAAGCGGTGCTTTTTAGGGGGTGATGAACACGCAGAGGCTTGTGCTTCAAGGGCTTCTACAGAACCTGCGGCCCTGTACCGTTGGTCGGTTATACGATCAGCGAAGAAAGAGATGGGCTTTTGCCATCTCGCTCTGATCACGACTTTAGTGATGATTTGAAAAGCAATTTATTTATTGTTTCAACTTGTTTTGCCGTGCTGTTTTCGGTCTTTTAATGCCGTATATGCGGTGTCTTAGAGTGGGCTAGATAAGTGTTTCCAGTGTTTATTGATGCGAGTTGTTTGCAGGTTGAGCCATGGTTTAAATATTTAACAACATCCTAAAATACTCGCTAACCCTTGTTTTGGCTGGTTTTTTATTCACGGGTATATTCTCGGCTGCATTGTGCTTAACCGCACTTTTGCTGCCGGAATGCCAATGCCTTATCGCGCAAAGTTGTGCCTTGTTTATCTGGAAATTGCCGAGCTCGCCATCAGCGAACGTAGTTTCGTGGGCGAAGACGTGCGTTTCTGCGCCGAGTTCGAAGCGCTGGAGCAGGAAATTGCCAAGGCGCAGTCGCTGCACGCCGGGCAACGAGTCGACTGGCTGCTGGTCCTGGAGCGCAGCGAAGCATTGTTGCGCAACCAGTCCAAAGACTTGCGGGTGGCGGTCTGGTTGACCTGGGCCTTGTACCAGCGCGAATCCTTTGTCGGCCTGCTGGCCGGGATAGGCATGCTTGAGCAGCTCTGTAGCCGCCACTGGGCGAGCGTGCATCCCCTCAAACCGCGGACCCGCTGTGCAGCCATCAACTGGCTGTTGAACCGCCTCGACCCGTTGCTGGGAGACAAGATCGCAGTGGGCGAACAGCTTGAGCTGTTCCGCCGTTTACTGACCTTGCTCGAAGCACTTGATCGGCTGTTCAGCGAGCAACTCGGTACTGCCGCGCCGCTGCTGTTACCGCTGTGTCGGCGTCTGGCGGCAATGATTCAGCGTGCGCAAGACAACCGTCCGGCCGTCGGTGTGGTCGAGGCGGTGACCACCCAGGTCCGTCAGGCCGCCAGCCAGTGGCTGGCACCAAGCGCCGAGGTCAGCAGCCACAAGCAGGCGCAGCAGTCCCTGCGCAACCTGCAAGAGCAGGCCGGGCCACTGTGCCGCTGGTGGTTGCAGAGCAAGGCTTGCGATTTTCGCGCCGTACATCTGAGCCGCAGCCTGTTGTGGCTGCCGGTGCAGACACTGCCAGAGCGTAACGGCGAGGTCACCGCAGTACGCGGCCTGGCCGCTGAGCAGCTCGCCGATTATCACAAGCGCTTCGCCGACGGAGGCTACGCCGATCTGTTGATTGACCTGGAGCACAGCCTGAGCCAGGCGCCGTTCTGGATCGACGGGCAGCGCATGGTCTGGCAGTGCCTTGAGCAACTGAACGCCGATCTTGCGATGCGCGCCGTCGAATTGCATCTGGCTTTGCTGTTGCAGCGCTTACCCGCGTTGGCGCAGTTGCGCTTTCAAGACGGCAGGCCATTTGTCGACCCGGCCACCAGCCTCTGGATCACCCAATACGTCGCTGTCCATCTGCAACAGGCGCCCCTTGCGACAGTCGTCGAACCCGCCGAAGCAGACCTGCGACCGGCCTGGGAGCCGGCCCTGGAAACGGCCGTGGCACGACTGGCCAAGGACGGCCTGAAGGTCGCCGGGCAGCCGCTCAAGGCCGGGCTGACCGGCGCGACCTGTGGCCGCGAGCGATTTTTCTGGCAGTTGAGCCTGGCCCGGCTGTGTTTCGCCGCGCAGCAGTATGAGTTGGCGCGCATTCAGCTCGAGGGCCTTGACCAGCTTTTGCTACAGGCTCAGCAGGCCGGTTGGGAGCCACAACTGCAACTTCAGGTCCTGCACCTGCTGCACAACTGCTGCGAGCGCTTGCCGCAGAACAACGCCGTGCGCGAGCGCAAGGAAGAGATTTTTCGCAGGCTGTGCCACCTCGATCCCGAGGTGGTGCTCGAACAGGCCCAAGGGCCGCAAACCCCAGGAGAAACAGCATGGCCAAAGACGCCTCGGTAGCCCCCAAGGAACGCATCAACATCACCTTCAAACCTGCCACCGGAGGTGCTCAGGAAGAGCTCGAACTGCCGCTCAAACTGCTGGCCCTGGGCGATTACACCTGTCGCCCTGACCCACGCAAGCTTGAAGAACGCAAACCCATCTCCATCGACAAGCACAACTTTGACGAGGTGCTGGCCAAGCAGGAGCTGTGTCTGAACCTCAGCGTGGCTAACCGCCTGCAGGATGACGAGGCCACCGATGAACTGGCACTGAGCCTGAGCGTGCGCTCGATGAACGACTTCAACCCCGCCAGCCTGGTCGACCAGGTGCCGCAGTTGCGCAAGCTGATGGACTTGCGCGATGCGCTGGTCGCGCTCAAGGGGCCGCTGGGCAATGCGCCGGCGTTCCGCAAGGCCATTGAAGATGTGCTGAGCGACGAACCTTCGCGCAACCGCGTGCTGCAAGAACTGGGTATCAGCCCTGAAACCTCGCCCGCCCAGTAAGCCCATTGCCAAGGAAAGCCGCTAGATGAATACCCAGACCGCAACCCGTAACCCGTCCGGTGACCAGCCCGACAGCCTGCTGGACAGCATCATCGCCCAGACCCGCCTGAATCCCGAAGACGAAGCCTGGGGTATTGCCCGGCGCGGCGTGTCGGCGTTCATCGCCGAACTGCTTAAACCGCACAACAGCGCCGAGCCGGTGAAGAAAGCCCTGGCCGACCGGATGATCGCCGAGATCGATGCGCGGCTCAGCCAGCAAGTCGACCAGATTCTCCACCACCCCGATTTTCAGGCACTGGAGTCCGCCTGGCGCGGCCTCAAGCTGCTGGTCGAGCGCACGGACTTTCGCGAGAACATCAAGATCGAAATCCTCAATGTCTCGCGCCAGGACCTGCTGGAAGACTTCGAAGACTCTGCCGAGGTGATGCAGTCGGGCTTGTACAAGCACGTGTACACCGCCGAATACGGGCAGTTCGGTGGCCAGCCGGTGGCGGCAATGATTGCCAACTACTATCTGTCGCCCAGCGCCCCGGATATCAAACTGATGCAGTACGTGGCCAGTGTGGCCTGCATGGCCCATGCGCCGTTCATTGCTGCCACCGGTCCCGGGTTTTTCGGCCTGGAAAGTTTTACTGGCCTGCCCGACCTCAAGGACCTGCGTGATCACTTTGAAGGGCCGCAGTTCGCCAAATGGCAGAGCCTGCGCCAGTCCGAAGATGCCCGTTACCTTGGCCTTACCCTGCCGCGCTTTCTGCTGCGCAACCCTTACGATCCGGAAGAAAACCCGGTCAAGTCGTTCGTCTACCGCGAAACCGTCGCCGCGAGCCACGAGCACTATCTGTGGGGCAACACGGCGTATGCCTTCGCCACCCGGCTGACCGACAGCTTTGCGCGGTTTCGCTGGTGCCCGAACATCATCGGCCCGCAGAGCGGCGGCGCAGTAGAAGACTTGCCGCTGCACCATTTCCAGAGCATGGGCGAAATCGAGACCAAGATCCCCACGGAAGTGCTGGTCTCCGACCGTCGTGAATTCGAGCTGGCCGAGGAGGGCTTCATCGCTCTGACCATGCGCAAGGGCAGCGATAACGCGGCGTTCTTTTCTGCCAGTTCGGTGCAGAAGCCCAAGTTCTTCGGCAACAGCGCCGAGGGCAAGAACGCTGAGCTGAACTACAAGCTGGGCACGCAACTGCCGTACATGATGATCGTCAACCGGCTGGCGCATTACCTCAAGGTGCTGCAGCGCGAGCAGCTTGGATCATGGAAAGAGCGTTCCGATCTTGAGCTGGAACTCAACAAGTGGATTCGCCAGTACATCGCCGACCAGGAAAACCCCGGTGCCGAAGTCCGTGGCCGGCGCCCGCTGCGTGCCGCGCAGATCAGCGTCAGTGACGTCGAGGGCGAGCCGGGCTGGTATCGGGTGAGCCTCAACGTGCGCCCGCATTTCAAATACATGGGCGCTGATTTCACCTTGTCGCTGGTCGGCAAACTGGACAAGGACGTCAGCCAGTGACCGGCTACGGCAGCCTGTTCGAACGCCTGGGGGGCGAAGCCGCCCGGCGCTGCGGCATGAGTCATGAGGCGGCGGTAACAGACTCGGTGGCCAGCCATCTGCAACGCATGCTCGGCACCCGTGCCGGCAGCGTGCAGATTCGCGCTGACTACGGGCTGCCGGACCTCAATAACCTGCACTTGAGCCTGTACGACGCGCTGAGCCAGGGGCGCGCAGCCATCGAAGCGTTTATCACGGCCCATGAGCCACGGCTGGCAGAGGTCAGGGTCATCCCGCTGCCAGCTCAGGGTGACCCGCTGCGCCTGGCCTTTGCGCTCGAGGCGCTACTGGTCGCGGCCGGCGTAAGGCGCCCGCTGCGGTGGCAGGTGCGGCTCCAGGCTGGTGGTCAGGTGTGCGTCGAATCATGAACTGCCCAGGTGACTGACCTTGTCTTTCGATCATTTCTACCAGAGTGAGCTCAGTGCCTTGCGCCAGCTGGGCCGGCGCTTTGCCGAGCGCAGTCCGGCGCTGGCGCCCTGGCTGGGGCAACCGGGCAGTGACCCGGACGTTGAGCGGCTGCTTGAAGGCTTTGCCTTTCTCACCGGGCGGCTGCGGCACAAGCTTGACGACGAACTGCCCGAGCTTACCCATTCGCTGATCCACCTGTTGTGGCCCAACTACATGCGGCCGTTGCCGGCGTTCAGCATCGTGCAGTTCGAAGCGCTGGCGCAGGCCGGCCCCGGTCAATTGGTGGCCCGCGATACAGAGCTGGAAAGCCGTGAGGTGGAGGGCGTGCGTTGCCGTTTTCGCACCTGCTACGCCACCCGGTTACACGCTCTGCAAACCAGCGGCCTGGAGTTTTCGGTAAAGGGGGAGGGCGCGTTGCTCAGCTTGCACCTGAGCATGACCGCTGACGGTCACCTTGGCCAATTGCAACTGGCTAACCTGCGTCTGCACCTGGCGGGCGAGCGCTACATCAGCCAGATGCTGTACCTGAGCCTGCTGCGTCATCTGGATGAGCTGTGCCTGGTGCCGCTGGATCTGCACGGCAAACCGGCTTGTGACGTCAATGGCAGCCCGCTGAGTTTCAAGCTGTCTGCTGACTGCGTCCAGCCGGTAGGCTTTGCAGAGGACCAGGCGTTGATTCCCTATCCTCTGAACACCTTTCGCGGCTACCGCTTCTTGCAGGAGTACTTTGCCTTTGAGGACAAGTTTCTGTTTGTCGATATCAATGGCCTCGACGTGTTGGGCAGCCTGCCGGAACAGACCCTGAAAAACCTGCGCGGCCTGGAACTGCGCATGGATATCCGCAGCAAGGCGATCGAGCACCTGCGTCCGACCCTGGACAACATCAAGCTCTATTGCACCCCCATCGTCAACCTGTTTTGCCAGGACGCGTTGCCGATCCGTTTCGACCAGCGTCAGGACGAATACCTGTTGTTGCCCGGCAGCCGAGGCTCGGCAACGTGCGGTGTGTATTCGGTCGACTCGGTGACGGGCTGGAACAGTGGCGGGCTGGATTACCGGACCTACGTGCCGTTCGAGTCCTTCGAACATGATCCGAGTTTTGACGTTGCCCAGGGCCGGCCACATTACAGCCTGCGCCAGCGGCCATCGGCGCTGCACGAGGGGCTGGAGACCTGGTTGAGTTTTGCGGTGGCTGGTCGGGGCGGCGATGAAACCGTATCCGTGCAACTGACCTGCACCAACCAGAACCTGCCACGCCAGCTCAAGGTCGGTGAGATTGACCAGCCTTGCGAGAACAGCCCGGGTTTCATCCGCTTTCGCAACATCGTCCCGGCCACCGCCAGTCATGCGCCGCCGTTGAGCCGTGGATTTCTCTGGAAGCTGATCAGCAACATGTCGCTCAACTACCTGTCGCTGGCCAACGTCGAGGCGCTCAAAGTCATCCTGCAAACCTATGACTGGCCGCGTTACCACGACCCGCATGCCGAGAAAGTCAGCCGTCGTCGGCTCGATGGCTTGCAGGCGGTGCGCCATGAAGCGGTCGACCGGATGCACGGCGCTCTGCCGCTGCGTGGCCTGCGCACCGAACTGAGCATCGACGCGCGTCACTACATCGCAGATGGCGACCTGTATCTGTTCGGCTCGGTACTCAATGAGTTTTTCGCGCTCTACGCCAGCCTCAATTCCTTTCACGAGCTGCAAGTCAGCACCACACAGGGAGACGTGTATCAATGGACGCCACGCATGGGTCAGCAGCCCCTGCTCTGAGCGGGCTGTGCAGCGCAATCCGCGAGTACTCGCTGTTTCAGGCGGTACGCCAGATCATTACCCGGCTGGCTGAGCAACACCCTGAACTGGACGACGACGAGCTTTACGAGCTGCTGGAGTTCCAGGCCAACCCGAGCCTGGGGTTTCCGGTCAGTGACGTGGAGCGGGTCGAGTTTTTTACCGAGCATGGCCGGTTACGTGCCCGCCTGCGCCTGAACCTGCTCGGCCTGTGTGGTTCTGCCTCACCGTTACCGGCCTTCTATGCCGAGCAGGCACTGCGCGACGGCTGCGAGGGTGAGCGAGCCCGGCTGTTTCTCGATCTTTTCCACCATCGTTTGCAGCGGCTGCTGCTGCCGGTATGGACCAAATACCGATACCACGCCAGCTTCAGGAGTGGGGCCGATGACCGCTTTTCGCAGCGGCTGTTTGCGCTGATTGGCCTGGGCGGCGAGACGATTCGCCAGTCTCGGCACCTGAACTGGAAGCGCCTGCTGCCCTATCTGGGGCTGCTCAGCCTGCGCGCCCATTCGGCGGCGTTGATCGAGGCGGTGTTGCGCTACTACTTCAAGCATCCGCTTTTGCACATCGAGCAGTGTGTCGAGCGCCGGGTCACGGTGCACCAGCAGCAACGCAACCGTTTGGGGGCAGACAATTGCCGCCTGGGCAACGACCTGATTGTCGGCCATCGGGTGCGCGATGGTGGCGGCAAATTCCGCATTCATGTCTGCCAGCTCGACTGGCAAGGCTTCCACGACTTTCTACCGATCGGCAGTGGCTTTGCGCCGCTGTGCGCGCTGGTGCGTTTCACGCTGCGTGACCCGCTCGACTACGACATCCGCCTGCAACTGCGCCACGAGCAGATTCGTGAATTGCGCATTGGCGAGCAGAACCCCTGCCGGCTGGGCTGGACCAGCTGGCTGGGCGCTGACCAGGCGGATGGTCTGGTCACGCTGGGCAACCGGACTCACTAAAGGACCTCTTGAAGCATGATCAACCTGGACCTGCAAAAACTCATTCAGGCAGTCGATGCCCCAACCCGCGCCGACCTGCAAACCTGCGCCGAGCGCTGTGTCAGCCGTGGCGCCAGTCAGTTGTTGGTCGACGACCTGCTGTTGTGTCTGCTTGAGCGCCCACAGGGCCTGCTTGAGCGCGGTTTGCGCGATGCCGGTGTCGACGCTGGCCGGTTGCAGGCTGTGCTGCAACCGCGCCCAGGCCAGAGCACCTCGCGCCATCCGACGTTTGCCCCGGAGCTGGTGCAATGGCTGCAGCAAGCGCTGTTGGTGGCCAATCTGGATCTGGGCCGGGCCTGCATCGACCAGGCGGCACTGTTACTGGCGCTGCTGGGCAACCCGCTGGCGCACGCCGGTCAGGGCTATCAGCCATTGCTGGCGTCACTCAATCTCGAACGACTCAAGGCGGCCGCGCAAGCCGACAGCCAGCACGCTGTGCTGGCGGCCAGTAGCGAAGCACTGTTACCGCGCTTTACCCATGATCTAACCGGTCAGGCATTGGAGGGCCGACTTGACCCGGTGCTGTGCCGGGATGCCGAAATCAGTCAGTTGATCGACATTCTGCTGCGGCGGCGCAAGAACAATCCGATTGTGGTCGGTGAGGCTGGCGTCGGTAAAAGCGCCTTGATCGAAGGCCTGGCGCTACGCATCAGCGCCGGTGAAGTGCCGCCGGCGCTGCAAGGCGTTCGCGTGCTGGCGCTGGATCTGGGGCTGTTGCAGGCCGGGGCGAGCATCAAGGGCGAGTTCGAGCGGCGCTTGCAGGGCGTGATCGAGGAGGCCCGCGCAGCCACTCCAGCGGTGATCATATTCATTGACGAAGCCCACACCCTGATCGGTGCCGGTAACCAGGCCGGAAGCAGCGATGCCGCCAACCTGCTCAAACCGGCCCTGGCCCGCGGTGAGCTGCGTACCATTGCGGCCACCACCTGGTCGGAATACAAAAAATACTTCGAGAAAGACCCGGCCCTGGCCAGACGCTTTCAGCCTGTGCAGGTGCACGAACCCAGCGTGGCTGAGGCGTTGACGATCCTGCGTGGGCTGGCGCCTGCCTATGAACACAGCCACGGTGTTTACATCCGCGACGATGCGCTGGTGGCCGCTGCCGAACTTTCAGCACGTTACCTGGCAGGCCGACAACTGCCGGACAAAGCCGTGGATGTGCTGGACACCGCCTGTGCCAGAGCTCGCATCAGTCTGGTCGCGGCGCCAGCGGAGCTGGAGCGGCTACGTGATGAGCATGCCCAACAACTGCGCCAACTTCAGGCGCTGCGCCGCGATCAGGACGCCGGACTCACCGTGGCGGCGCAGGCCATGGCCCGGCTGCAAGACCGGTTGGTGCATACCGAACAACAGCTCCCGGCGCTGGAAGCCGACTGGCATCGGCAGCGCGAGTTGGCCGAGCGCTTGCCTGAGCTGCGTCAGCAACTCAGTGAGGTCCGAGCGGCCGGCCAGGATGACGGCGTGGCACTGAGTGAGCTGCTGCAAACCCGCGCAGCCCTGGCCGACGCCCATGCGCAGCAGCGTCTGGCCAGTTGTGAAGTTTGCCCACGGCTGGTCGCGCAAGTGATCAGTGCCTGGACCGGTGTGCCGGTAGAACAACTGGCTCGCGAACACAATGCGCGGGTCGCAGGCTTTGCCCAAGACTTGCAGGCGCGGATCAGAGGCCAGGACCAGGCGGTACAGATCCTTGATCAAGCAGTGCGTACGGTTGCTGCCGGGCTCAATCGCCCCGATGCGCCGGTAGGGGTATTTCTGTTGGTCGGCCCCAGCGGCGTGGGCAAGACCGAGACGGCGCGAGTGCTGGCCCAATTGCTGTATGGCGGTGAGGGTTTTCTGACCACGCTGAACATGTCGGAGTTTCAGGAAAAGCACAGCGTGGCCCGGCTGATCGGTGCACCGCCGGGCTACATCGGCTATGGCGAGGGCGGCATGCTCACCGAGGCGGTACGCCGGCGGCCCTATTCGGTGGTGCTGCTCGACGAAGTCGAAAAGGCCGATCCGGATGTGCTCAACCTGTTTTACCAGATCTTCGATAAAGGCATTGCCAACGATGGCGAGGGCCGCGAGATCGACTTTCGCAACACCTTGATCCTGCTGACCTCCAACCTTGCCAGCGAGCAAATCGAAGCGCTGTGTGCCGAGGGTGCGCGTCCCGGGCCAGGGTTATTGGTCGAGCAGATTCGCCCCGCGCTTAGTCGCCATTTCAAGCCGGCGTTGCTGGCGCGGATGCGTGTGGTGCCTTACTACCCGGTGGGAACCGCCGTGCTGGGCGAACTGGTCGGCCTGAAGCTGCAACAGCTGGGGCAACGCCTGCGCCAGCGTCAGCTGGAGTTCAGCTACAGCCCTGAATTGGTCGTGCAACTGGCGCAGCGCTGCCAGCAGGATCCCAGTGGCGCGCGGCTGATCGACCCTCTGTTCGACCAGCAACTGATGCCGGTTCTGGTCGATCGCCTGCTGGCCGCCATGGCCAGTGGCGAACCCCTTGAGCGGGCCCATGCCGGTCTCGCCAGCGATGGTCATGTGGCTTGGGAGTTCTCCTGAAATGCCGCTTCTGAGCTTCGATGAACAAACCACTGAGCTGTTGCGCCAGTGCGTGACCCTGGCCAGCGCCGGGCATGAGACTCTACTGCACGACTTTGTGCGCATTCTCAGTGACATCACCGGCTGCGAACTGGCTCAGGTCTACCTGCTCGACAGCACAGGCGTGAGGCTGCATCTGGATGCAGAACATCACGTTGCCGCGTCTGTGGCTGACGACGCTGTGGTGCACGGCACCGCGCAGCCGGCGCTGGACTACCGCGACTGCCCGCTGTTGCATTTCACTTTGCGTCAGGGTGAGCCGCTGTACCTGAACCCGATCATTGCGGTATTGCATGACATCAGCTTCCTGCCGGAGTGCCGCTGGCAGACCTTGTTGTGTGTGCCGCTGGCCGATGTCGCCGGGCAGGTCAAAGGGCTGATGCTGTGCGCCAGTAGCCGCCAGCGACCACTGCATGGCGCGGCCGGGGTGCTGGCGCAGTTGGGCACGCTGATGCTTGCCCGCAAGGCCGACCACGCAGCGCTTGAGCCGTCCGGCGTGGCGGGGCCGACTCACTCGCCGGTGGCGCCGGCTGACGGCTATGGCCTGATCGGCGATAGCCTGGCGATCAGCCAGACCCGGCAGATGATCGGCAAGGTTCTGCGTAGCGACTGCACCGTATTACTCAATGGCGAGACTGGCACCGGCAAGGAAGTCGTGGCGCGGGCGATCCATCATTACGGAGAGCGTCGGGCCGGTGCGTTCGTGGTGCAGAACTGTGCGGCCTGCCCGGAAGGTCTGCTGGAAAGCGAGTTGTTCGGCTATCGCAAAGGCGCGTTTACCGGTGCGTTGCGCGACCGCCCCGGCCTGTTCGATACCGCGTGCGGCGGTACGCTGTTGCTCGATGAGATTGGTGACATGCCATTGAGCTTGCAGGCCAAGTTGCTCAGGGTCTTGCAGGAAGGCGAGATTCGCCCGCTGGGTTGTAACCAGCCGCACCGGATCGACGTGCGGGTGATCGCTGCGACCCATCGCGACCTGCGGGCGCTGGTCAAGGCCGGAGCCTTTCGTGAGGACCTGTATTACCGGCTTGCACAATTTCCTATCGAGTTGCCGGCCCTGCGTCATCGCCAGGGTGATGTGGCGACCCTGGCTCGCCATTTTGCCGCGCTGGCGGTTGCCAAGCGCCAGGGCACGGTGCGCTGGTCAGAAGCGGCCCTGGATTACCTCAATGGTTACGGCTTTCCCGGCAATGTCCGCGAGCTCAAAGGCCTGGTCGAGCGCGCTGTACTGCTCAGTGAGGGCCGCCAGTTGCGCCTTGAGCATTTCATCGGCCCGCCCGGCGTCTTGCCGGCGTCAGGCAGCGGCGATCTTCGCCAGCGTCTGGAGCGGGTCGAGCGTGCCCTGGTGATCGAAAGCCTGCACAACAACGGTGGCAATCGCACCCAGACGGCCCGCGAGCTTGGCATGGCCCGGCGCACGCTGCTGTACCGCCTGCAACGACTCAACATCCGCTGCGAACTTCCCGCTGATTGCTGAGCTGAACCTCGATTCATAAATGGAGAAACCTATGTTCCTGCGCCTTCGGCATGCCTTGTTGCTGGTTCTGGTGATGCTTGGTCTTAGCGCTTGTGGCCTGTTTCAGGCCAATGATGACAGTGATTACCGCCCGTTGGGTGACCCTCGGGCGGCCGAACGTGGGCCTGGAGTGTGAGTGTAGAAATGCAATTGATCCTGGAGATACTCGACCCCGCTCAGCGCCAGCAGGTGAGCACTGCGCACATGTGTTTCGGCCAGGCTGGTGGCCTGATTGGCCGAAGTCCGGAGGCTGACTGGGTACTGGTGGACACGCTGCGCCACGTATCCAGCCGGCATGCGCGCATCAGCTGGCAGGACGGCCGGTTCTGGCTGACCGATGTCAGCCGCAACGGCTCCTTCGATTTGCGCACCGGCAGCCGGCTGCCCAGAGGCGTGGCGCAACCGGTCGCGGCGGACGCCTGCTATCGCCTTGGCTCGCTGACACTGCATGCACGCCTGCTGCCAGCAGCAGATGACAGCGAAATACGGGTCGGGCGACCGATGCCGACAGGCAGCCTGATTCCGGACGACGCCTTTCTGCTCAGTGAGTCCCTGGCTCATCGGCAGCCGCTGGGACGGCTCCTGAGCGATCTGGATGACCAACATACCGAGCAACAACAGTTGCCGCCTGCCGGCATCGACAGGGAACAACTGCAAGTGCCCCGACTGCTGGCTGACTCGATCGCGCACCAACCACCGACCGCAGCCTTCTGGCAGGCCTACGCAACAGCGCTTGGGGTTTGCCTGGACGGTATTGACCAGGCCGCGTGCGAACAACTGGCACTCGATGGCGCTGCTTTATTGCGCCAGAACCTGCTGGTCCAGGACCTGACCCGTGCCTATGGCGAACAACTGCGCCTGATCAGGGCCCTTCATAGCGATCTTCGCAAGTGATGCCGATGCCATTTTTCAAATGCCCGCCACAGCGCTGGCTGACCTTGATTGCACTGCTGTCATTGAGCGGTTGCAGCCTTTTGTCGTCCGCCCCTGAACCGACCCGTCTGGACCTGACCCTGGCGGCCAGTGACCGGCTTAACCCGGACCAACATGACCGTCCCTCACCGGTTGTGTTGCGCCTGTTCGAACTGCGCCACCCGGTGGCCTTCGAGACGGCGGATTTTTTCAGTCTGTATGAACGACCTCGCGACACCCTGGCGGCTGATCTGCTGGTCAGCGAAGAGCTTGAACTGCGTCCTGGGGAAACCCGGCGGCTCAAGTTGCTGGTGGAAAGCGGCCGGCACCTCGGCGTGCTGGCGGCCTACCGTGAGCTTAACGAGACTCGCTGGCGCCAGGTGCTGACCCTCGGCCCCGGTCAGCGCAACCAGGCGGTACTGCTGCTTGATCACAATGGTATCGAACAGCGTCGCGGGCCGCCTGCGCCAGACGGAGAGTGGTGATGAACGCGCATAAAGTCATCTGGCAGGAAGGGATGCTGCTGCGCCCCCAGCACCTGCAACACAACGATCGTTACCACGACCATCAGCTCAAGACCCGCACCTGCCTGCTGGGGGCCTACAACTGGGGTTTTTTCAGTCTGGTGATCGACCTGCAATTTCTCAATATGGGCAAGCTGGTGGTCAGCGAGGCCAGCGGTGTGCTGCCCGACGGCAGCCTGTTCGAACTGGGCAACACGCCCGAGCCGCTGGCGCTCGACGTGCCGGCCAATACTGTCGATACCGCAGTTTATCTGGGCTTGCCACTGGTGACCGGCAACCACATCGAAGCCCGGCACCCCGAGCAGTCCGACGTGCTGGCGCGCTACACGGTCTACCAGACCCAGGTCAGTGACTCCAACGCTGGGGAGCAGGGCAGCACCGCCATTCACTGTGCGCGGCCCGACCTGCGGCTGTTGCTGGGCGAGCCGTCCGGCGAACAGGCTTGGGTGCGCTTGAAAATCTGCCAGATCCGCGAAGCAGCGGCCACTGGCGCGATCACTCTGGCGGCTGACTTCATCCCCAGTTTTGTGCATCTGCAGGCTTCGCCATGGATGCTGTCATGCCTCAAGGAAGTCATCAGCCTGTTGGCCCATCGAGGCGATACCATTGCCGAGCGGATTCGCGGCAGCGGCACGCAGGGCAGCGCCCAGGTTGGTGACTTGCTGATGCTGCAACTGATCAATCGTAACGAACTGCTGCTGCGGCACTGCCTGGCACAACCGCGGGTCGCGCCCGAAGCCTTGTACCGCCTGCTATTGGGGTTGCTGGGAGAACTGGCAACTTTTGCCAGCGACAGCAAACGCCCCGTGCTTGACAGCCATTATCGGCACAACGATCAAGGGGCCAGCCTGCGGCCGCTACTGGAGGCGATCCGCCAGGTGCTGTCGATGGTGCTTGAGCAGCACGCCATCGAGCTGCCGTTGCAACAGCGCCAGTACGGCGTGCAGGTGGCGATCCTTCATGACCACAGCCTGCTGGCGTCGTCGAGCTTCGTGCTCGCTGCCAGTGCACTGTGCGACAGCGAAGAGCTGCGCCAGCGCTTGCCGGCACACCTGAAGGCCGGTGCGGTGGAGCACATCCGCCAACTGGTCAACCTGCATCTGCCCGGCATCCGTCTCAAACCGCTGCCGGTAGCACCCCGGCAGATTCCTTTCCATGCCAACAAGACCTACTTCGTCCTGGAGCCTGACCGCGAGGCACTGGAACTGCTGGGGCGCTCCGGAGGCTTTGCCTTTCATGTCGCCGGCGAGTTTGCCGGATTGGAACTGACCTTCTGGGCCATCAGGAACTGAACCTCATGAATCAACATAATCCGCAGCCAGACGATGAAATGACGGTGTTGCTCGACCATCAGGGCCAGGGGCCGACCCAGGCACCGCTGACCACCGCCAGTGACGCCCCGCGCTTTGCCCAGCTTCAGGAACGCATGGTCTACAGCGCTGAGGCGCGGCCAGCGGCCGGCTTCAGTCTGGGCCTGAACGCTCTGGTGGCGGCGGCTTCGGCACTGCTGTCGAGCATCGTGCGCATCAGGCTTGATCTGCCACCTCCCGATATCAGCCAGCTCAACAACCGCTTGCGTGAACAGGTGCGTCAGTTTGAGTGGCAGGCGTTGCGCGACGGTATCGACAGCGAGCAGTTGAACACTGCTCGCTACGTGTTGTGCACGGTGCTCGATGAACAGGTGGTGACCACCGAGTGGGGGCGCCAGAGCGACTGGGCACAGAACAGCCTGCTCAGCCACTTTCATAACGAAACCTTCGGTGGCGACAAGTTCTTTCGCCTGCTTGAGCAACTGAGCCGCAACCCGGTTCGGCATCTGCCGTTGCTGGAACTGATGTACCTGTGCCTGGCGCTGGGCTTCGAGGGCCGCTATCGGGTGCGTAACGCCGGCCATGTGGAACTGGAGGAGGTTCGCGATGCGTTGTACCGGCAGATCCGCCAGTTACGCGGCGAGGCGTCCGGCGGGTTGACCCCGGCCTGGCCTGGGGTGCCGGACAGTCACCAGGCCACCTTGCGGATTGTGCCGTGGTGGATGGTTTTGCTGTTTACCCTCGCTGGCCTGGCGATGTTGTATGGCGGATTTGCCTGGGTGCTCGATGAGCAGCGTCAGAGCGTGCTGCAGCCTTGGCAAGTCGCCGTCCCGAGCCTGATCCAGAACCTGCCGTGAGAGCATGATGAGAGATTTCCTGAAGAAAGTTCCGGGGGCTATGTGCCAGACCTGGGTGTGGAGCCTGGCGCTGGTATTGGCGTGCGGCGCACTGGTGTGGTGGGGCGGCCCGACACTGGCGATCAATGATGTGCGGGTATTGGCCAGCGCGCTTGCCCGATTGCTGGCCGTCTGCGCACTTTTGCTGCTCTGGGGAGCGGTCATGCTGTTGAGTCGTTGGTGGCGCGGCCGGCCATCGGTCATTGACCCGCAGCGGGCAGCACAGCAGGCCGACCAGCAGCGCTTCGACAATGAGCGCCGCAGCCTGCACAAACGCTTTGCCGAAGCGCTGCGCAGCCTCAGGCACGCCAGCCTGTTCAGCGAGGATCGGCAGCCATTGCCCTGGTATCTGCTGATCGGTCCGCAAGGCAGTGGCAAGAGCCGTCTGCTGGCGTGCTCAGGATTGGAGTTCGCCCTCGACCGCGGCGAACCTCTGGCGCTCGGCCAGGACCACGATGGCGAGCAGTGCCAGTGGTATTTCACCGACCAGGCGGTGCTGATCGACACGCCTGGGCGCTACCTGGCCCAGGCCGATGCCAGCGTGGATGGCGGTGGCTGGCGCACGCTGCTGGAACTGCTGCGCAAACGTCGCCGGGCGCGACCGCTCGACGGCGTGCTAATCACCGTTGCGGTGCCGATGCTACTGGAGGCGCGCAATCCTGAGCTGGGCAAGACGCCAGCGCTACTGGAACTGATCAGCCAGATTCGTCAGCGCTTGCAGGAGGTACGTCGGCACCTGCAAGTGCAGGTGCCGGTGTATCTGGTGCTGAGCAAAGCGGATCAACTGCCGGGTTTCAACGCGTTCTTCGATTCACTGAGCCGCGAGCAAAACAGTCAGGCGCTGGGGGTCAGCTTCAGCGCTGAACAACCCGCGACCGACCGGCAGGCGGTACATCAGCAGATCGACGCGTTGCTGCGCCATCTCGACAGCCAGCTCATTGGCCGGCTGCACCAGCAGCGCGACAAGCAACTGCGCAGTCGTATGCTCGACTTCCCGCCAGGCATGGCTGCTCTTGGCGAGCAACTGGAGATGCTCATCGATCAGCTGTTTTTCTCCGGCCGCTATGTCAGTGGTCATCGGCTGAGCGGCGTTTACCTGACCTGCGCCAGCGCGGCGGAGCCTGAGTCGCAGGCGCAGCCTCTCGGCGGGGCAGGTGGTGCGCAAGGTCGTTTCGTCCATGAACTGTTCGCCCGGGTGATCCTGCGTGAGGCGCATCAGCAAAGCCTTGCACCAAGTGAACGGCAGCGTATCCATTGGGGGCAGCGGCTGTTGTTGGGGGGCGGGCTGGCCACCTTGATGGTCGGCGGCGCGCTATGGACCAGCGGGTTTTCCGCCAATCATCAGCGTCTGGAAACTCTGCGGCGACTGGCCGGCGACTGGCAACAGCAGCGGCAGGCGCTGGACCCGGCCGCCGACGCCATGACCGCGCTGAAAACCCTTGATATCAGCTGGCAGGCGACCCAGGTGTTTCCTGATGGTCTGGCCATGAGTTGGCACGAGCGCAACGGTTTGTATCAGGGCTGGGCCAGCAATCCGTTGTTGCAGGCGCGCTACGAGGACGAATTGCGCAGCCATTTGCTGCCGCGGCTGACCCGCCTGCTCGAAGCCCGCGTACGCTCCAGCCTGCACGACCGTGAGGCGTTGCTGGATAATCTGCGTGCCTACCTGATGCTGCACTTGCCGACGCGCCGTGATCCAGCCTGGCTGGAAGAACAGTTGGGCAGCGAGTGGGCACGGTTGTATCCAGGTCATGCAGCGGTGCAGCAAGGGCTGGGGCAGCACGTTGCCAAGCTGTTGAAATTGTCCTTCAGCCAGCCGCTGGATGAGCCGCTGGTGGCCCAGGCCCGTCAGGCATTGCGCAACGAGTCGCAAGCCAGCCTGGCCTATAAGGTCTTGCGGGAGCGCGCGGGCAGCCTGCCGGATTACCGCCTCGGCCAGCATCTGGGGCCGCAGCGTGAATTGTTCGTCGGTGCCGAGCAGGCGATTCCCGGATTCTTCACCCGGCAAGGCTATCGGCAGTTCTTTTCGGTACAAAGTGCCGCGCAGATCAGCGAGCTGTTGCGCGATAACTGGGTGCTGGGCGAGGGCAGTGAGCTGAGCGGGACGGACATGCGTCGCCTGCTGGTCGAACTGGAGCAACTGTATTTTCGTGACTACGCCAGCCACTGGAGTGATGCCGTGGGCCGCCTGGGCCTGCTGCCGTTCAGCGAGGCCGGGGAGGGCGCCGATCTGGTCAGCGGTCTGTTGTCGGCCAACTCGCCGGTGGTGCAGTTGTTGGCCCAGATCCGCGACAACACGCGTTTCCCGTTGGCTCTGCCGGATCCTGAACAAGCGCTGCCGGCGCCAGTCGCGGGGGCTGCGTTGCAGGCCGCTGCGGGGGCCGCGAGCAAGGCCCTGGTGCTGCCGGAGAATGCTCGCAAAGCCATGCAGTTGCGCTTCGAACCGCTGCATCGGCTCCTGGATGACAATGACGCACCCACCGCTGAACTGGTGGCGGTCCTGCAAGGACTGGATGCGGTCCAGCAGCAACTGGCGAGCCTGGCCCGTGCCAGTCAACCCGAGCCATTCGCCTACGAAATGGCCCGGGCGCGGATGGCCGGGCAGCGCGATGCCCTGAGCCAGTTGCGCAACACCGCAGCGCGCCTGCCAAGGCCGGTGGGCGGCTGGTTCAACCTGCTGGCTGATGATGCCTGGCGCCTGATCCTGGCCGATGCCTACCGGCATCTCGATCAGCGCTATCAGAGTGAGCTGTACGCTTTTTACAGCCGTGCCATTGACCAGCGTTATCCGTTTCACGCCCACAGCAGCAGCGATGTGGCGCTCAATGACTTTCGTGAGTTCTTCAAGGCTCAGGGGGTCCTGGAACGCTTTTTCGAGCAGCATCTGAAGGCGTTTGTCAGCGGTTCTGCCGATAATTACCGGCTGCGCAGCATCGACGGCCATAGCCTGCCGATGTCTCGCGCCGTGCTGGAACAGATTGCCCGTGGCCAGCGCATCCGACAGGGTTTTTTCGCTGAAGACCCGAGCCAGCCGCAAGTGCGTTTTCGGCTGGAACCCTACAGCCTTGACAGCGGCGCCAGCCGCGCTGAATTCCGCTTTGGCGAGCGGCGTCATGAGTACCGTCACGGGCCCATCGTGCCCATGACCTTTAGCTGGCCCGACGAGGCCGGGCAGGGCAGTGCGAGCCTGCTGGTCGAGCGGATGGCCGGGCGCACTGTAGGTATCGAGAAAAACCTCGGCCCCTGGTCGCTGTTTCGGCTGCTCGACCTGATGCCCAGTGAGCCGCTCAGTGGCCGGGATGTCTTGCTGTTCAAGGCCGATGTCGGCGGCCTGCGCGCCAATTATCTGCTGACCAGCCAACGCATGCCCAACCCATTGGACCTGAGTGTGCTGCGTGGTTTCCGTCTGCCGGCGCAACTGTGATGTATCGCAGCGCGGCGGGCAGCCACTCGGGCAAGGTGCGCGTGTGTAATCAGGATGCCTTTTTCGACTGCCCGGAGCAGGCCGTGTGGGCGGTGGCCGACGGGATGGGCGGGCATCAGGCTGGCGAGCTTGCCAGCCGTTTGATCGTCGATACGCTGGCAGGCCTGTGCTGGCCCGGCGAGCTGGAGCAGCGCCTGGAGCTGCTGCGCTGCCGCCTGCATGGGCTCAACCGCCATCTGGCGTTGCAGCTCACCCAAAGCCAGGGGCAAGCGCCGCGGGTCATGGGCAGCACCCTGGTGACGCTGTTGTTGCAGGGGCAGCAGGGCGCTTGTGTCTGGGTTGGCGACAGCCGCTGCTACCTGTGGCGTGGTCAGCAGCTTTACCAACTGACCCGCGATCATGCCGCAGAGCGAGGCCGGGCCGCATTGACCCGCGCACTCGGCGGGCGCGAGCATCTGCAACTGGAGGTGCTGCGCTGGCACGCTCAGCCCGGTGACCGCTATCTGTTATGCAGTGACGGTCTGTACCGCATGCTGGATCAAGCGCTGCTGGGCCAGGCGCTCGGTCTGGCGACCCCGCAGGCTGCGTTGCACGGGTTGTTCGCGCAGGTTCTGCAGGGGCCGGCGCCGGACAATCTGACCGCTGTGGTGGTTGACCGATGAAGCCGCCACGGGTGTTGGCCGGGCGCTATCGTCTCGACCGCTTGCTGGGCGTTGGCGGCATGGGGGTGGTGTGGCAGGCCCGCGACCTGTTGCACGAGCAGTACGGTGATCCGGCTGCCGATATCGCTGTCAAACTGCTGGGTGAGTCGTTCCAGCACGTGCCGGATGCCGGGTCATTGTTGTTTGCCGAATTTGCGCTGACCCGGCATCTGCATCACCCCAACGTGGTGCGCTGCCACAGTTTTGAAGTTGATATCCCGCAAGGCTGTGCATTCATGACCCTGGAGCTGTTGCGTGGCCTGACTCTGGATCATTGGCTCTGTGACGAACTGACCGGCTTGCCGTTTAGCGAGTTGCTGGAGGTGGCGAGTGCGCTGCTTGAAGCTCTGGAGCACAGTCATGCAAGGGGGGTCGTGCATGGCGACCTGAAACCGGGCAACGTGATGCTCAGCGAGCAGGGGCTGAAGCTGTTCGATTTCGGTCTCGGTCAGAGCCAGCCCGGCATTCTGCCCGGCGTACCGCAGTTGAGTCGCGAGCGCTACAACGCCTGGACCCCGGCCTACGCCGCTCCTGAACTCTGCGCCGGTGGTGGGTTGTCTGAAGCCACCGATCTCTATGCCTGCGCTTGTCTGATCTTCGAACTGGCCTGCGGCAGGCACCCTTACCAGCGCCTGCCCGGCGACCAGGCCCAGGCGGCGCGGCTGGATCGCTCGCTAAGCAAACCGGCCCGCCTGCCCAGCCATTGCTGGCCTGCGCTGCGCCAGGCGCTGGCGCTGGTGCCGGCGTGCAGAACCATCAGTGCCCAAGAGTTGCGCCAGGCACTGAGCGCCAGGCCAGGCAGGTTGAGAAGACTATTGGGTGGCTGAACACAAAAGGCTGACCCGGCACTCAGGCCGGGTCAGCTGTTTTTGCGGGCTGTCGCCGCTCAGCTCAATCGGTCAGTCAGGCAGTTGCCCGGTAGGGCCGAAGAACTCGTGATGGCTCTGCGCCTCAGGCACGCCCAGTGCTTTGAGATCGCGGCGCACGCTGCTCATAAAACCGACCGGCCCCAGGAAGTAGGCATCCACATTGCGATCGGCAGGCAGCCAGCTGGCCAGCACTTCCTGGCAAAGACGCCCTTGGGCATCAAAACGGTCACCGGCCTCAGGCTGGCTGTAGCAGACGTACAGGCTCAGCTGTGGGTGCTTGCGCTGCTGCTCTTGCAGCCATGGGCGGAACGCCTGCAGGCTGGCATTGCGGGCACTGTGAATGAAGGTGATCGGCCGGCCGCTAGCCAGCGCGCTTTCCAGCATCGGCAGGGTCGGGGTGATGCCGACACCGGCGCTGATCAATACCAGCGGACGCGACGAGTCTTGCAGGGTGAAATGCCCGGCTGGCGGGAACAGCTCGACCCGGTCACTGACCTGCAAGTGATCGTGTAAATACCTCGAAGCGATACCCTGCTCATCGCGCTTGACGCTGATCCGGTAGCCACGGCCGTTGGCCAGTGCCGACAGCGAGTAATTACGGCGCAGTTCCTGGCCATCAATGTTCAGCTTCAGGCCAAGGTACTGGCCAGGGGTGAAGTCCAGCACCGCACCACCGTCAAGCGGTTCGAAATAGAACGAGGTGATCTGCGCGCTTTCTTTTTCCTTGCCCACCAGCTTGAAAGGACGCGCCCCACGCCAGCCGCCCCGGGCCTGTTCGTTGTGCTGGTAAGCGGCTTCTTCGGCGCCGATCAGGATATCGGCCAGTTGACCGTAAGCGGCGCCCCAGGCATCGATCACCTCGTCGGTCGCAATGTCTTCACCCAGCACTTCACGAATGGCGCGCAACAGGCAAGTGCCGACAATCGGGTAGTGCTCCGGCAGAATCTGCAAGGCCACGTGCTTGTTGACGATCTGGCCCACTAACGGGCCAAGGGCTTCGAGACGGTCGATATGCCGGGCGTACATCAGCACCGCGTTAGCCAGCGCCCGTGGCTGAGCACCGCTGGCCTGGTTGGCCTGGTTGAACAGCGGACGCACCTCGGGGTATTCACTGAGCATCATGTTGTAGAAGTGAGTGGTCAGCGCTTCGCCACCGGACTCCAGAAGAGGAACAGTGGCCTTGATGATTGCGCGTTGCGGGTCGGTGAACATGGAATGACTCCCTGGCGGTTAACGGTTGCCATAGCAGAGTCAACTTCCGTGCCAGGCCTTCGGGCCTTTTAATTCAAGGGTTTACGCGCTCTTGTGTCATTTCGACTCTTGTATTTTTGTAGTCAGGATGACTCTTTTGGTCAAAATGACTAATGGCATTATTCAGCAACACCTTTATGCAACCGGCGATAAATCTCACGCTACTATGCGTGCCTTTATCGCCTCGACCCTTCCTTCATGTTCGAACTCTCCAGCTACCTCGGGCTGTTCTTCGCCGCCTTCGGCGCCGCCACGCTGTTGCCCATGCAGTCCGAAGCCGTGCTGGTCGCGATGCTGATCTCTGGCCACTACCTGACCTGGTTGCTATTGCTGGCCGCCACCACCGGCAATGTGCTGGGTTCGATCAGCAATTGGCTGATCGGCCGCTCGGTCGAACGGTTGCGCCACAAACGCTGGTTCCCGGTCAGCGAAAAACGCCTGCAACAGGCTCGTGGTCATTACCAGCGCTACGGTTACTGGTCGCTGCTGCTCAGTTGGGTGCCGGTGATCGGCGACGCCCTGACCGTCGTCGCCGGGGTCATGGGCGAGCCGCTGTGGCGTTTTAGCTTGATCGTCAGCCTGGCCAAGGGCTTGCGCTATCTGGTGGTGGTGTGGCTGACCCTGGGCTTTATCTGACGCGATTGGCCGCCAACGCCAGCCCGTCTGGCGGCAAGGGCAGGGCGGTCTTGTACAACACCTGCTTGAGGGCAAAACTGGAGCGAATATTGGCCACCCCCGGCACTTTGGTCAGGTGCTCAAGAATGAAGCGCTCCAGCTCATGGATATTGGGCACCAGAATGCGCAGCAGATAATCGGCGTCACCGGTCATCAGGTAGCACTCCATCACTTCAGGTCGCCCGGCCACCGCCGCCTCGAAGCGCTGCAACGCGCCTTCGTCCTGCTTCTCCAGGCTCACATGAATGAATACGTTCAGGTCCAGGCCCAGCACCTTGGGGTCGAGCAGGGTGACCTGACCCTTGATCAGCCCGGCCTCCTGCATGGCTCTGACCCGATTGAAGCAGGGCGTCGGCGACAGATTGACTGCGCGGCCCAGGTCCGCATTGGTGATGCTGGCGTCGCGCTGCAGGCTGTCGAGAATGCTGATATCGGTACGGTCGAGCTTCTTCAAGAGAATAAACCTCTTTAAAAGGATTGATTGGCAGAGTTTAGTTCTGCAAACGGCTTGCTGGGTAGATAAAAGCGCAAAGAATCTCTCTTGCACCTTTATTAACATTTCTCCTGCACAGCCACTGCCGCCGGAGCCATCATGATCAATACCAGCAAACCCGCCACCCACTTGCCCGCAAGCCATGGTCTGTTGGCTTCGCCCCAGGCCAAGGGCGTGTTGTTACTGGTACTGGCGATCCTGATCTGGGGCGCCAACTGGCCAGTGATGAAGGCCGGTTTGCAGCACATCACCCCGGTGTGGTTCTCCGCCGTGCGCTTCGCCGCCGGTGCCGCCTGCCTGTTTGCCCTGCAACTGGCCACGGGTAGCCTGCGCGTGCCGGGCCGTCGCGACCTGCCACTGATTCTCAGTGTCGGCCTGCTGCAGATGCTGACCTTTACCGTGCTTGGTGCCATGGCCATGACCGAAGTGCCGGCCGGCCGCTCGGCGGTGCTGGCCTACACCACCCCGCTGTGGGTGACGCCGATTGCGGTGACCTTCCTCGGCGAGCGGCTGTCGCGTCGGCAATTGATCGGCACGCTGTTCGGCGGCATTGGCGTGGCTGTGCTGTTCAACCCGCTGACCCTCGACTGGGGTAATACCACCCTGCTCAAAGCCAACCTGATGCTGATCGCGGCATCGATCTGTTGGGCGCTTTGCATATTGCATCTGCGTCATGCGTCCACAGGCACCAGCGCCTATCAGCTGGCGCCCTGGCAGATGCTCACCGCCACCGTACCGTTGCTGGTGCTGGCGCACGTGGTGGAAGGGCCGTTCACCGGTGATGGCTCCATGGCGCTGTGGCAGATCCTGTTGTTCATGGGGCCATTGGCGACCGCGTTCTGCTTCTGCGCGGTCAATGCGGCGAGCATGTGGCTGTCGAGCACCAGCATGTCGACCGCGATGCTCGGCGTGCCGGTGGTGGGGCTATTGATGTCGGTGCTGTTCATGGGCGAGCAACTGACCCTGCCGCTGATTGGGGGGGTAATGGCGATTCTCGGCGGCATCGTGATCGTGACCTGCAAGCGCAGCGGCGACTGAGCTCAGGCGCCAGCCACAGCAAGACGACAGATCAATCGCTTAATACCACCCCTAGCGTTGGGGGTGTAAGGTTTATCCCACCGCCTGTGCTGCCCGGTAATCAGGGGCGAGGCGGGGGCGCGGCGTGCAACTGATCCGCTCAACGCATAATCAAGCTGAATCTATTCATCCGGGCAGGGTCACCTGATTGGACCGGTCGGGACCGAGGCGTGTGGCAATGAACCACCGCCCGACCTGACTGTTAGCGCCTTCGTGAGCGCACCACTCAATGGTGAACCTGATGAAAAAATCCAACACGCCAGGCCCGGCCGCGGCCGGGCAGGACAGCCCCGCATTACATGCCTCACGGCGCAATTTTCTCAAGGCTGGCGCTTCCGGCATCGCCGCCGCCACCGTTGCAACCTGGGTTCCTGACGGTATGGCTCAATCAGCACCGGCTGTCAGCCAGCCACCTGCCGCCGGGCCGGCCGCCGGGGAGCAAAGCATCGAACTCAAGGTCAACGGCCAGAGCCACCGGCTCAACGTGCCGGCCAACGCGATCCTGCTCGATGTGCTGCGTGACCGCCTGCAACTGACCGGCACCAAGAAAGGCTGTGATCACGGTCAGTGCGGAGCCTGCACCTTGCTGGTCAATGGCGTGGCGATCAACTCGTGCCTGTCCATTGCCGTGCAGCATGACGGTGATGAAATCACCACCATCGAAGGCCTGGCTCAGGACGGCAAGCTGCACCCGGTGCAGCAAGCGTTCTGGGAGCACGACGCCTATCAATGCGGTTACTGCACCTCGGGGCAGATCATGAGCGCCGTCGCCATCCTTAATGACCCGAATATCGGCAGCGATGACGCCAGCGTGCGTGAGGCCATGAGCGGCAATATCTGCCGCTGCGGGGCCTACAAGAACATCCTTGCGGCCGTGCAGTCGGCGCGGGGCAAGATGGGGAGGTCGGCCTGATGCGTACCTTCGACTATCTGCGAGCTTCATCGCCGGCCCAGGCGGTCGGCCAGGCCAGCGGCGACGGTCAGCGGTTCTACCTGGCTGGCGGCACCACCTTGCTGGATCTGGTCAAGCTTGATGTGATGCAGGCCGAGCATCTGGTGGACATCAATCGGCTTGACCTGCGCAAGGTCGAGCCGCTGTCCGACGGCCGTCTGCGGGTCGGCGCGCTGGTCAGCAATACCGAGCTGGCCAATCACCCCTTGGTCCGTGAGCGCTATCCGGTACTGGCCCAGGCGATTCTGCAGGGCGCCAGTACTGCGCTGCGCAACAAGGCGACCACCGCCGGCAACCTGATGCAGCGGGTGCGCTGCAATTACTTTCGTGACGGCCTGTCACCGTGCAACAAGCGTGAGCCGGGCTCCGGTTGCGCAGCCGTTGACGGCCTGAACCGCAGTGTTCACGCGGTACTGGGCACCAGTGACCAGTGTATTGCCGCGCACCCCTCGGACATGTGCGTAGCCATCGCCGCACTGGGTGCTCAGGTGACGGTGCAAAGCGCGCAAGGCAGCCGCGACATTGCGTTTGCCGACTTTCATCTGCTGCCAGGCAGCACGCCATGGAAGGAGCATGCTCTGCAAGCTCACGAGTTGATCACTCACCTGACCCTTGATGCGCCGTTGCCGGGTAGTCGTTCGGCCTACCTGAAGCTGCGTGATCGAACCTCTTACCAGTTCGCTCTGGCCTCCAGCGCTGTGGTGCTGGTGCTCGATGGCGAGCGCATCACCGACGCGCGCATTGCCCTGGGCGGCGTGGCCAGCAAGCCATGGCGCGCCAGCGAAGCCGAGCGGGCACTGATTGGCCAGCCGGTATCGCTGGCGCTGTATGGCCAGGTCGCGCAGTTGGCGATGAAGGACGCCCGTGGCTATTCCCACAACGCGTTCAAGATTCCTCTCGGCCAACAGGTCATCACCCGTAACCTCCGTGATCTCACGGCCCAGGAGCTGGCATGAACCAGAACGTGATTGGCAAGGCCCACAAGCGTGTTGATGGCCGCCTCAAGGTCAGCGGTGAGGCGCGCTATGCGGCCGATTATCCGCAGCAAGGCCTGCTCTACGCCTACGGGGTATTCAGCACCATCGCCAGTGGCAAGATTCTGGCAATCGATGATGCCAGCGCCCGCGCCATGCCGGGTGTGGTGGATATCCTGCATCACGGCCATCGCCCGGACATGCACCGTACACCTGATGAGGCCATGAGCTTTGACAAGTTGCTGCAGGCCAGCAAGACCGACGAACACCGGCTGCCGTTCGAAGATGACCAGGTTTACTACCCCGGCCAATTCGTCGCGCTGGTGGTCGCGCAGACGTTCGCGCAGGCGCGGGCAGCGGCCCAGCGCGTCACGGTTCGCTACGCGGCCCAGGACCCGGTGCGGAGCCTGGAAGAGGGGCTGCGCATCAACGGCTTCAAACCCGCCAGCGGCAGTCACGAGCGGGGTACGCCAGAGCCGGCCTATCAGTCGGCCGCGCAGCGCATCGACGCGACCTATACCACGCCGGTGGAAACCCACAACCCAATGGAAATGCACGCCACCACCGCCCACTGGCAGGACGGTCGGCTGTACGTGGAAGAGAGCACTCAGGGGGTCGTGAACCATCGCAACCTGCTGGCCAATGTGTTTGATCTGGCACCGGAACAGGTCGAAGTCCGGGCGCCGTTCATTGGCTCCGGGTTTGGCGGCAAGCTCTGGCCCTGGCCGCACTCCATTGCTGCCTGTGCAGCGGCCAGGCTGACCGGCCGCCCGGTGCAACTGATGCTGCCCCGTGCGCAGATGTTCAGCACCGTGGGCCATCGTCCCGAGACCCGCCAGCGCCTGCGCCTGGCGACTGACGACAAGGGCCGGCTGGTATCGCTGCGTCACGAGTCGTTCAATAGCACCTCGACCCTGGACACCTACATCGAAACCTGCGGCAGCGTGACCAAGAGCCTGTACAGCTGCGCCAACGTGCTGGTCACTCACCACACCAGTGCGGTCAATCGCGGCACCCCGACGTCCATGCGCGCGCCCGGCGCCGCGCCAGGATTGTTCGCCCTGGAGTCGGCTATCGATGAAATGGCCCTGGCTGCCGGCCTTGACCCATTGGCATTTCGCCAGCTCAACCTGGCCAGCAAGGATGAGAGCACTGATTTGCCGTGGTCAAGTAATCACCTGCCCGAAGCCATCGACAAGGCCGCCGAGCGTTTCGGCTGGAAGCAGCGCAATGCTCAGGTCGGCTCGATGCGTGATGGCGACGAGATCATTGGCTACGGCATGGGCGCCTGCAACTGGGAGGCGTTTCAGGTCCCGACCGAAGCCCGGGTCAGCCTGCGCGCCAACGGTACCGCGCTGGTGCAATGCGGGGTGCAGGACATCGGCACTGGCACCTACACCATCGTCGCCCAGACGGTCAGCGAACTCACCGGGCTGCCGGTCGAGCGCATCGAGGTGCAATTGGGCAATTCGTCGTTCAGTCCAGGCCCGGTGTCTGGCGGCAGTTGGGTCACCGCCAGCATCATGCCGGCGCTGGCCGGTGCAACCCGCGAGGCGCTTGATAAACTGCGCAGCTACGCCACTGCCGAGAGCGGTTTTTTTGCCGGTGAAAAGCCCGACACCCTGCAGGTCCGTGACGGTCGGTTGGTCAAGGGCGAGCGGCAGGTCAGCTTTGCCGACGTACTGGCTCAGCAACGTCTGGCCCGCGCCGAAGGCACGTATCACAGCGAGCAGGGCAAAGAACAGAAATACTCGTTTCGCTCGTTCGGTGCGCATTTTGTCGAGGTGCGCTGGGACCCGGGCATCTCGCGGCTGCGAGTGGCCAGGGTGGTCAGTGCCATCGATGTCGGCAAGGTAGTCAACCCACTGGCAGCGCGCAACCAGGTCGAAGGCGCCATCGTGATGGCGGTCGGCATGGCCCTGTTCGAGGCCACCGAGCACGACCCGCGCACAGGCTTGCCGGTCAATGACAACTACGCTGAATACCTGGTGCCGGTGCACGCCGATCAGCCCGAAATCGAGGTGATCCTGCTCGATTATCCGGATCTGAACCTCAACGAATTCGGCGCCAGGGGCATCGGCGAGATTGGCATCACCGGTCTGGCCGCAGCAGTCGCCAATGCCGTGTACCACGCCACCGGGCAGCGTATCCGCAGCCTGCCGATCACCAAGGAAAAGCTGATGGCCGGGGTCTGAGCCCAGGGGAGTGTCATGCAACAGCTTGATTTGCAGGTCATACAGCAGGCCCGTGACTGGCTGGCCCAAGGCCGGCCGGTGTGGTTGTGTACGGTGCTGTCCACTTATGGCTCGGCACCGCGCGGGCCGGGGGCGATGCTGGTTGCGCTGGCTGGCGGTGAGCATCGCGGTTCATTATCCGGCGGCTGCATCGAAGAGGACTTTTTGCAGCGTCTGGCCGACGGCACATTACCGCGTTGCAACCAGCGGGTGCGCTATGGCGAAGGCGGGTTTGCGCCCAATCTGGTGCTGCCGTGTGGCGGTGTACTGGACGTGCTGGTGGAGTACCTGCCACCGCGTGCCGAGGTCGATCGGCATCTGGCCAGCGTGGAGCGGGCCCTGAGCGCCGGCCCGTGGTTGATTCGCGAGGTCAGCCTGCACGGGCAACTGCCAGCGGTATCGCCCGGCAGCCTGAGTCATCCACGGGTGGCGGTCAGTGCGGAGCAGGTTTCAATCCGCATCGGCGCGGTACACCGGCTGCTGCTGGCCGGCTTGTCACCGGTGGCCGAGTTCTGTGCCAGCTTCGCTCTGGCGCTGGGCTACGAGGTGATTCTCTGTGAACCGCGCACCGAACTGCTGGCCGGGTTTTGCGTGCCGGGCGTCGAGGTGTGTCCGGTGCTGCCAGCGCTGTACATCGAGCAGGGCGGTTGTCATGCGGCGACCGCCGTAGTCGCCTTGACCCACGATCCACGCCTGGATGACCTGACACTCATGGAGGCGGTGCGCAGCGAGGCGTTCTACATCGGTGCCATGGGTTCGCGGCAGACCAGTCACAAGCGCATGGAGCGCCTCCAGCGCATCGGCGGGCTGGACGCCCGGGCGTTGGCACGTATTCATGCGCCGATCGGCTTGAATCTGGGCAGCAAGACCCCGGCGGAAATTGCCCTGGCGGTGATGGCGGATATCCTTGCCAGCGCCAATGGCATGCACGCTCAACAGGTCTGGTCGCGCAGCACCTGAGCCAGCGCGGCCGGGGTATCGGCGTCGAGCAGGATGCCCCGGTCGGCCGTCTCGACCCTCACGCAGTACTCGCTGTGCGCGGCGAGCAGTGCCTTGGCGCCTCGGTCGCCACGCAACTGCTGCAACTGCGGCCAGAAGTGTCGGCCAATGATCACCGGATGGCCCTGCTGACCTTCATGCATCGGCACGATGATGCGCTGCGGACCTGCCAGCGCCGCCAACGCCACTAAGGTTGCCGGGTTCAGCCAGGGCATGTCTGCCAGCAGGATGGCCACCGCCTCGGCAGGCGCGTCGGTCAGCGCTGATACGCCACTGGCCAGGCTATGGCCCATACCCAGATCTGCCTGCGGGCTGCGCACCACACGCACTTGAGGGTCCAGGCCCAGCGCGGCGGCATCGTCTTGCTCGCGCAGCACCACGCGCACATCGGCAAACGCCTGGCAGGCATTGGTGCAACTGCTTTGCAGCACACGGCGGCCGTCGGCAATCAATGCCTGGCGCTTGTCACTGCCAAAACGTCGGCTGCTGCCCGCCGCCAGAATCAGCGCGGCCACCAGAGGGGAAGGGGATGGAGACATCAAGCGCTGAGTCCTTGTTTGAGCATTACCAGCCGCAAGTGTGGCATCTTTGCAGCCTTGTGTAAGGCGACCATCTTCGCCAGCACCACGTTTATCAGCAAGAGAGCGCCCATGAATCCGCATATGCTTCCCGTTGAACTGGACAAAGCCTACCGCCTGGTCAACCACGGCCCGACCATCCTGGTCTCGGCCAGCCACGGCGGCACCGACAACGTCATGGCCGCCGCCTGGGCCTGTGGCCTGGATTTCTCGCCCTCCAAAGTCACTGTGGTCATCGACAAGATCGCCCGCACCCGTGCTCTGGTCGAGGGCAGTGGCTACTTTGCCCTGCAAGTGCCCAATGTTGCCCAGTTGCAATTGACCCAGGCGGTGGGCACCCACAGCCTGAACGACGACCCGGACAAACTGGAAAAATGTGGCGTGCAATTGATGCACGTGGACGGCTTCAAAACGCCTCTGGTGGTGGGCTGTTCGGCGTGGCTGATCTGCAAGGTGATCGACGAGCCACATAACCAGCAAGCCTACGACCTGTTCATTGGTGAGGTGGTGGGCGCCTGGGCGGACGATCGGGTGTTCCGCAACGGGCATTGGCAATTCGCCGAGGCTGGCCCCGAATGGCGCAGCCTGCATTACATTGCGGGTGGGCAGTATTACGCCATTGGCGAGTCGGTGGTGGCTTAGCAACCCGCTGGCCTGCGAAAGGGGCAGTAGAAACAATGCCGATCAGTTAAGCGATTAGCAGGTTTGGCTCGGCTTCGGTGGGAGATCACCCGCTGCCATGGCACCGCGCTGTCGCGCAGCAAACACGCAACCTCCGTAGGAGCAGCTTTAGCTGCGAAAGGCTTCGCAGCTAAAGCTGCTCCTACGGGGTGTCCTTACCAAACTGGTGCGAAAAGCCCCTTCCTTCAGGTGGGGGATGAAAGCGCCACCGCGAAGCGGTCATAGGGGTTAACATCCCAAAAACCGCCCCTATTCTGTGTTTCATGACCGAAATGAAAGCGACCAAAACCCTCAAGGTTCGAGTGCGAGACAAGCACGCAGCGCAGCTGCGTGAAGCTTCTCGTGCCGTGAATTTTGTGTGGAACTACGTAAACGAGTTGAGCAGTCGCACGATTCGTGAGCGTGGTCGTTTTCTGTCGGCGTTCGACATTCACAAGTACACCAACGGGGCCGGCAAAGACCTGAGCCTGCACAGCCAATCGGTGCAGGCTGTTGCCGACGAATATGTCACACGGCGCAAGCAGTTCAAAAAGCACCAGCTCCGCTGGCGCTGCTCGGGCGGCGCTCGGCGCAGCCTGGGCTGGGTGCCCCTCAAGGCCGGCGCTGCTGTCTGGAAAAACGGCCAGGTCGTCTTCAACAAACAGCACTTCAAGGTCTGGGACAGCTACGGCCTGGCGGGCTTTAAATTCAGGTCCGGTAGCTTCAACGAGGACAGCCGTGGACGCTGGTATTTCAACGTCGTGGTCGAGGTCGATCGCCAGTTATCGCCAGGCCAGGATGCAGTGGGGATCGACCTCGGACTGAAAACCACGGCCACCTGCAGCGACGGTGATCGCCTTGAAAGCGGCAGGTTCTACCGGGATCTGGAGAGCGCCCTGGGCACTGCCCAGCGCGCCGGCAAGAAGGCCCGTGTGCGGGCGATTCACGCTAGGATTGCGAACCGCCGCAAGGATTGCCTGCATAAGTTCAGCAACGCGCTGGTAGCGCGTTGTGGCGTCATTGTGGTGGGCGATGTGAACTCACTGAAACTCGCGAAAACCAGGATGGCCAAGTCGGTGCTGGACGCCGGCTGGGGTCAATTGAAAACCATGCTGGAATACAAATGCGATCACGCAGGCACGGTTTTCAAGGTTGTTAGCGAGAGAAACACCACCCAAACCTGTTCGAGCTGCAAGCAATTGCCGGACTCGAGGCCCAGAGGTATCGCAGGGCTTGGAATAAGGGAATGGACTTGTTGTGGGTGCGGTGCCACCCACGACCGCGACGTCAACGCCGCAAAGAACATTCTCGCGCTCGGGCATGAGCGTCCAGTTGTGGGAATCCCCGCCCTTTAGGGCGGGGAGGATGTCAAAGTTGCCTGCCGATCAATTACGATCCAGCCACACCGTCTGCGCATTGCAGAATTCACGCACGCCAAAGTGTGACAGCTCGCGACCAAAGCCGCTTTTCTTGACCCCACCAAACGTTACCCGTGGGTCGGAAGCGCTGTAGCCGTTGATAAACACCCCACCGGTTTCCAGCTGTTCGGTCAGTTGTTCAGCCCGCGCCACATCCTGGGTGTAAATCGTTGCCGTCAGGCCAAACTCGCTGTCGTTGGCCAGCTCCAGGGCATGCTGTGCATCCCGGGCGGTAATGATCGAGGCAACGGGGCCGAACAGCTCCTGGCGGAACGAAGTCATCCGGTCGGTGACATCGCCCAGCACGGTCGGTAGATAGAAGTTACCCGCGCCTTCGGCTTTACTGCCACCAAGCAGCAGGGTCGCGCCTTCGCTCAGGGTCGCCTGCACCTGGCCGTCCAGTTCGTCGCGCAGGTCGAAGCGCGCCATCGGGCCGATATAGGTAGCGTTTTGTGATGGATCACCGACGACCAGCTGGCGAGTCTGCTCGACAAACCGCCGGGTAAATTCCTCGACCACGCCCTGCTCGACGATCAGCCGCTTGGCCGCTGCGCAGACCTGGCCGGTGTTCTGGTAGCGGCCGATCACGGCCGCTTTTACTGCTTCATCCAGGTTGGCATCGTTGAGCACGATGAACGGGTCGGAACCGCCCAGTTCCAGCACGCATTTTTTCAGGGCGGCACCGGCCTGCGAGCCGATGGCAATACCGGCGCGCACACTGCCGGTCAGGGTCACGGCGGCAATGCGGTCATCGGCGATGGCTTTCGATACGCCGTCCGGGGTGACGTTGATCACCTCGAATACGCCGTCCGGGAAACCGGCCTGCTGCAACGCATCGCGCAGCAGATAGGCACAACCCATGATGTTCGGCGCGTGCTTGAGCACGTAGGTATTGCCGGCCAGCAAGGTTGGCACCGCGCCGCGCAGCACCTGCCAGTACGGGAAGTTCCATGGCATCACCGCCAGCACCGGACCCAGCGGGCGGTACTCGATACGCGCCTTGCCGCCCGGCACTTGGGTCGGTTCCGGGGCGAGCATGGCCGGGCCATTCTCGGCGTACCATTCGCACAACTGCGCGCATTTTTCGATTTCGCCACGCGCCTGGGTGGCCGGCTTGCCCATTTCCTGGGTGGCCATGCGGGCCATGTCGATGGCCTGTTCGCGCAGCACACTGGCCAGCACGGTGACGAGCTCGACGCGCTCGGCGAGCGACTTGCGTTTCCATACGCTAAAACCTGCCGCAGCCCGCGACAGTGCGGCTTCCAGTGCCGCTTCGGTTTCATAGGGATAGGCGCCGATCTGTTCACCGTCGTTCGGGTTGATCGAGATGGCGTGGGTCGTATGGGAAACGCTGGTCATTTTCAGGCTCCGGTCTTATTGGAAAGTGATGCCAGACTAATGCCCTGCTATGATCCTGAAAACTGAATAATAATGACGAACCCATTCACGTTTGGAGAATGCTGTGGATCTTGTCCAGCTGGAAATCTTCAAGGCGGTTGCCGAGCACGGCAGCATCAGCGCTGCGGCGCAGCATATTCACCGGGTGCCCTCGAACCTCACCACACGTATCAAGCAGCTCGAAGAAGATCTTGGCGTTGAGTTGTTCATCCGTGAGAAACAACGCCTGCGCCTGTCACCGGCCGGCTGGAACCTGCTCGATTACGCCGGGCGCATTCTGGACCTGGTCGAAGAGGCGCGGATGACCGTCGCCGGTGAAGAACCCCGCGGCCCGCTGGCGCTGGGCTCTCTGGAGAGTACCGCTGCGGTGCGCATTCCGGCGTTGCTGGCAGCCTACAACCAGGCTTTTCCCAAGGTTGAACTGGCATTGTCCACCGGCTCTTCCGGGACCATGATCGACGGCGTGCTGGCCGGTAACCTGGCGGCGGCCTTTGTCGATGGCCCGGTCCTGCACCCGGCGCTGGAAGGCATCCCGGTGTTTCAGGAAGAAATGGTCGTCATCGCGCCGCTCAACCACGCACCGATCCATGGCGGCCGCGATGTGAACGGCGAGCAGATCTACGCTTTTCGCTCCAACTGCTCTTACCGCCACCACTTCGAAAGCTGGTTCGCCCATGACTCGGCGGTGCCGGGCAAAATCTTCGAAATGGAGTCCTACCACGGCAAGCTCGCCTGCGTCAGCGCCGGCGCCGGCCTGGCCCTGATGCCGCGCAGCATGCTCGAAAGCATGCCCGGCAGCGCGATGGTCAGCGTCTGGCCGTTGAACGAACAGTTTCGTCACCTCAACACCTGGCTGGTATGGCGCAAAGGCACGGTATCGCGCAGCCTGTCCAGCTTCATAGAGCTGCTGCAAGCGCGCAGCGACAACCTCAACGCAACCCCCAAGGAGTGACCCATGCTGATCGATCAGCTCGACCATCTGGTGCTGACCACCACTGACCCGCACGCGTGCGAAGACTTCTATGTGAGGGTGATGGGGATGCAGCTGGAGGTCTTCGGCGCGGGTCGCAAAGCCTTTCGGTTCGGCAATCAGAAAATCAACCTGCATGTGAAGGGCGGCGAATTCGAGCCCAAGGCCCATCTGCCAGTATCAGGAGCGCTGGATCTGTGCTTTATCAGCGCCGTGCCGCTGGAGCAGTTCATCAAGCACCTGCAACAGCACAACTGGCCCATCATCGAAGGCCCGGTGCAACGCACTGGCGCCACCGGCCCGATCCGTTCGGTGTATGTGCGTGATCCGGACCTGAACCTGATCGAGGTGTCCGAGTATTTGTCCGGCTGAAGCCGCCTTGTTGGTTCAAGCGCACAGCACCGATCTTGGTGGCAGGCAGCTTCGCTGGCGAAGCGGCGGTAAATGCCGCTGTCTGGGTGGTGTCAGGATTCGTCGGCCGAGCCGACGCCCAGCTGATCTAGGTCGGGTCTGCAAGTGTTGATGCTGCCGGCCCGTCCGTGACCAGGCTCGCGCCTACACAAACCGCCCGTAACGGCCATTGGAATAGAGCAGTGGTTGCTGGTCCGAGTACCAGCAATGCTCGACCCGGCCGAGCACCACCAGATGCGAGCCCACCTGACTCAGCTCGGTCACCACACAATCAAACCCGGCACTGCTTGCCGCCAACGCCGGGTTGCCACTGCTCAGGCGCGTCCACGCATGTCGGGCAAAACGCTCCTCAGGCGGCAGACCACCGGCAAAATCGTTGGACACCTGCAGCGCATCGGCGCTCAACACATTCACCGCAAAGCGTCGCTGCTTGAGTAGATGCGGATAAATGCTGGCGCCGCTATTGACCGCAATCAGCACCGTTGGCGGGTCGGCCGTGACCGAACTGAACGCGGTGGCCGTCAGCCCGAAATCCCCCTCGTCACTGCCGCAGGTGATGACATTCACTGACGCTGCGGTGTTACGCATCGCCAGCTTGAAACTGGCAGCGTCGACACTGGGCGCGATGGGTTTTTCGACAACAAGTACAGTCATGACTCACTCACCAGTAATCAACGAAGGGCCAGCTTCTGGCCGCGTAAAGTCTCGGCGATACGCTCGCGGCCATGCAGCGCCTCAATGCTTTTCAGGCGATTGAGCACCTGCTCGCTCCAGGACGGCGTGGTCTGTCCCTGCTCGCGGGCAAACGCGCCGGCCAGCGCTTCGTAGCCGCTGATGCGTTGCTGCTCATCGTCGGCAATGGTATAGGTCTCGCGGTGCAGCACCACAGGTTGCGGCAGGCGTGGCTTGATCGCTGCCGGGCGTGCCGGGTCGGGATGCCCGACCACCAGACCGAACACCGGAAACACCAGCGGCGGCAGTTGCAACTCATCGATCACCGCCTGCAGGTTATTGCGCAGCGCACCGATGTACACCGTGCCCAGGCCCAGCGATTCGGCTGCGACCACCGCGTTCTGCGCAGCCAGGGCCGCATCCAGGCTGCCGACCAGCAGGCTGTCGAGCAAGGCCGGTACTTCCAGCTCCAGACCCTGCACGTCAGCAATCCGCTGGGCGCGTGAGAAGTCGGCCAGCCAGACCAGAAACAGCGGCGCCTGACGAATGTGCTGCTGATCATTGGCCAGCGTTGCCAGACGCGCCTTGCGCGCCGGGTCTTGCACCGCCAGCAGACTCCAGGCCTGCAGGTTGGACGAACTTGACGCTGATTGCGCAGCGGCCAGCAAGGTTTCCAGGGTGCCCTCGGGCAACGGTGTATCCAGATACTGCCGCACGCTGCGATGGCCGAGCAGGGCTTCGATCACCGGGTTGGCTAACGCCGGGGCGTAGTCATCGGCCTGGCGATAGCGTTGTTGCCACAGGCTTTGCACAGTACTCATGCCGGTTCTCCAATGGTGTGTTCGGCCTGAGCGGCCAGGGCATGCCGGTTCTGTGGCACCGTCAGGCCCAGATGGCCACGCAGGGTGCTGTGCCGGTAGTCGTCGCGAAACAGCCCGCGCTCGCGCAGGATTGGCAATACCTCGTTGGTGAAGCGGGCGAAGTCGCTCGGTGCGCCGACATGAATGTTGAAGCCGTCGACTGCGCCTTCGCGGAACCAGCGTTCGATCTCGTTGGCGACAGTCAGCGGTGAACCGACAAAACTGGAATAGGGCTGGCCGAAACGCAGCGCCGCCTGGCGCACGCTGAGGTTCTGCTCGCGGGCCACGCGCTTGATGCGCTCGGCATGGCCGCGATAACCGTTGCTGCCCAGCTCACCCAGATCCGGGAACGGCCCGTCGAGGTCATACTGGCTGAAGTCGTGATAGTTGAATGGCCGGCCCAACTGAATCAGCGCCTTGTTCAGGTCCAGCTCACCCTTGCGCGCCCGCTCGATGGCCTGGGCCTGTTCGTCAGTATCAGCAATGATCGGGTCGATGCCGGGAAACAGCAGCACCTGCTCAGGATTACGCCCTGCCGCAGCGGCACGACGCTTGATGTCGGCGTAGTACTCCTGAGCATCTTCGAAGTTATCGACGCCGGCAAAGATGCCCTCGGCAATCGAAGCCGCCAGGCCGCGCCCGGACTCCGACACCCCAGCCTGGAAAATCACCGGCTGGCCCTGCGGCGAGCGGGAGATGTTCAGCGGCCCGGTGACCGAGAAGAACTCACCCTGATGGTCGAGGCGATGCTGTTTGTCCGGGTCGATGAAGCGCTTGGCGGCTTTGTCACGCGGGAAGGCATCGTCCTCATAGGAGTCCCACAGTCCTTGCACCACCGCCACATGTTCGTGGGCCCGGCGGTAACGCTCGCCGTGGTCGATGTGCTGCTCACGACCGAAGTTGCCGGCAGCGCCTTCAAGACCTGTGGTCACCACGTTCCAGCCGGCCCGGCCGCGGCTGATCTGGTCCAGCGAACCGAACTGGCGCGCCACGTTGAAGGGTTCTGTGTAAGAGGTGGTCAGGGTCGCCACCAGGCCAATCTTGTCGGTGGCGCCGGCCAGCGCCGAGAGCAGGGTCAGCGGTTCCAGGCGGTTGAGAAAATGCGGTGCGGAGTCGGGGGTGATATACGGGCTGTCGACGATGAACACAAAGTCGAACTTCGCCGCTTCGGCCGCACGGGCCTGCTGTTTGTACCAGTCGATATCGATGCTGGCGTCGCCAGGGATTTCCGGGTGCAGCCATTCATGCTGGCTGGTGCCGACGCCGGTGAGGATGGCGCCCAGATGCAGTTGACGTTGAGACATGATCAGAGTCCTTTATATCGGTTTACTGGCCTTGTCGCCGGCAGAGCCGCCTCCCACATAGCCAGTGGGAGGCGGCTCTGTCGGCGATTGCAGTGCGCAGCACTGCCAGAGGAGATCAATCAGCCGGCGTGGGCGGTCTTCGCCGAACCTTGTTGGGTGACCCGTGCGCGGATGCGGGGCAGCAGGTCCTGGCCATACTCGGCGGCATCGCGCAGTTGCTCGAAGCCGCGGAACAGAAAAGTAGTGATACCGGCGTTGTAGTAATCCAGCGCCGCCTCGGCAACCTGATCGGCGGTGCCGACCAGCGAGGTGGAGTTGCCGGCCGCGCCGGTCAGCGCGGCGATTTCGGTCCACAGGCGTTTGTCGTGCACCTTGCGCTGGCTGGCCAGTTCGACCAGCCGCGCCGAGCCGATATTGTTGATGCCGACCTTGTCGCGGCGCTTGCCCTGGCGCAGGTGATGCAGATGCCGGGCGTCTTCCAGAATGCGCTCGGCGCGGGCCCAGGCTTCGGCTTCGGTGCCGCCCAGAATCGGCCGCAGCGACAGGCTGAAACGAATGTGTTGCTCGCGGCCATATTTGGCGGCGGCCTTGCGCACTTTGGCAATGCGCTCGCGCACCTGCTCCAGCGGCTCGCCCCACATCATGTACACGTCGGCGTGCTTGGCGGCGACTTCCACGGCGGCATCGGAGGCGCCCGAGAAGTAGATCGGCAGGTGGGGCTTTTGCAGCGGCTTGACCAGGGTCAGGTTGTCTTCGACGCGGTAGTGTTCGCCCTGATGATCGAACGGTTGGGTGCCGGTCCAGGTCTTGCGCACCACCTCCAGGTATTCGTCGGTGCGAGCATAGCGGGCGTCCTTGTCGAGGAAGTCGCCGTCGCGTTGCAGGTCGCCGCTGTCGCCACCAGTGATCACGTTGATCGAGGCGCGGCCATTGCTCAGGTGATCCAGGGTCGCAAACTGCCGGGCTGCGAAGGTCGGTGCCTGAAAGCCCGGCCGGTGGGCGACCAGCAGGCCAAGCTTGTCGGTCACGGCCGCCGCATAACTGGCGAGAATCATCGAGTCGGCAGAGCTGGTGCTGACCGCCAGCAAGGCTTTGTCGAAACCGCCGTATTCCTGGGCCTGGGCCAATGCCTTGACGAACGCCACGTCCACCACCGGACCACGCGGTGCCTGTGATTCGCTGCCTTCCTGAGGGCCGATCAGGCCGATAAATTCGAGACTCATGGTGGGTAAACTCCTGTTGATCCGGTGGATGGGGCCTCGCAAAACTGTCTGCGTTTTCAGAGGCGCCGTGGGCGCCGCTCTGCATGGAGCGGCGTCGTGATGCACGTCAGGGCAATAGGGCGATACTAGGAGGGGTGGTTTTTATATGCAAAGAACGTATAAAAATATCGTTATATTATTTTCAATGGTTATTTATTGGCTGGCTCTATTCAGCCGTTGTGGTTTTCGTAAGCCAAGGTGTTCTCGTAACGTCGTGCCTTGATACTCGGTACGAAATAACCCGCGGCGTTGCAGCTCGGGCACCACCTGTTCAAGAAAACGCTCGGCACCGCCGGGCATGTACGGGGCCATGATCACGAAGCCGTCGGCAGCGTTCTGTTCCAGCCACTGCTGCATCTGGTCGGCCACTGTTTGCGGCGAGCCGATGAATTTGGCGAAGGCCAGGCTGGAGGCATACCAGCGGCCCAGTTGTTCGAGCGTCCAGCCGGCTTCGATGGCATTGCCGATCACCACGTCGAAGCGGCCCTTGCTGCCGCGAATCTGCTCGCGGATGTCGGGCACCGGCGCGGTCGGGTCGTGCCGGGCGAGGTCGTAGTTCATGCTTGCCGACATGAACGCCAGGCCGGCGATGGGCAGGATTGATTCGTCCAGTCGTGCGGCCAGTTCATGGGCCTGCTGGTCGGTGTCGGCAATGATCGGGTACAGGCCCGGCAGCACCTTCACATCGTCTGGCTGGCGTCCGGCATCCACCACCTGTTGCTTGAAGATACGGTAGAACGCCTGGGCCTTTTCCAGCGTCGATTGCACCGGGAACACCACCTCGGCGTTTTGCGCGGCCAGCGACTGGAACGCAGCCGATACGCCAGCCTGGATCAGCACCGGGTGGCCCTGCGGCGGGCGCGGCAGGTTCAACGGCCCGCGCACTTTGAAGTGCTCACCGTCGTGGTTCAGGTAGTGCAGCTTGCTGGCGTCGGCATAACGACCGCTGGCCTTGTCCGCAACAATCGCCTCGTCTTGCCAGCTGTCCCACAGCCCGCGCACCACATCGAGAAACTCGGCCGCCTTGGCATAACGCTCGGCATGGCCCAGGTGCTGGTCGAAGCCGAAGTTGCGCGCCTCACCGTCGTTGACCGAGGTCACCGCGTTCCATGCCGCGCGGCCGCCGCTGAAGTGGTCCAGGGTGGCGAACTGGCGGGCCGCGTGGTACGGCTGGTGGTAGCTGGTGGAAATGGTCGCGCCCAGGCCAATGTGCGAGGTCAGCACGCTCAGTGCCGAAAGCAGCGCCAGCGGTTCCGGTGAGCCATTCGGTCGCCAGCTCACGGCGGCGTCGAACGAGCCGCCATGAATATCGTCCAGCGCCAGTTTGTCGGCGACAAACAGCATATCCAGCCTGGCCGCCTCGGCCTTTTGCGCAAGCTGCTGATACCAGCGGATGTCCAGCGCATTGCCGGTTTCTGCCTCCGGCAAACGCCAGCCCGCCAGATGCGTGCCAGCGTGGCTGACGAACAGCGCCAGGTGCAATTGGCGATTTACCGGTGGCTGGGTCATTGCGCCGCCTCAGGCTTGCGCACCCGGTGCGGGATATCGTTATCGGCAATCAGCACCCGTTCCATCACCCGCTCGAATTCGCCGTAGTTGTAGACCGGGTAGTGCAGCAGGGCGCGGTTGTCCCAGAACACCACGGTGCCGGGAGTCCACTTGAAGCGCACCTGGTATTCGGGGTTGCTGAATTCCTTGAGCAGTTCGGCGACCAGCGCTTTGCTGTCTTCTACCGACCAGCCGATAAACTGCGGCGACATCGAGAAGTTGATGAAGATCGCGTCTTCGCCTGTTTCAGGATGGGTGCGCACCAGCGGGTGAGCGAGGATCGGATAGGCATAGCCGACCTTGTCCAGCGACGACTTGAAGTTATGCGTCACGTACAGGTTGTCGATGCGCGCTTTGAGTTCATCAGATAGCCCGCGATACACCAGGCCGGCATCGGCCCATACCGTATCGCCGCCCAGCTCGGGCAACGCCACCGCGCGCAACACCGCGCCCCAGGTCGGCTTGAGCATCCAGCTGGTGTCGGTGTGCCACCGGCCCTTGGGCGCATTGCCGTAGGCTTCGCGAGCCTCCCTGGCGAGGATCAGATGGGCCTGGGGCTTGCTGTGGTCCTGCTTCTTGGTGGTCGGGTGCTCGTACAGTTCACCGAACTGCCGGGCAAAGGCGATCTGCTGTTCGCTGTTGATGTGCTGGTCGCGGAAGAACAGCACCTTGTGCTTGAGGATCAGCGCGTGGACCTCGTCACGTTGCTGAGCACTCAGCGGGCGACTCAAATCAATACCGCTGATCTCGGCCCCGACAGTGGGTTCCAGCGGCTTTACGCTGAGCGGTGGAGTGATGGATACAACGTTTTCTGCGGGCATGCTGTAGTCCTCTTGTGGTTACGGTAATAGCGGTGGCAGGAGCGGCTTTAGCCGCGAAGCAATCACTGACGCTTACCAGTCATACGAAACCCGCGCGTAATAGAACGCGCCGTTCAGCCCGTACGGGCTGAAGCTGCCGTAGGCGTCGGGGTTGTTGATCTCGGTGGGGTTGCTGCTGCCCAACCCGGTGGCGGTCGGGGTCGGGTCCTGTTTGTCGGGGCGTACGCCGAACAGGTTGTTGGCGCCCAGCGACAGAGAAATGTTGTCGGTCAGCAGGTAGGTCACGTCCAGATCGGTGATCCACTTGGCGCCGAAACGCTGATCGGCGGCGGCGCTGGTGCCGGCCTCGGTGTACTTGCCGTAGCGGCTCACTTGCAGGTCGGTGATGAAATCTCCGACCTTCCAGTGACCGCCCAACACCAGCTTGTCGCGCGGCGAGCCCTCGGTCAGGTCGGTCTGCGCCTGATGACCGAAAATCACATAATTGCTACCCAGCAGGCTGTCGACGGTGCCGTTGCGCTTGATGCCTTCGAGGGTGGTGCGGTTGTAGCTGTATTGCGCCGACCAGCGCACCGTACCGAAGCGGCCGTAGTCACTGTGCAACTCGCTGACCAGATCGATACCGTCGGTGCGGGTGTCGACGCCGTTCATGTTGTATTGCGCCGAGTACAAATCGTTGATGCCCAGCGAGGCCAGGGTGTCGCGCACCCGGCTCGAGGTGCCGGTGTCGCGGATGATCTCGCTCTTGACGATGCGGTCTTTGATCTCGATGCGGTAGGCGTCCAGCGTCACCCGTGCATTGCGGGTTGGCTCCCACGACAGGCCGACGCTGAAGTTGGTGGATTTCTCCGGCTCCAGATCCCGCGCCCCCAGCGCCTGGGCAGCGGTGCTACTTGGCGGCAGGTAGCGGGCCAGGAGTAACTGGGTGGTGCCATCGGGCAGCAGGGTCGCGGTGTTCTGGGTCACCGAGAAGGTCTGCTGGGCCAGCGACGGTGCCCGAAAGCCGGTATTGAAGGTGCCGCGCAACGCCAGGCCGGGCGCCAGTTCATAGCGGCTCGACAGCTTGCCGCTGGCGGTGTTGCCCGAGCTGTCGTCGTAGTGCTCGAAGCGAAACGCCGCGCTGGTGTAGAGCTTCTCGGTCAGATTGGTGCCGGCGTCCAGATAGAAGGCCACGCTGTCGCGGTCCGGGGAACCGGCATCCACCACCGAGGTGCCGGTAAACGATTGCAGCCCGGCGGTAGGGCGTTGCCCGGCACGCGGATGACCGGCCGGGTACACATAACCGCCGTCGCGGTAGGAGTCCGGCTCGCCGGCACCTTGCACATACTTTTCCCAACGGTGCTCGACCCCGGCTGAAAACTGCAGCGGTCTGGGCAGGCCGATGTCGAATGGCCGGGTGAAATCCAGGTTACTGGTCCACTGCTCGAACTCCAGCGAGCCGAGGTAGAAGTCAGTCTTGCTGGTGGGGCCGATGGACGAGTTGAGGGTGTTCTGCGCACCGAGCCGTACGTCGTCCTTGCCATAGGTGGTGCTCAGGTCGTAACCCCAGCCGCCGACATCGCCCTTGCCGCCGAACGCGACCTGAAAGTCCTGCTCGTCGATCAGCCGCTGGGCATGAAAGCCGTCGGGGACGATCTGCGGGATCGAGCCCAGATTGGTCGCCCGAAAGCTGCCGCGGGTGTCGACAATCGTCCGGTCGCTGTAGGTCGAAAACGAATACAGCTTGAGGTTGTCGTGAATCGGCAGTTCGGCGTTGTACGACAGGTTATAGACCTCGTCGCGGTTGGAGCGGCCATAGCCTTTCTCCAGCAGTCGGTCCACCGAGCCTTCCCGTGGGTCGGGGCTGGCACCTGGGGTGCCGAACGGCACTGACTGGCCATTGAGTACCGGGTAATACCAGGCGCCTTGAGCATCGCCTGCGGCATAGGATGGGCCTTGCAGGCGAATGTCCAGTGAGGTGTTGAAGAACCCACCGTTCTGGCCCAGCGCGAAGCCGCCATTGAGCGCGGTTTGTACCAGGTCGCCGGGCTTGTCTTGCTGCTGACCGGTGGTGACGCTGGCGCTGCCACCTTCGGCCTGGCTTTTGAGGATGATGTTCAGCACCCCGGCAATCGCATCGGAGCCATACTGCGCCGACGCGCCGTCGCGCAGCAGTTCGATGCGCTCGATGGCGGCGGTGGGAATCAGGTCCAGATCCACCGGCACGCTGCCGCTGGCGATGCGCGCAAAGTTGTTGTACACGGCGGTGTTGTGGCGCCGCTTGCCGTTGACCAGCACCAGCAGATGATCCCCGGACAGACCACGGATCGACACCGGCCGCACCGACGAAGAGGTCCCGCCACCGGCCTGGGCCGGTGCACTGAACGACGGCACGATCTTGCCCAGCGCTTCACGCAGGCTGGCCTTGCCGGTCTTGCGGATCTGCTCGCCGCTGATGATATCGATCGGCGACGGGCTCTCGGCGACGGTCAGGGTGTTGCCACGGGTGCCGGTGGAAATCACCGACACCGTGCCCAACACGGTGTCGGCGTCGGCAGCCTGGACTGCACTGGCCAGGCCACACAGCAGCAGACCGCAAAACGCGGGCGAGCGTGGGCCTGACTGCAGACGGGTGTATGCATTCATGGAACATGTCCTTATGGGGGGCATCGTAGGAGCGGCCGGGCGGGGCTCCGTGTTAGCCGCTAATACCGCCTGGCTGCTAAAACCAATACCGTTCGATTAGACCTGCGGGAGTGGCCGGCCGACGCTCCGGTTGCTCAGCCAAGACGGCGGCACATTCGCAGTAGAGGCTGCGACTTACTGGCCTCTTCGTCGGTATGCCGCCCAGACCAGGCTCGCTCCCACAGGGTCCGTAGGGCTTATCTGGACGGTATTGCGGCTAACGCCGCCGCTGCGGGCAAACCGCGCACGGTATTGAAGCTCGGATCGAACCCTTTGGAGACGTCCACCGGCTTGCTGAGAATGCCTTCCTCGCGGTAGATGTCGGCGGTTTGCTGCAGGTTGGCGACCACCTGGTCGGTAATCGCGACCTTCTGGAAATCCGTGGCCTCGGCGCTGGCCAGGTGCACTTCCAGCGGCAGCCCGGTGACCTTCGCCTGAGCCTGGGCGTACTCCTTGGGATGCTGGTTGGCCCAGGCCCAGGCGCGGTCCAGACGTTGCACAAAATCATCGAGCTGCACGCGTTTTTCGGCAATCGCCTTGCTGGTCGCGGCGGTGTACAGGTGGTTGGTCAGCAGGTCGTCACCCTTGCGCAGAATGCGTGCGCCGTTCTGGGTGATGGCGATGGTGGTGTAGGGATCCCAGGTCGACCAGGCATCGGCGTTGCCGCTTTCCAGCGCGCTGCGGGCATCGCTGGGCAACAGGTTGACGAAGGTGACGTCCGAGCTTTGCAGCCCGGCATCGCGCAGCGCCTTGATCACCAGAAAGTGGCCGATGGAACCACGGTTGGTCACCACCCGCTTGCCTTTGAGATCCGCAGCGGTTTTCAGTGGTGAATCCTTGGGCACCAGAATCGAAGTCGAGAAGCGTCCATCGGCGTGGGTAATGCTGACCACCTTCAACGGCGACCCGGCTCCGAGCGCAAACACGTAAGGCGCATCGCCCAGCCCGCCGACATCCACCGCCCCGGCGTTCAGGGCTTCGCCCAGCGGCGCGGCGGCCGGAAACTCGGAAAACTCGATGGTGTAGGGCACATCCTTGAGTTCACCGGCCGCCTGCAACAGCAACTTGTATGAAGATTTCTGGTTGGCGACTTTCAATGGCGCGAGGTCGGCGGCCTGGCTCAGAGTGCTGAACAGCAAAGAGCCGCCAAGCAGGGCGGTGCCAATCAGCGAGGCGAGCAGGGAACGGGTTGGCATAGAGGGCTCCTGACCAGGGCCGCAAGGTCCTGGATCAATCGTGGCAATGGCCTCCACCAGGAAAGGGGTCGGGTATGGATCAGACCTTATCCCTATAAGAAATGACTGTGAAAGTCTTTTTCGCTCTAAGCTAATTATGAAAAATGGTTATCTATTGATTTTTTAATAATCAGATATTTGTATGTCTTTGGGTTGGCTATCTGCCATGCGTCATCTGTGTCTGTTGCTCAGACTCAGTCCACGACGCGCAGCCAGGGCCAGCGTGCCTGGTAGCTGCTGGCCTTGTTGGCAAACAGTTCCGCTTCGGTATTCAGTGGGTTGATGCGCAGCAGTCCCTGGTCGATATCGTCCAGCCCGTAAGGCGCATAGAGTTCGCCGCTGTCGAGTTCAAGCCCTACGCAGGTCCCGGCGATCAGGTAACGATCAATACCGTCGCGGGTAGATTGCAACTGTGGGTAAGGCCTGGCGAAATGCTCGCCGTACCAGAGATGAACCCGGGCCTGGTTCTTGAATTCGATGGTTGCATCAAGATCCTTGAACAGAATTCCGGCTCGCTGAATCACCGCGTCTTCGGCTTCCCACGACAGGTCTGTGTCGAAGTAGAACACGTCGTAGTCCTTGATTCCCCAGCCCGGCGCCAGCCCTGAGCGCTGATTCCACACGGCCTGGAACAGACAACCGGCAACCAATGCGCATTGCTCCAGACCCAGTTCGGGCAAGCGCCGGATCAGCTCGGCATTCACCGGATCGTTTGAGGCTATGGCTATCAGTTGCTGGTGGGTCAAAGACATGCGTGTTTTCGGTTGGTGTGGATCAGCCGAGGTTACCCGAGATTGCAGTCAACGGATGTGGGAGGCCGCTCTGCGGCGACTGCTGCGGCACGAACGAGGGAGATAGTCCGGTCATGCTGGCTCTGTCATTCGCTCGCCGTGCGGGTCCATTTGGCGAGGCATTGTCATGGGGGAAGCAGAGACTTTTGCCGCACGCATAAAAAACCCGCCGAAGCGGGTTCTTTGTCCATACCGTTCCAACTCCCTGTCAGCAGTATCCTTTCACGGTCGATCATCCTTGATCCTGGTGAGCTTCCTGTTCACCAGTGGTTGGATCCAAATATAGGCGTGTCGGCCATGCAGGCAAATGGCAATTGTTCGCTATCCTGTGTAAGCCTTTTGCTATATCGACAGTTTTTTGGTCTGCACGTCTAACGGACGGCATGTTGCTGAGTATCCGGCAAGCTGCAGGTAAAGGACTCAGCGTTCTGCAGATCGCCCTGGCCGCTGTAGCGGGCTTCGAGCGGGTAGGGGCACAGCGGCCGGCTGCGGCCGGGGAAGGCGTTGCCGGTGGCTATCAACTGCTGCGGTGGTGTGTTGTGGTCTTGCCAGTCTTGCAAGGCCTGTAACGGATCGAAGTTGTCCAGCGCCGGGCCATCGCCGCAGTGCGCCATACCCGGCACCATGAACAGCCGTGCCCACTGGCCGAGCGGTTGCTGGCCGCCGTTGTCACGCGCCAGACGGTGCCAGTAATGACGCAGGTCGTTGGCCGAGAACACCGGGTCACTGTTGCCGTGGATCACGATCAGCTTGCCGCCATTGGTGATGAAGCTCGACAGCTGAGTGCCGGTCGGGTCGTTGATGGCGCCGGTTTCTGCCACGGCGGCGGCTGCCTGGTCGAAGTCCACTTCAGCCAGGGTCAGGTTGGGGTTGGGCGGGGTCATGAAGTAATAGCCCAGCGAGTTGGGCGTCAGGGTGGCGTTACGCGCGTTGGGCTGGCCGGTTTGCGAGGTGCCCAGCTTCCAGGCTCGCCAGCCATCGCTGGCAATCCCGGCATCCCACGGCCAGTTGGCGTACAAGCTGCGGCCCTGGCTGTCTTTGGCGCCGTCGAACACCGTGCGCAAAGCCTGGACCTTGGCGGCCGACAGGCACTGGCCCTGGCCGTCAGCGGTGCATTGCAGGTCAGCGGGGTCGAAGCGGCACTGGCTCATGGCATCAATGCTGCCGTCGCGGGCACCGTCCAGCGCATCGCAGCGTTCCAGCACCTTGCGGCTGACCAGGCTCATGTCGTCACGGGTCAGGGATTGGGCGAGGATCGGCTCACCGGCAGCGGTGCGCGGTGCGGCGGCTTCCAGAGCGCGGGTGTCCCAGGCCTGTGCCACGGCGGCGCGCGACAGGCGCAGGCCGGGGTTGCCGGCAATGATGCCGTCGAACTCGGTCGGGAAGCGTTGCGCGGCCATTAACGCCGCCCGCCCGCCATTGGAGCAGCCCATGAACACACTGTGCTCGGGGCCACGCCCGTAATGCTCGGCCAGCAGCTGTTTGGCCTGGCGGGTTACCTGGCCGATGGCCGCGTAGGCGTAGTCCAGCCGCGCCTGCTGGTCGAGGCCGAAACGCGCATCACTGCTGTCTTTGCCCGCATGCCCGGAATCGGTGGCCACCACCGCATAGCCACGGTTGAGCGCGGGCAGGGCGCTGGCGCCGCGAAACGGAATGGCGCCCAGCGCCTGGTTCACCACCCCGTCCATGCCGCCACCGCCCTGGAACAGAAAGCGGCCGTTCCAGTCCTGCGGCATGCGCAGCTCGAAGCGAATGCCGTACGCCTGGCCGTCGCTGCCCTGACGCGGGTTGATCAGCCCCTCAACCAGGCAATGGGCCGGCATCGCGGCTTTGGACAGGGCCTGGCCGGTCAGTGCGGCGCGGCCGGGGTTGGCTTTGGGGATTTCACCGGCGGGCACATTGAGGGTCTTGAGCAGTTGCACCTGCGGATCGTTACTGGCGAGCCCGGCGCAGGCGTCGCTGGCCGCCTGAGCGACAACCGGAAAAGCGAAAAGCGGCAGGCTGCAGAAGGTAAGGCGAGTAACCAATGACATTAAGAATTCCCTTTGCTTGTTGTGGTAGTTGGGAAAGACGAGCTATAAAGTTAATAGTATTAACTAAATGCCCGGTCAAGCTTTTCCTTACCTACAACAAAAAAACGGAGTTTCTCCATGCGTCATGCCATCGTTCTGTCGCTTGCCTTGTTTGCCGCCCACCAGGCCCATGCCGCTGAAAGCGCGCCACCGCGCAGCGAGCTGGTTTATGAGGCCATCGTCGATATCGAACCTGCGGTCAGTCTCGGACAGGGACCGCTGGGCGAGCGGCGCATGGTGCCGATTGCTGGCGGTGAGTTTCACGGTAAAGGCCTGGCCGGCAAGGTGCTGGCGGGCGGCGCTGACCGGCAGTTGATCCGCAGCGACGGCGTGCGCGAGCTGGACGCGATCTACGAGATGCAGACCGACGACGGGGTGATCCTCAGCGTGCGCAATCAGGTGCTGGTGCGCGGCGAAGGCGCCGAGCGCTATGCGTTTTCGCGCATCACCGTCGATGCGCCCAAAGGCCGTTACGAGTGGCTTAACCAGTCACTGTTCATCGGCACCCTGACCAGCCTGCGACCGGCGCGCAATGCGGTGTCGATCAAGGCTTACCGGATTTACTGAACCCCTCAGTCGTCGCGGGTCAGCACTTCCAGCAGTTCGATCTCAAAGGTCAGATCCGAGCCTGGCGGGATACTGCCGACCTTGCGGTCGCCATAACCCAGCGCCGCCGGCACCCGCAGTTTGCGCTTGCCGCCGACGCGCATGCCCATCAGGCCTTGATCCCAGCCCTTGATGACCCGACCGGTGCCGATCACACACTGAAACGGCTTGCCGCGTTCGGCGGATGAGTCGAACACCGTGCCGTCGGCCAGCCAGCCGGTGTAGTGCGTGGTGATCAGGGCGCCCTTGACCACGGCCTTGCCGTCGCCTTCATGCAGGTCGGTGATTTGCAGGGTATCGCTCATGCGGGTGCTCGTTATGAACAAAGAAAGGGCGGGCTTTTTCGCAGGAAACGCCCTGCGGCGCAAGTGGCCGTCTGCCGCTCGTCGGCTGCGCTGCACTTCATTACCGGCGACTTTCTCTGACCTGTATGCGCAGACGTTCTGTGCCCAGACAGGAGAGCCATCATGACCATCGAACACAACGGACCGCAAAGTGCATATCCGGACCCTGCGGAAAGGGTCGCTGATACCGGGGAAGGGCATGGTTCTGGCCTGGAGCAGACCGCTTCCGAGCCGCATCAGGGCGTTGATGAACATGGCGCTGAAAAAAGGCCCGTCGACTGGAGCCCGCCGCCCGGCAATCCAGGCTCGGATCAGGACGCCCAGACCCAGCGCAGAAATGGCGGTGCCGATACCGATAGCCAGATCGATGCGCAGTAGATGCCATGACAAGTGACGCAGATGCGACCGATCAGAGTGCTGACCACGCGGCTACGCTGCCTGTTGATCAGCCGCTGGAGCCTGCACCTCTTGATCTGCCCGACGCTGATCCTCAGTGGCCCGGTGACCCTGACCGGTTACCGGCCACCGATGAGCCAGCTATTGCGGATCGTGAGGAGCTCGCCCCGGACTCGCTACCGTCCTCTCATCATGAGTCGTCAACCGGATAGGTATTCCTGAGGCACAGGTGATAGTGGCAGAATGGGTTCCTACTCTAATAAAAACCACCAAGGAACGCTCATGGCCGCTCTCGATAATTCCCAGTCCATAACCGCTCTGTATGTGGCCGCCTTCGGACGCGCCCCTGATAAAGGCGGGCTGGCTTATTGGAATGCGCAGATGGATGCAGGTTTGACCTTCGATGAGGTCATTGGCAGTTTTTTGCTCAGTAAAGAAGCGACTTTGATGGTTGGACCTGACATCACTGATCAGGGGCTGTTGAATAGCCTGTACCAGAACACATTGAGTCGCACCCCCGATATTGGGGGTGGCCAGTATTGGCAGGGGCGTCTGGATAGTTTGCAGGATCGCGCCATCATGATTCACGAGTTTATCGATGCGATCGTGAATGGCACCGGCAGTGACCAGCAATTGCTGCAAAACAAGCTTGAGGTCGGTCAGAAGTTCGCGGCGTCAGTGTCTGGAAACAATCTTGTCTACGCCAAGGCAATGTTGACCTACGTCACCAGTGACGCAGGCTCACTGACCGTGGCACAGGCGATCAATAATTACTTTGATAATCCCGTCGTTGCGCCAGCAACGCCTAAAGCGATCAGTTTTGAAGGCCGTACGCTGGGCGCTTTTTCAACGGACGATACAACGCTGGCTACCTTTACGGTCGGCTCAGGAGATGAGTGGGACATCCCGAATTCGTTCAATCAGATCAAGCTCGACGTGAATGGCACCCGCTTGAAGATATACGCCGACATGCCTGTGGGGGCCTCGATTCAGTTGGGGGGCACGATCTTGAGCATCGTAGATGCCAATAATGTGTTCAAAGACTTTAAGGATGTAAACGTCCTCAACGTCGGCGATGGTGCGACACGAAGCATTTTCACCGTGACTGACAAGGACACGGTGACAATTGATATATCTGGCATTGCGATCACTAGCACCGGATTTGAGTTTTCGATTCTGGGCTGATACCACTTCTGCTCAATCAGGCCCGCAGGGCGCTGCATTCGCCAGCAGAGCTGCCTCCCACAGTTTTGTGCCGAGCATTGGTTTTGTGCTTACTCGGCACCTTGTGGGAGGGTGCTCTGCTCGCGAGCAGGTCAGTAAAATCACTGCATCTGCTGCGAATCTACTGGCCTGTTGGTCGGTAGCCGGAGCGCCGGCCGGCCACTCTCTCCACGCTAATGGACCCGTATTGGCCCGGTAGCATCAAAGATCGTACCGCACGCTCAACAGCACGGTGCGTGGGTCGTTGATCACGTAGTGCGAGGTGTTGCTCGCCGCTGAATAACTCACCCCTTGCGGATAGGCGCGGTCGAGGATGTTTTTCACCGAAACCGTGGTGGTCCAGTGCCCGTCGCCGCTGCTGTAGCTGGTGGCCGCATTCCAGAAGCCCTGGGCCGGCACCTCGTAGATGTCGGCGTTGAGCGGGTTGGCGTATGAGCGGGTCTGGTACTGATAATCGGTGCTGGCCACCAGTGCGCCGGGCAGGTTCACCGGCACCGTCCAGCTCAGGCCCAGGCTGGCGTTCCATTTGGGGGCGAAGATCATTTCCTTGCCGTCGGCACTTACCCCCGGACCACTGGCATTCTGGAAGTCGTCGTACTGGCTTTTCAGGTAACCGAGGTTAGCGGTCAGGCGCAGGTCGCGGGTCAGCAGTGCGGTGTTTTCCAGTTCTACACCATAGGTGTGGGCGCTGCCGACGTTGGTGCGCAGGTTGGCGCTGATCGCCGGGTCCCAGGCGTTGGTCTGCAGGTCGTCATAATCGTTGTAAAAGAACGCGAGGTTGCTGCGCAGGCGGCCGTCGGCAAAGTCGCCCTTGAAACCGATTTCGTAAGTGGTGACGTTCTCCGGGTCAAAGCCCTGTTCAGCCGCTACCCGGGTCGGGGCGCGGTTGTCGAAGCCGCCGGCCTTGAAGCCGCGGGCGACATATCCGTACTGGATCAGATCATCGGTCCAGGCGTATTCCAGACCAATTTTAGGGCTGACCGAAGACCACGACTCGCTGGGTTCGGCACTGAAGTTGATGCCGGTGATTTGCCGCGCCGGGGTAATGGCGTAGTTCTGGTAATCGAAGTTCTTGTGCTCGTAGGTGTAGCGCAGCCCGGTGGTCAGCGACAGGCGCGGGGTCAGCTTGTAATTGCTCTGGCCATACAGCGCGTAGCTTTCGGTGTCTGTGGTGCTGTACTGGCCGCTGGCGTTGACCCGGTCGGTCGCTACCGAGTAGGTCAGGCTGTCGCGCTCGGCACGAAAGCGCTCTTTATAAAGGAACAGGCCCAGGGTGTAGCTGAAGCGGTCATAGTCACCATTGAGTTGGAACTCCTGGGTCGCATAACGCTGCTTGTAGGTGATCAGGTTGTTCTGGATCGGCGAGGCATTGCCGCTATTGGCTTTACCGGAGTTGTCGTAGTCCACCGGCTGGTCGAACTCGGACCAGGCGGTGACAGATTTGAACGATAGGTTGTCGTCAATGCTGTAGATCGCCCGCAGCACGGCGCTGCCCTGGTCGAGCTTGTTCTTCGGCGTCAGGCTGTTGTAGGTGGTGAACTTGTCATAGTGCTCGTTGGCCACGTTGAATGGCGTGTAGCTGGTGGTATCGCCACGGTCGACGGTGGCAGCCAGGGTCAATTGCACATCCCATGGCGACTCATCCGGCGCCCAGCGCAGCTTGCCGCGATAACTCTGGATGTCGACGTTATTGACGTCCTTGTCGGTGGTGCGGTTGTGCACGGTGCCGTCGCGGGTCAGGCGAATCGCCGAGAAGCTGCCATACAGGGTGTTGTCCACCAGCGGGCCACTGACCAGCAGGCGAGCGTTACGCGCGTCATAGTTGCCGGCGCCCAGCTCGAAGAAACCACGGCTGCTCTGGTCGGGGTCACGGGTGATGACCCGGATCGCCCCGGCCGCGCTATTGCGGCCGTACAGCGTGCCTTGCGGGCCACGCAACACCTCGACCCGTTCCACATCGTTGAAGTCCAGCATCGATGAAATGGCGCGGGGGATGTACAGGTCATCGGCATACACCGCAACAGCCGCTTCCTGGATCGGGTCGGTCTCGCCGATCCCGCGGATCCCGTAGGTCTGTGCGCTGTAGGAAATCGACTGACGCGGCAGGGTCAGGTTCGGCACCCTGCCAGACAGGTCACGCACGTTGTTGATTTGCTGGTCCTGCAAGGTGGTCTGGTCAAAGGCGCTGATCGCCACCGGGGTTTTTTGCAGGTTTTCTTCGCGGTGTTCGGCGGTGACCGTCACCGTGGGCAAACGGTCTTCTTCGGCAGCACTGGCCAGCGCCGGGACGCCCAGAGTCATGGCCAGCAGCAGCGGTTGCAAAGGATAAGGGATGTTGGGCATTGATACGTTTCCTGTCATGCAGCGATCGGGGTCGTGATGTCGGAAACTGCTGAGCGGCGGGCACTGGAAAGTCGGCGGCAGTTCGCCCGCCCCACACGCGGCAACAGAAGTCCATGGCCTCCGCCATGTCGTGGGGTCGGGTTGGATAAAAGATATGCTTTTTAAAAAAGCCGAGGAAAGCATATTTGGCTATAAGCTAATCATGCTTTTTAAGAATTATTATTGATTTTAATATTAATTAATCTGATTTAATTCGTGCTGCTTCCGATACCTGCTGCATCAGTCTGCGCTGGAATTTTCTCCGGCTGCTGATAAAACCGCCACGACCGTGGTCTGATAGCCATCTGTAACCATCCAGGCAAGCTCGATCATGACTGACACATCTTCCTGCGCAACGCCTCAACTGCTCGCTGACCCGACCCTGACCACCGCCTGGGATCTGCTGCGCGACCCGCAACAGCCCCTGCCAGTAGCCGACCGTGGCGCGCCATGGGCCGGCGGCTGGAGCCTGGGCCGGCCGCCGGGCATCACGCCGGCGCAATGGCCGCTGAGTCCGGTCTACGGTTACCCGTTGCGCCACGCCTTCACGCTGCATGTGCCGGCGCAGTATCGCGGCCAGGGTGAGCCGTTCGTGGCGTTGAGCCTGTTCGTCGATGACCAGTTCGAAGAGCTGGAGTCCAGTGAGGCTATCGAAGCATTCTTTGCCGCACCTCTGGCTGACGAACCACCGGCTGATGCGCATCTGCTGCCGTTCTGGACCCATCGGCAGGCGCGCCACCCAAAGCAGTTCGACATGAGTGACATTCTCGGCACCCATTACGCGGCGATCTGGCTGACCCAGGCCGAGTTTGACGCGGCGTTGTGCGAGCCGCCGGCACTGAGCGGCAATCCGCTGCTGGGCAAGGCGCCACGTTGGCTTGAGCACAGCTATTTCGAATACCTGGGGTATGAAAAAGTGCGTAACCCAGGCTCCGATGCTTATGAGTGGCTGCCCGGTGAGGGCCGGGAGGCGGGTATCGACACTGCCTTTGCCATCCGCGCCGAACAGCGCGAGGACGACCCGAATGTCGGCAAGCCGCCACGCGAGTGGGATGAGGAGTGCAAGGACAGCGGTTACATCCAGGGTTTCAGCGATGCCGGTACGGCGCAGAATCTGGAGCGCTGGCATGCCCGCAATCACCTTGGCGGGACCATGTTCCCGGTGCAGGGCTACCCGGAGTTCGGCCCGCGCTATCTGGAGATCGAAGAGGATTTCGGCGGCTTCAACTTCGGTAGCGGCAACGGCCAGATCGACCTGGTGAAGATGGAGCTGGACTGGGCCTGCTGATGTGCAGAAGACCCGGCCCCTTACTGCTCGCCTCGATACTGTTCTATTAGACGTGTGGGAGCTGGCTTGCTAGCGAAGGCGGCGGCACATTCGCAGCAGATGCTGTGACTTTCCTGGCCCTTTCGTCGGAATGCCGCCCATACCAAGGTCGCTCCCACAGAGATCAGTAGTGCGGCTGGCGTGACGCTCAGGCGGCGCTGAAGGTCTTGTGCGGATCGATGACGAATTTCTTCGGCACGCCTGCATCGAACTCGCCGTAGCCAGCCGGTGCCTGATCCAGGCTGATCACCTGCACGCCAACGATTTCAGCGATGTTCAGACGGTCCCACATGATCGCCTGCATCAGCTGGCGGTTGTACTTCATGGTCGGGGTCTGGCCGGTGTGGAAGCTGTGCGACTTGGCCCAGCCCAAGCCGAAGCGGATGCTCAGGGCGCCGTTTTTGGCCGCCGCGTCTACCGCACCGGGGTCTTCGGTCACGTACAGGCCCGGAATACCGATCTTGCCCGCCACGCGAGTCACCTGCATCAACGAGTTGAGCACCGTGGCCGGCGCCTCGTGCTTGGCACCTTCATGGCCATGACCACGGGCTTCGAAGCCCACGGCGTCGATTGCGCAGTCCACTTCCGGCTCGCCCAGCAGCGCGGCGATCTGTTCGTGCAGCGGGGTGTCGGTCGACAGGTCGGCGATTTCAAAACCCTGGGCCTTGGCATGCGCCAGACGCGCAGGGTTCAGGTCACCGACGATCACCACGGCAGCGCCGAGCAGGCGCGCCGAAGCGGCAGCGGCCAGACCCACAGGGCCGGCACCGGCGACATAGACCGTGCTGCCTGGGCCAACGCCAGCGGTCACCGCACCGTGGAAGCCGGTAGGCAGAATGTCCGACAGGCAGGTCAGGTCACGGATCTTTTCCATGGCCTTGTCGCGGTTCGGCAGTTTCAGCAGGTTGAAGTCGGCGTAGGGCACCAGCACGTACTCGGCCTGGCCACCGGTCCAGTCGCCCATGTCAACGTAACCGTAAGCACCGCCCGGACGGGCCGGGTTGACGGTCAGGCACACGCCGGTGTGCATCTCTTTGCACGAGCGGCAACGACCGCACGCCACGTTGAACGGCACCGAGACCAGGTCACCGATTTTCAGGCTCTCGACGTCCGAGCCTTTCTCGATCACTTCACCGGTGATCTCGTGGCCCAATACCAGGCCGATCTGCGCCGTGGTACGGCCACGCACCATGTGCTGGTCGGAACCACAGATGTTGGTGGCGACCACCTTGAGGATCACACCGTGCTCAATCTTCTTGCCGCGCGGGTCCTGCATTTTCGGGTAATCGATGTTCTGGACTTCGACCTTGCCGGCCCCCAGGTACACCACGCCTCTGTTGCCTGTACTCATTGCTACTTCTCCTTTTACAAAAACTGCGGCGATGCAAATCAATCGTTGAGAAAGCTGCTCTCGAACGGGTAATGGGTCAGCACTTCACAGCCGGTCTCGGTCACCAGCAACTGGTTCTCCAGCTTGATACCGTCCTTGCCGCCAACCTCGCCGATATAGGCCTCCACGCACAGCGCCATGCCCGGCTCCAGCTCGCCGGCATAGCCGTGCGACTCAAAATCTTCGGGGTAGCGGATGCAGGGGTATTCGTCACACAGGCCCACGCCGTGGAACATCACCCCGTAACGCTGGGCGCGGCAGCTCTCGGGCAGGCGATGACCCTGGGCGGTCAGCTCGGCGAAGCTGACGCCGGGGCGCACCATCTGGGTGTTGACGCTGATGTGTTGATGGGCGATGCGGTACAGGCGTTTTTGCTCGGCGCTCGGCTCCAGGTCGCCGCAGATCCAGCTGCGCGACATGTCCACGCACATGCCGTACACGCCGATCAGATCGGTGTCGAAGCTCAGCAGGTCGCCATCGCTCAGTACCCGTGGCCCCGATTCCTGATACCAGGGATTGGTGCGCGGGCCGGAACTGAGAATCCGGGTTTCGATCCACTCGCCGCCGCGGCGGATATTGCCGGCATGCAGCGCGGCCCAGACGTCGTTCTCGGTGGCGCCGGCGCGCATCGCCAGGCGCATCTCGGCGATAGATGCTTCGCAGGACGCCACCGCGCAGCGCATGGCGAGGATCTCGTCCGGACCCTTGATGACTCGCGCCAGTTCGGTGACTTGCTGGCCGCTGTGCACTTCGATGCCCAGTGCATCGAGGGCACGCAGGCCGGCCACCTCGATGCGGTCCACGGCCAGGCGGCGGTTGGAGCCTGCGTGGTTGCGCAGCAGTTCATTGATTTGCCCGGCGAAGCGTTTAGCGTGCAGGTCGGTGTGCTCGCCGGTTTCGAAGTAGAAAAACGACGCGCCGCTGCGCAGTTCGCTGATCAGCGGCAGGTGCCTTGAAAGATGATCGCAACCGTGAAAATCCCACAGCACCACATGGCCGCTGGCCGCGACGAAGCAGGCACGGGCCGGGTTGTGAGTGGTCCACAGTTGCATGTTGGTGGTGTCGGTGGCGTAGCGAATGTTCAGCGGGTCGAACAGCAGGATGCCGGCCAGATCGTACTTGATCAGTTGCTCGCGAATGCGTTGCAGGCGGTACTCGCGCATGGCTGCCAGGTTCGGCGCCTGCAGGCCCAGGGCATCCCACTCGGCGAAGGCCAGCGGGGTCGGGCCGATCTCGACCCGGTCGTTGTTGTTTTCCGAGCCGTCGGGTTTGCACGGGCGGTCGGTAACGCGGCCCGGCTCGATACGCCGGGCGTGGTGCGCGATGGAGAAGGGTGAGGTCATCATGGCTGGACTTTCCTTGTTCTTGTAATGCCAGTCGTCAAAAGCTTCGCTGGCAAGCCGGCTGCCACCGGACAGGGGCAGCCGACTTGCCAGCGAACGGTTTACGGCTTCTTGGCGGCGTCCCGGGCGGCCTGCAGCCAGGCGTCGAAGTCGGCACGGTGTGCGGTGATCCATTCCTGCGTGTGGCGACGGATGTCTGCCGCTTTGTTTTCGCCGTTCTGCATCTTCAGGTTCTGCGCGCTTTCGTCGGCGGCGCTGATCTGCACCAGCGACAGGAACTTCAGCGCCGCCGGGTTCTTCTCGGCGAACTTGCGGTTCAGGACGGCTTCGACCTTGTCCACGGCAAAGCCGAGGTTTTTGCCTTGGTACTGGGTGTTGACGCTGTTATCGCCGCCCGGCAGGTCGGTCTTGGGCACTTCAAGCCAGACCACGTCTTTGCCCTCGACCAGCACACCGGCCACCCATTGCGGGGTCCAGGTGTAATACAGCACCGGCTTGCCGGCCTTGGCGCGGGTGATGGTGTCGGCCATCAGGGCGAAGTAGGAGCCCTGGTTGACATGCACGGTCTTGTCCAGCTCGTACGCCTTCATGTGGTGGGCGATCACCAGCTCGCAGCCCCAGCCGGGGTTGCAGCCGGTCAGGTCAGCCTTGCCGTCGCCATCCACATCGAACAGCTTGGCAATTTCCGGTTTCTTCAGGTCGGTGATGTACTTGATGTTGTAGGCATCGGCGGTTTTCTTGTCGATCAGGTAACCCTGCAATACGCCCGGCAGAATGTCGCCTGCCTTGATCATCGCCGCGTCGCCACCGGCCTTCTGATAAAAGCTGGCATGCAACTTGTCCCACAGGTTGACGCTGAAGTCGGCATCGCCGAAGCCAACCGCCAGGACCATGGTGGCGTATTCGGTTTCTTTGGGTTTCTGGACGTTGTAACCCAGCTCACGCAGACCCTCGATGGCGATTTCACCGCGAAAGCGTTCTTCATCGACGGTCGGAAAGGCCGGGGTGATCTTCACGCCGTCGCCCGGTTTTTCGAAGCTCGCCGCGCTGGCGCCTGTCGCCATGCCCAGTGACACGACCGCCAGCGCGACGGCGCAGGCGCATTGGCTAAAGCGCTGGGATATCTTGAATTCAAACATCGTGGCATACCTTCTTCTGGTTGTTATTCAAGTACGGCAGGTCAAGAGGGGAATGAATCAGGCGGTCTTGCGCCGCCCTGCAGCCGGGTTGGCGCCGAACAGGCGCAGCAGCAGGCCCAGCGGCCCGGTGTGATACCAGCGCCGGCCAGGCTCGGCGGCGGTTCTTTCACCCATCGCCTGGGTCAGGCGGTCAAGGAAGATCGCCAGCAGTACCAGACCGACCCCGCCGACGGTGGCCAGGCCCATGTCCAGCCGGCCGATGCCGCGCAGGACCATCTGGCCCAGGCCGCCGACGGAAATCATCGAGGCGATGACCACCATCGACAGCGACAGCATCAGGGTCTGGTTCATGCCGGCCATGATCGTCGAGGTCGCCAGCGGCAACTGGACGCGGGTCAGCATCTGTCGTGGCGTGCAGCCAAAGGCGCGGGCGGCTTCGATCTTGTCTTCCGGCACCTGGCGAATACCCAGGTTGGTCAGCCGCACCAGCGGCGGCAGGGCAAACACAATGGTGACCAGCACGCCAGGCACGTTACCGATGCCGAACAGCATCACCACCGGCACCAGGTACACAAAGGCTGGCAGGGTCTGCATGGCATCGAGTGCCGGACGAATGATCTTTTCCAGCCGGTCACTGCGGGCGCAGAGGATGCCCAGCGGAATACCGATCACCGCACAGAAAAACACCGCCGTCAGCACCAGCGCCAGGGTGGTCATCGATTCTGACCACACGCCGATCAAGCCCAGCAGGGTCAGGGTGACAAAGCACAACAGGGCCATGCGCTTGCCCGCCAGTTGCCAGCCGAGCAATGACGACAACAGGATGCCGATGCTCGGCGGGATGCTTTGCAGGATGTATTCGGTGCCGTTGAGCACCTGATCGATGGGCCAGCGGATGGCGCGGAACACTTCGCGGAAGTTCTGTACCAGGTAATTGAGAGCGGCTTCTACCCAGTCACCCAAGGGAATGGTGATCGACTGGAATGGATCGAGAAGGCTGAATTCGGACATGGGGGCTACCTCTTTTTGGCGTGGGCGCTTAGTCGCGGCTCAGGGTCTGGAGCAACAGGGTCTTGGAAATCGTGCCCTTGAACGCACCGCCACGGTCCAGTACCGGAACCGGGTAGGGCAGGCGGGCGACGATGCCGAGCACTTCGTGCAGCGGGGTGTCGGTGTACACCGGCTGCTGTTCATGCAGGCGATAGCGTTCTGGCGCCGGAACACCGCTCGCATCGGTGTCGACCACGCCCAACAAGTGGCCATGCTCGTCGATCAGATAGCCGTAATCGTTGCCGGTTTTGAACTGTGGCGCCTTGCCATTGAGTTTGCACACGATGCCAGGGTCCAGGCGCGCCACGTCACCGGCCTTGAGCACCCGCGAGCTGTCGAAGCCCTTGAAAAAGGTCCGTACGTAGTCGTTGGCCGGCTGATTGATCAGCTCTTGCGGGGTGCCGATCTGCACCACCCGACCGCCTTCCATGATCGCGATGCGGTGGCCGATCCGAATGGCTTCTTCGATGTCATGAGAGATGAAAATGATGGTGCGTTGCTGCTCGGCCTGCAGGCGGATCAGTTCACCCTGCATCTCGTGACGAATCAACGGGTCGAGGGCCGAGAAGGCCTCGTCCATCAGCAGGATCGCCGGGTCGTTGGCCAGCGCGCGGGCCAGGCCGACCCGTTGTTGCATACCGCCAGACAGTTGATGCGGGTAACTGTATTCGTGACCGGCCAGGCCCACCTGACGCAGCGCTTCACTGGCTCGGGCATGGCGCTCTTGCTCGGATACGCCGGAAATTTCCAGGCCGAAGGCGGTGTTTTCCAGCACACTCATGTGCGGCATCAGGGCAAAGGATTGAAACACCATGCCCATGTCCTTGCGGCGCACGTTAAGCAAGTCCTTGTCCGACAGCCCGGTGATTTCCTTGCCGTTGAGATGAATGCTGCCGGAGGTGGGTTCGATCAGTCGGTTGAACAGCCGCACCATGGTCGACTTGCCCGAACCGGACAGGCCCATGATGACGAAGATTTCGCCGCGTTTGACCGAAAAGCTGGCGTCGAAGACACCGACCACATGGCCGGTTTTGCTGAATATTTCGTTTTTATCGGCTCCGTTGCGCAACATCTGCATGGCCATGTCCGGATTCGGACCAAAGACCTTGAAGATGTTTTTTACCGCAAGGATTTCATCGGTATCACTCATACGACCCTCTTTATTATAGTTGTGACCAATTAATGCCTGAGACCCAACTAAACGTTCTGGATACCGGCTGGTGATTGGCAGGCCGCTCAGCACAGTGAGCGAGTAAAAAGGTAGGGCGATTTATTTGTTGCAGGCGTGGGTTGAAAGATGGCCTGCTAACAATGCGTTGTTTTTATTAATTATCGTTCATTGCACACTAAGGGATGCTTGTGTTTGCAGAACTTGATTCACTTTAATCCCGGTGGCAAGGGCTTGATTGTATGGATGGGTCAAATTGTATGATCGGGCGGCAGGTCGGGTTGGCGGGTGTCGGGGTAGTTAATGGATGGATAACTTAAAATGTCTCTTGCATGAGCTAAGGTTATGCAGGGTGCTGCTGTCTGGCTTCGCTATTGTAGGGCGGTGTGCGGATATCTATATTGGCCGCGGCCTGAACGCGATGACCGGACGATGGCGACCCGAGCGATAGGCTCCATGCGTTGTCGGCCTGTTTATTGCTAGCTGTTCGTTAAAACCTGATTCGTTAAAACCTGATTGCGGAACAATAATGAAAACCCAGCAAGCTGGCAGTACCCAGAAGGGTTACCGGCGCATCATCCCGTCGATGACTGCCCTGTTACAGTTCGAATCAGTCGCACGGCTGAACAGCTTTACCCTGGCCGCCAAGGAGCTGGGCGTCACCCAGGCGGCGGTCAGCAAACAGATCAAGGTGCTGGAAGAGAATATCGGCGTGCAGCTGTTTCAGCGCCTGCACCGCAGCATCTACCTGACCGAAGGCGGCGAGACGTTATTTGCCATCATCTCCGAGTCGCTGCAAAAAATTGCCAGTGGGTTTGACCAGATCACCCAGGGCAGTGACAAGCGCGAACTGGTGCTGGGCTCGACCGCCACCTTCTCGCATTGCCGGATCATGCCGCGGCTGGCCAGCCTCAGCGAGACCTTGCCGCATATCCGTTTGCGCCTTGCGACCCAGATGTTCACCGGCAACCTGCGCACCCCGGATTTCGACCTGGATGTGCGCTTTGGCAACGGCGAGTGGGACGACGGCCATGCGCTGTTGCTATTCGAAGAAGAGGTCTTCCCGGTGTGCTCGCCGGCCTGGCTGGCGCGCAATCCCATACCGCTGAGCCTCGATGAACTGGCCGGTGCCGGTTTGCTGGATGCTGACGCCACCTCCGAAGGTTGGGTAACCTGGCAAAGCTGGTTCAAGGATGAAGGGGTAAACCTGGCCGGGCTGAAGTACAACTTGCGTTGCAGTTTATATACCGACGCGGTGCAGGCCGCGTTGAACGGTTATGGTGTGGCGTTAGGCTGGGGGCGCATGGTGGAGCACTTTATTGATGCCGGCACGTTGGTCCGGCTGGAGCCGTTTGTCGTGCGCCCCAAAGATGCTTATTACCTGGTGGTGCCACATGGTCATTGTGTTAATCCGGATGTATTGGCGATTGCGCAATGGCTGCAAGTAAAAACCCAGGCGGTTCAGGTGCAGGAAATTGCTGAATAACCTGAGGTGATGAGAACGGTAAAATTAAGCGCATTGACGCACTTTCGGGGCACTTTGATAATCCACTCAAACCTGTGCTGGGTTAACAAACAAAAAAATAAGTGCCTGAGGGTCAACATGAGTACTTCACCCAACAAATCGCATAGCGAATTGCTCGATGCACGCCGCCCCGGTTTTGGCATGGATGGCGAACTTTACAGTCGCCAGGATGTTTTCGAGACCGATGTCGATGTGTTCTTTCACAAACACTGGATCACCGTTGCGGTCACCGCCGACGTGCCGGAGCCGGGTGATGTGTATGCGGTGGATATCGGCAAGACTTCGATTCTGGTGTTACGTGACGACGATGAGCAGGTTCGCGCCTACCGCAATGTCTGCCGTCATCGTGGCGCACGCCTCAAACCGGCCGGCAAGTCCACTGTGGGCATGCTGGTGTGTCCTTATCACCAATGGACTTACGACCTGGACGGCAGCCTCAAGCATGCCAAGAACATGGGCAAAGGCTTTGATCCCAAGTGCCGCAGTCTGATCCCGGTCAATTGCGTGGTGGTCGGCGCCCATGTACTGGTGTGTCTGGCCGACAACCCGCCTGAGGACATCGCCAATTTACAGGCGGCGATGGCACCGCGTTTCGAGCCGTTTGACCTGAGCAAGACCCGGATTGCCTACGAGCTGGACTATGTCGAGAACGGCAACTGGAAACTGGTGATGGAGAACAACCGCGAGTGCTACCACTGCGAAGGCACCCACCCGGAACTGATCGTCTCCTATCAGTCTGAAGACCTGGGGGTAAGCCTGGAAGAAATGAGCGAAGCCGATCGGGCCTCCTATGACGCCTATCAGATTCGCAAGGCCGGCATCGAAGCCAGCTGGGCCAGCGACGGCCTGTTGTATGAGACCGTCGAGCACCTGGACGACAACGCGCCGACTCAATTTCGCACCCAGCGGATGATCATCGCAGGCGCCGGCGAGTCGCAGACACTCGACACCAAAGTGGCCTGCACCAAGCTGCTGGGCAACCTGACCCGGCGTGATCTGGGCGATACGCATATGTGGGGCAACAACGCCTGGGCGCACGTGATGAGCGACCACGCGATGATCAGCTGGATTTTCCCGCTGTCGCCGGACCGCACTCTGGTGCGCACCAAATGGCTGGTGCATCAGGACGCCGTAGAAGGCGTCGATTATGACCTCAAGCGGCTCACCGAAGTCTGGGTGGCGACCACCCAGCAAGACGCGGCACTGGTGGCGATCACCCAGAGCGGCACTCAGGACCCGGCGTTCGCGCCTGGCCCGTATTCCGAATTCACCGAGCCGTATGTCGACCAGTTTGCTCGCTGGTATCGCGCGCGCCTCGCCGCCCACGGAGTCTGACCGCCGATGAATATGCTCGAGAACCTGCAGCAGAACGTGGCCAGCCTGCGTGCTGACCAGCGCTTTGCCGACACCGACCACTGGAGCGCCTATGGCGCCCAGTGGGGCAGCGGCGATACCAGGCGCATCGAATGCCTGAGCGTCGTGGATGAAACCCACGACGTGAAGACCTTTACTTTCCATTGCCCGGATTATTCGGCACTGGCTTATGAGCCGGGGCAGTTCCTCACCGTATCGCCGGTCATCGATGGGCAGAGCGTCTCACGCTGCTACACGCTGTCCTCGACGCCGACCCGGCCGTTCACTTTCTCGATTACCGTCAAACGGGTGCCGGGCGGCGCGGTGTCCAACTGGTTGCACGATAACCTGCGCGCCGGTCATGCACTGGCAGCCTCGGGACCTGCCGGGATCTTCACCCCGGTGGCGGCACCGGCGCGCAAACTGCTGTACCTGTCGGCCGGTTCCGGGGTCACCCCGGTAATGGCCATGACCCGCGCCGCTGCTGATCTGCACGCGGATCTGGACATTGTCTTCGTGCACAGCGCGCGCACCCCCAAGGACATCATTTTTCGTGATGAGCTGGCGCGTCTGGAGCGCACGATGCCACGCCTGCGCACCCTGTTTTTCTGCGAGGGCCTGGGCGACGAGCCGGACTGGAGCGGGCCGGTAGGGCGCCTGTCGGTCGAAGAGTTGCAACGGCAGATTCCTGACTACCAAGAGCGGGAAGTCTTTACCTGTGGACCCAAGGGCTATATGGACGCGGTCAAGTCGCTGCTCGGCAGTGCCGGCTTCGACATGCAGCGCTACCACCAGGAGAGCTTCGATATCACTGCCGAAGTGGTGGCCGAAGCGCCTGCGCCAGCCGCCACTCCAGGCCAGGAGCAGGGCACCTTTACCGTGCGCCTGGCCCGTTCCGGCAAGGAGTTCACCATGACCGCCAGCCAGACCGTGCTGGCGGCGGCGAAAGCCGCTGGCGCAGTGGTGCCGTCGTCGTGTAGCCAGGGCGTGTGCGGCACTTGCAAGACCGCGGTGCTGGAAGGCAGCGTGGAAATGAACCACAACGGTGGCATCCGCCAGCGTGAAATTGACAAGGGCCTGCGCCTGTTGTGCTGCAGCCGCCCGACCTCGGACCTGGTGGTCGATCTGTAAGCCCACTGCTGTTCTGGCAGCTCGGTGGGAGTCAGCTTGCTGACGAAGACGGCGGCACATTCGCAGCAGATGCCGTGAATTTTCCGGCCTTTTCGCTGTGGTCCGGCACTCCGGCAGGCCCGCTCCCGCAGGGGGGACGCTTCACCCATTTTCCAAGAATAAGAAGGACATCGTTGATGCGTGCAAAACAAGGCCTGTTCAAAGGCCTCAACCCTATTGTGACGGTGGGGTCGATCTCCATCGTCGTCGCGTTCGTGATCCTCTGCGCTTCTTATGGTGACCAGGCAGCGGGGGTGTTCAAAGGCGCTTCCGACGCCATTCTGGATAATCTCAAGTGGTTCTACCTGGCCTTGGTCAGCGGCGTCCTGGCGCTGCTGATCGTGATCGCCTTCAGCCGCCACGGGAGTCTGAAACTGGGCCGCCCCGATGAAGCGCCAGAGTTCAGCTTTGCCGCCTGGATTGCCATGCTGTTCAGCGCCGGGATGGGCGTTGGGCTGATCTTCTGGTCGGTCGCAGAACCTGTGCTGCATTACGCCAGCAACCCGTTCACTGCGGGGATGACCGATCAGGCCGCGTCGATGGCCATGCGCATTACCCTGCTGCACTGGGGTCTGCACCCTTGGGCAATCTTTACCATCATCGGCCTGGGCCTGGCCTATTACGCCTACCGCGAAGGGCTGCCACTGGCGCTGCGCTCGATCCTTTATCCGCTGATTGGTCAGCGCATCTATGGGCCGATTGGTCATACCGTGGACATTGTCGGCGGTGCGGTGACCGCCTTCGGCGTTTCCCAGTCGCTGGGGCTGGGGGTCGAGCAGATCAACATGGGCCTGCATCAGGTGTTCGGCGTACCGGTCAGCATGGGCTTCAAGTTGTCGATCATCGCCGTGGTGACGGTGATTGCCTCGATCTCGCTGGTGGCCGGGGTGTCGAAGGGCATGAAGCGCCTGTCGACCCTGAACATGTGGATCTCCTTCGGCCTGATGCTGGTGGTGCTGACCCTGGGGCCGACCAACTACATCATGAACCTGGCATTCGAATCGACCGGCGACTACCTGCAGAACATCGTCGCCATGAGCTTCTGGACCGACACCCAGGCCAATACTGACTGGCAGAAAAGCTGGACTGCGTTCTACTGGCCGTGGTGGATGACCTGGGGGCCGTTCGTGGGCCTGTTCATCGCGCGTATTTCCCGGGGCCGGACCATCCGTGAACTGGTGTTCGGGGCGCTGCTGGTGCCGACCATGGTGACTATTTTGTGGATGGCGGTGTTCGGCGGCGCGTCGCTCAAGGACGAACAGCAGGCCCGCCACGCTTATGCGCAATTGCCGGTGGCCGAACAACAGGCGGCTGGCGAGTTCAAGGGTGGCCCGGTGCTGGAGGCGACCCGCAAGGAAACCACCCTGGCGATGTTCACCCTGCTTGAGCGTCTGGACGGGCCGACCGTGGGCGGTATTCTCAGTGTGATTGTCTGCCTGCTGCTGGCCGTGCACTTCGTCACCGCGGCCGATGCCGGCACCCAGGTGCTGTGCATGCTCAACTCACTGGGCAGCATCAACCCGCCGAACTGGATACGGGTACTGTGGTGTGTACTGGAAGGGGCGATTGCCGCCAGCCTGATCATTGCTGGCGGGCTGGTGGCGATCCAGATGGCAAGTATCGTGGTGGGCCTGCCGATCGCGTTCTACATGCTGCTGACCGGCTACAGCCTGACCCACAGCCTGTTTGCCAATGCGTCGCTGCTTGAGGCCCATTCAGCGTCGCTGATGGCTGCTGAAGCCGTCCGGTTCGAGCAACCGGCGGTGCGCAAGACGACCGCCTGACTGATCGGCATTGCCCCGTAGGAGCCGCTCACTGCCCCTCGGTCTCAGCCAGGTATCTGCTGGTCCATGCTGCCAAAGGCAGCGGTGGCTGTTGATCGAGGATGCGCTGCCAGATCAGGCTGAGGTCCTGGCGATTGAACAGAGCATCAGGGCCCGCACTGCGATGCCTCTGGGGGGTGATTGCTTCCCAACTGCCAGCGGCATTGCGCTGGGCCATTTTGAAGCGGAAGGTGTAGTTGCCAGGCGTACCCATGCGCAGATCGGTGACGATCAAGCCACCGGCAACGATGTCGTACCGCAGCCAGTTATCGGTGAACCAGCGCAGCCGATCATGCAATGGCACGTCGGTCAGCGGCTTGGCCAGTTCAAGGTTGAAACGATGGCGCTGCATTTCCGGGGGCGCCCGGTCAAAGATGCTGCTCACACCCTCGTAGTACTCCCCATTCGGCGCCTTGGCCATTACCCGCCATACCAGGCTGTTGAACGCCATCGGGACCGCGCGCACGTCAGCTACGATGACACCTTGCTGGCTCAGCGCCGAGGCAAACCGCTGCTCGATGACCACCCGGCCCGCCAGGCACAAGCCAAGGTAAGCCGTGCTCAGCAACAGCGCCGTTCCCATGACATAGGTCGCACGTCCGGCAAGACCTTTGACCAGCGCGTAGCTAACAGCCGCCAGCAGTGGCACGGTGTAGACAGGATCAATGATGAAAACCGCTGACCAGCTTTCTGGCACCCACTGCAACGGCCAGAACAGTTGGGTTCCAAAGACCGTGAATGAGTCGAGCAGCGGATGGGTCAGCAGTACCAGCCAGAAGGCCACGAACAGTCTGGTATAGGTATAGCCCTTATCCGGCCAGCGCCGCCTGGCTAGCCAATGAACCCCCCAGGCCAGCAGCAGGGCAAGCGCTGTAAGGACAAAGACAGAGTGCGAGAAGCCGCGATGGAAGGTCATCTGCGACACGGGGTCAGCGTACCTGATCAGCACATCCAGGTCGGGGAGCGTGCCTAATGCTGCGCCATACAGCAACGAACGCCTGCCCTGTACGCGGCCCAAGACCGTACCTTGAATGGCGGCACCGAGCACAGCCTGGGTGAGAGAGTCCAATGGTTGGCTTCCTGAATAGAGGTTCACGGAAATCTACCCACGGCAGATTCGTTACCGCAATTGCTGGAACGTTACAGCCTATGACTGCGCTACTGTGCCAGGACGGCGCAGCAGCGCAGCACCGCTGCGCGAGAATCAACGCCCGAGCATCACACCCTGCAACTTCTGCTGGGCCTTCTGCACGGCTTGCGCCTGGCTGTTGAGTTCCTGCAGCAGGGTATTCAACTCTGCCTGTACGTTCGGATCCTTGACAGTGACCACCGGGCCTTTGATATCGATCTGCTCTTTGTGCGCGGTCACGTAGTCAGCAACTTTCAGGCTGCTGTCCAGGGTGCCATTGATCTGCGGCAGAACCTCCAGAAAGGTATCGGCCGGCACGCTCACGGTCTTTGCATAGGCCTTGTCATACACCACCTTCAAATCGTCTGGCTGCTTGAGCTGGGCGTGGGCGCTGTCGGCCTTGGCCTTGTGCTCCTTGAGCTGCACGCCCATGTCGTTGAGACCGGCCTGCGCGGTCTTGATGTCTTCGCGGCGGTCGATCACATCGTTGAGCGAACGCACTGCACCTTTTTGCAACAGGCCGCTGAGCGGTTTGGCTGCCGTGTCCATGTCACCGTTGAAATCGCTGATCACTGCGTAATGGCGGGTGTAGTCGCCAAACGACTTGGACTCTTCGGCGGTCAGCTTGGGCACCCGGACACCGGGTTTGTCGACGATGCGGGTTTGCAGGAACTCGGTAAAAGCTGCGCGCTGCTTGGGTTCGTCATTGCCGCAGGCGATCAGGGCCAGGGGCAGGGCGAGGGCGAGCAGCCAGTGCGGGCGGAACGAGACGTTCATGTCGATGATGACTCCAGTGGGATGTGGCACAGGCGCGGCAACGGCGTGCCTGCGCAGGGTCAACCGGGTGCTTGCCGGTTGCCGGGCATAGGACGCAGGTGCCGTTGTTAGGTTCCATAAGGCCATCAAACTGCGCAGATTGTCCGTTAATCGACATTTGATGCCATTGTCGCGTTAGCCGGAACATCCAATCAGCGTTAAGGTGTGCAGGCTATTTTGCTCATAAGGACCTTTACCCATGGCCCGTTCGCGTTTCTTGCCGGACAACTTCACGCTCACGTTGCTTGCGGTGGTCGTCGCCGCCACCTTCCTGCCGGCCAGTGGCCAGGTTGCCGTGGCGTTCGACTGGATCACCAACATCGCCATCGCCCTGTTGTTCTTCCTGCACGGCGCCAAGCTGTCACGCGAAGCCATTCTGGCCGGTGCCGGCCACTGGCGCCTGCATTTGCTGGTGTTCTGCTGCACCTTCGTCCTGTTCCCGCTGCTCGGGCTGGCAATGAAGCCGGTTTTGCAACCGCTGGTGGGTACTGAGCTGTACTTGGGCTTTCTGTACCTCTGTGCGCTGCCGGCTACCGTGCAGTCGGCGATTGCCTTTACGTCCCTGGCACGGGGCAATATCCCGGCGGCCATTTGCAGTGCGGCAGCCTCCAGCCTGATCGGTATCTTCCTCACGCCGTTGCTGGTGGCCTTGCTGATGAACGTGCACGGTGACAGTGGCTCGACCCTGGAAGCGATCCGCAAGATCAGCCTGCAACTGCTGGCGCCGTTCATTGCCGGTCAGATCGCCCGGCGCTGGATCGGCAACTGGGTGGGGCGCAACAAGAACTGGCTCAAGTACGTCGACCAGAGCTCGATCCTGCTGGTGGTCTACTCGGCATTCAGTGCTGCCGTGATTGGCGGTTTGTGGCAACAGGTGCCGCCTGTGATGCTGCTCTGGGTGGTGTTGGGGTGCTGCGTACTGCTTGCCATCGCCCTGGGCATCACTGCGCTGCTGGGCAAATTGCTGGGCTTCAGTGTTGAAGACCGTATCACCATTTTGTTCTGCGGCTCGAAAAAGAGCCTGGCCACCGGCGTACCCATGGCCCAGGTACTGTTTGCCGGTAGCACGATCGGCTTGCTGATTCTGCCGGTGATGCTGTTCCACCAGATCCAGTTGATGGTCTGCGCCTGGCTGGCGCAGCGCTACGCACGTCGCCCTGAAGCGCCGCTGGTAGTGGCTGACAAGGTACCCGCAAGCGCGGTCAAGGGCTGACCTCACGCTTGACCTCCACGCCCTGCGCAGCGCTCAGTCCCGGGCGCTGCTCAGGGTGCCGCGCATCTGTGCGATCAATTCCAGCAGGATACCCTTGACGGCCTGGGCCGGCACCGACAGCGGCAGATGGCCTGACAGGCACAGGGTCAGCGGTGCTTCGATGCCGGGGTCGACGATGCGGCAAAGATGAACGTCCTGATGCTCACGGAGCGCGCGCGCCGCAGACTCCGGCAGGATGGTCGAGGCAAAGCATTCGCCCACTGCGCTGGCCAAGGTGGTGGCCGACTCCACTTCAGCGATCACCGTGGCACTCAGCCCGGCCTGGCTGAACGCCTCGTCGACCAGGCGGCGCATCACGTTGTAGGGGCGTGGCAGCAGCAGGTCCAGCCCGGCCACCGCTGCCAGTGGAATCTGCGGCAGGTCGGCAAAGCGCGCCTCACCGCTGACCAGGTACAACTGCTCGCGCAGCAGCGGGGCGAATGACAAGCCATGAATCTCGCGGCCGCCGTACAGCACGGCCATGTCCATGCGACCGTTCATGATCAGTTCGCTGAGGGTGGTGCCGAAGTTTTCGTTCAGGTACAGGGTGATGCCCGGATGCAGTTCGCGTACCCGGCGCATCAGCGGTACTGACAGGCTTGAGGCCGCGGTGCCAGGCGCCAGCCCGACCGAGACGTTGCCGCACAGGGCACGGCTGCTGGAGGTGACATCGCTCATGGCCTGGTCGCACTGACGCAGAATCAACTGAGCATGGGCGTAGAGCACCTTGCCGGCTTCGGTGGGCGTCACGCCGCGCTTGGTGCGAATCAGCAATTGCTGCTGCATCTCGGCCTCCAGCGTCACCAGTTGCTGGCTCAGGGCCGGCTGGGCGATGTGCAGAATGTCGGCGGCCTGGGTCATGCTGCCGATATCGACGATCTTCACGAAATATTTGAGGCGGCGCAGGTTCATCTCAGCAGTACTCGCGTATACGGTCCGGTACGCGTAGCAAGCAGCGGGCCAGCCCCTGAGGCGGTCATAAGCGCTGCCTATGGCACCCGGTGCGCCATTGTCGGGCGCCAGCGCGGGGCGTGCCCGTCAGCGTGCACAACGCTTGCCGCCTGACAGGCGGCTGCGGGCGGTCATAAGGCTGGCTTATCCGTACAGAGCGAACTCCTCTTTTGCCTCAGGCTCCGGGGTCCGTAACGTGGCCAGGTGACCGTTTTTTTGCCGCTGGCCCGAGTACTCGATGATCGCCGAACCTGCTGCCCTGACTTTTCGCCAAGCCCTGCTCGCCATGCTGGGGGTGTCGCTGGTGCTGATGCTCTCGGCACTGGATCAGACCGTGATTGGCAATGCCCTGCCGAGTATCGTCGCCCAGCTGCAGGGCTTTGAACTCTATGCCTGGGTTGCCACCGGCTACCTGCTGGCGTCCATCGTGACCATCCCGGTGTTTGGCCGCCTCGGCGACTATTTTGGCCGCAAACCGTTCGTGCTGGCGGCCACCGTCCTGTTTACCCTGGCTTCGCTGGTCTGTGCGCTGGCCCCGAGCATGCCGTGGCTGGTGGCCGGGCGAGTCATGCAGGGCATCGGTGGCGGCATGCTGGTGGGGACCGCGTTTGCCTGTGTGCCCGAGCTGTTCCCGGATACCGCACAGCGTCTGCGCTGGCAGATGCTGCTCAGTACGATGTTCAGCGTGATCAACTCGATCGGCCCGGGCCTGGGTGGCTACCTGACCGGGCAGTTCGGCTGGCGCTCGGTGTTCTGGCTGAACCTGCCGCTGGGCGCGCTAGCGCTGTTTTTTGCCTGGCGCTATCTGCCCTGGTACCGGCCACAGCGCAGCGCGCCGGTGCGTCTGGACTGGCTCGGGGCGCTGTTGGTGGTGCTCAGCCTGGGCGGCTTGCAACTGTTCGTCGAGCACCTGAGCAATGGCAGTGCGGCCACCAGCCTGGTCCTGGCAGCCATCACCCTGGCGGCCTGGCTGGGGCTGGTCTGGCAGCAGCGACGCTGCCCCAATCCGCTGCTGCCGGGAGCGTTGTTTGCCGACCGCAGCGTACGCCTGTTGTTTGTGCTGGCGGTGTTGGCCGGTGGGGTGATGTTTACCTTGCTGTTTTACCTGCCGCTGTTGCTGCAGGGCGGCTACGGCTACAGCCCGGTAGAGGCGGGGCTGCTGATCACCCCGCTGGCCCTGAGCATCACTCTGGGGGCCATCGTCAACAGCCGGCTGATGACCCGTCTGGCCAACCCCAACTGGCTGCCGCTGGGCGGTTTTACCGCGTTGTTGTGTGCCTGCGCCGCACTGGCCGCAGTGGGGCGCGAGGCCGGGTTCAATACCTTGCTGGGGCTGATTCTGCTGGCCGGCCTTGGCCTGGGTTTTGTATTTCTCAACCTCACGGTGTTCACCCAGACCCTCGCCGAGCGCCAATACCTGGGCATCGCCACGGCGCTGCAGCAGTCGCTGCGCCTGGTCGGCGGCCTGCTCGGTACTGCGCTGATGGCCTCGTTGGTCAACCTGCTCTACGCCCGCTACGTGCAGGTCGCCCTGCAGGCCAGCGGCGATCTGCACGCGCTGGCCCGGCTGGCCGATCCTCAGGTGTTGATGAGCGCGGCCGGCGAGTTGCCGATGGCTGAGCTGCAACTGGCCCGCCAGGCCCTGGTTCAGGCGCTGGGTAGCGGGCTGCTGGGCTGCGCCTTGTGCGCCTTGCTGGCTTTGCTGGTGATGAGCCGGCTGCCGGCGGTTGACCTTGGCGAGCGCCGCGCCCTGCGTTGAGTTACCCCATTATCGTTCTCGCCCAAGGAGTGAATCATGACCCTAACCGCGCAGGTCGTATCGACGCCTGCGGCCCATCTGCCCGAAGCGCTTGCCCGTGTTTCGATGATCGGTGCCCGGGCCTACCTGCTGGAGGCCCCAGGCGCGCTGGAACTTGAAACCCAGCGGCGTATCTGGGCCCTGGCGCAGTCATTGGAACAACGCGGTGATGTGCAAGCCACCATCGCTGGCATGACCAACCTGCTGGTGGTGTTCAGCGCCATACCCTTGCAGCCGCAAGCGGTGTTTGCCGAGTTGCAGCAGTTGTGGCGCGAGGCCGACCCGTTGCATCGCAGTGGCCGGTTGATCGAGGTGCCGGTGGTCTACGGCGGCGAGCACGCGATTGATCTGCCGGCGCTGTGTGACTTCAGTGGGCTGAGCGACGCCGAAGTGATTCGCCGCCATCACCAAGGCCAATACAGCGTGTTTGCCGTCGCCAGCGCGCCGGGCTTTGGTTATCTCGGGGGGCTGGACCCGGCCATCTACATGCCGCGCAAGAAGGTCCCGTCACTGAACATGCTCAAAGGCATGGTCACCATTGGCGGTATGCAGTCGGGCATTGCCGTGCTGGATGGCCCCAATGGCTGGAACTCGATCGGCTTTGCCCATACCCCGATGTTCGACCCCCAGGCCGCGCAACCTGCGTTGCTGGCCCCAGGTGACACCCTGCGTTTCGTGCCCGAGAGGATTGAACTGTGATCGAAGTGCTAACCACCGGCCCGCAAAATACCGTGCAGGACCTCGGGCGTTCGCTGTATCGCAATATTGGCGTGGCGATCAGCGGCGCCATGGACGGCCTGGCGTTGCGGGTCGGCAACCGCTTGCTGGGCAACCCCGACGGCCTGGCGGCGCTGGAGGTGCAGACCTTCCCGTTGCGAGTGCGATTTGGCGCCGATACCGCAATCGCGCTGACCGGTGCCGATGGTCAGGCGCAACTGGATGATCAACCGCTGTTGCCGTGGTGGGCGGTAACGGTCAAGGCCGGTCAGACCCTGAGTATCAGCTACCCGCGCAGCGGCGCGCGGGTCTACCTGTGTGTGGCCGGCGGCATCGATGTGCCGGAGCTGATGGGCTCGCGCAGCACCTCGTTGCGCGGCGGCTTTGGTGGCTTCGAAGGCCGCGTGTTGCAGGCCGGTGATGTGCTGGCAACAGGCGCCACGGCGGCCTTACCGCTGCCGGCAGGTGGGCTTGGCGTGCGGCCCCCCGTGCAGGCCATGGCCGAGGTCTTTGCCAGCGACCCGGATGGCACCGTGTTGCTGCGCGCTATACCCGCCGGTGAATATGGGTTGTTCGAGCGCGACCAGCAGCGTTTCTGGCGTCAGCCCTGGAAAATCTCGGCGCAGAGCAACCGCACCGGCTACCGCCTGAGCGGCGAGCCGATCGTGCCGCACGCCACCATGGAGATGCGCTCTTACGGGTTGGTGCCAGGCGTGGTGCAGGTGCCGCCGGGAGGCGAGCCGATCATCCAGCTCAGCGACGCCAACACCGCCGGCGGTTATCCGAAGATTGCCGGGGTCATCGACGCCGATCTGTGGCGACTCGGCCAGGCCGCCATCGGCAGTCGTATCCGGTTTGTCGAGGCGGGTCCCCAAGAGGCGATTGCCGCCGAGCAGGCCATCGAGGCTTATCTGGAGGATATGCAGCGGTTGCGGGCGATGCTCTGACGCCGTGCCGGTTGTCGGCAGCGTTTGGAAAGCACAAAAAACCGCCGATACCGGCGGTTTTTTTGTGCTTGCCGATCAGCGCAGGCCGGCGCAGAACTCGGCGATGCGGTCGCAGCCTTGCTCCAGCATGGCCTGGCTGGTGGCATAGGACAGCCGCACGAAGGGCGACAGGCCGTAGGCCGCGCCTTGTACCGTTGCTACGTGGTGCTCTTCCATCAGCGCCATGCAGAAGTCGGTGTCGTTGCCGATCTTGCGTCCGCCGCGGCTGGTGCGGCCAATAAATTCGGCGATGTTGGGGAACAGGTAGAACGCCCCTTCGGGCTTGTGGCAGCTCAGGCCCTGGATGTCGGCCAGGCGGCCCAGCACGTAGTCGCGACGTTGCTGGTAGACCCCGGCGCGCTCGTCCAGCAGCTCCTGTGGGCCGTTGAGCACTGCGGTGGCAGCGGCTTGGGTCAGGGTGCAGACGCCGCCGCTGTTTTGCGTGTTGACGTTACTTACGGCGCGAATCAGTTCTTGCGGGCCGCCACAGTAGCCCATCCGCCAGCCAGTCATGGCATAGGCCTTGGACACGCCGTTGACGGTCAGGGTGCGTTCATACAGGCGCGGCTCGACAGCGGCGATGGTGCAGAACTCGAAGCCGTCGTAGATCAAGTGCTCGTACATGTCGTCGGTCATGATCCACACCTCGGGGTGGTGCAGCATGACCTCGGCGATGGCGGCCATTTCGGCGCGCGAGCAGGCGGAGCCGGTGGGGTTGCTTGGGTAGTTGAGTAGCAGCCATTTGGTGCGTGGGGTGATGGCGGCGTTGAGGTCTTCAGGCTGCAGTTTGAAGTTGTTGGCTTGGCTGCACGGCACCGGCACCGGTACCCCACCGGCGAACTTGACGATGTCGGCGTAGCTGATCCACGCCGGGGTCGGGATCACCACTTCATCGCCGGGGTTGAGGGTGGCGAGCATGGCATTGAAGATCACCTGCTTGCCGCCCCCGGCGACGAGGATCTGGTTCGGCTCATAGGTCAGTTGGTTATCACGCTGGAACTTGCGCTGGATGGCCATTTTCAGCGCCGGGGTCCCTTCGATGGCCGGGTATTTGGTGTCACCGGCCAGCGCGGCGGCATGGGCGGCCGCAATGGCGTGGGGCGGGGTGGGGAAGTCCGGCTCGCCCGACGACAGGCTGATGACCTTGACGCCCTGGGCGGTGAGTTCACGGGCTTTCTGGGTCATGGCGACAGAGGCGGACACAGAGACGTTTTTCAAACGATCGGCAAAAGTGGGCATGGGCGGCTTCTTGAGGGGGTTAACGGGCAAGGCACAGCATAAGAGCGGCCTGTCGGCAGGCTCCAATAGCGCTTTGTTGTCGGGTCATAAGATTTCTGGATGGCTGTGTGCAGGTCGCCAACAGCAAACACCCCCGGCCTTGCGCCGGGGTGTCGGAGCTGGGCGGGGTTATTCCAGGGCCTGGAACTGCATGTCGGCGAGCTTCTGCACGCGCTCTTCACGGACCATGTTGTACTCGGTGGCCGGGCCGATCCATTTGCTCCAGATCTGGTCGATCTCGCCGGCCTTGTCCATGGCGTACAACGCATCGTTGACCTTGGCCAGCAGCGCCGGCTCTTCGAGCTTCATGCCCACGCCCACCGGCTCCAGGGCCATCGGCTCGGCAACGATGCCCAGGTCGACCCCGCCGGCCTTGGCCTGGCTCACCAGTTTTTTCGCCGACATGGTGTTGGTCACCACGCCCAGCACCTTGTTCTGCTGCACCGCCAGGTAGGCGGAGCCGGTGTCTTGGAAGGTCACCGGTACCGCGTCGGCCAGGCGAATCGATTGCTCCGAGGTCGAACCCTTGGTGGCGCTGATGCGCTTGCCGGCAAAGTACGAACGCGGCTTGTCAGCCAGCGGCGCCTTGACCACCAGCACTTCCTTGGCCACGTAGTAGGGGTCGGAGTACTGGATCTGCTGGGCGCGGGTCTTGGTGTAGGCCAGGTTGGCAATCACCACATCCACGCGGCCCATCTTCACCTCAGGCACCCGGGCTTCACCCGACAGCGGCTTGAGCTCCAGTTTGACGCCCAGGTGTTTGGCCAGCGCAGTGCACAGGTCGACATCCATGCCTTCCAGTGCACGGCTTTGCGGGTTGGGCGAGGCAAAGGGCGGCACGTCGGAGTACACGCCACAGCTGATCGACTGTTTGGCCTGGATATCGGCCCATTGGTCGGCGTGGGCGGTGGCGGCCAGCAGGGGGAGCAACATCAGGGCCAACGGGGCTTGTTTGATACGCATCGCAATGATCCTCGAATAAGACAATGGCCGGCAGTGGGGGTAGGGCGTGGTCGCTCTGTGGCGACTCGATGAACTCAGTGAGCGCGCAAGTCGCTGATAAAACGCTGCGCCCGTGGATGTTGCGGTTTGCTGAAAAACACCTCGGGGGTGGCGCGCTCCAGGATCTGGCCGGCGTCCATGAACCAGATGGTGTCGGCGACCTCGCGGGCGAAGTTCATCTCGTGGGTCACGCACATCATGGTCATGCCGTCCTTGGCCAGGCCGCGCATGACCTGCAGCACTTCACCGACCATTTCCGGGTCCAGCGCGCTGGTCGGCTCGTCGAACAGCATCACCGGCGGCTCCATGGCCAGCGCCCGGGCGATCGCCACCCGTTGCTGCTGGCCGCCGGACAACTGGCCCGGATAACTGCCGGCCTTGTGCGCCATACCGACCCGGTCGAGCAGTTGCATGGCCCGCTGTCTGGCGGCTGCACCCTTGAGGCCCTTGACCTTGGTCGGGGCGAGGATGATGTTGTCGAGCACCGACAGGTGCGGGAACAGGTTGAAGCTCTGGAACACAAAACCGATGCGGCTGCGCAGCCGGTTGAGGTTGGCGTCGGTGCCATGGATGTCGTGGCCTTCGAACAGAATCTGGCCGCTCTGGATGGCTTCCAGGCGGTTGACGGTGCGGATCAGCGTCGACTTGCCCGACCCGGACGGGCCGCACACCACCACCACTTCACCCTGGCGGATTTCGGCGTTGATGGTGGTCAGCGCGCGGTACTCGCCGTACCACTTGTCGACATTGGCAAACATGATCAGTGGTTTCATGGCGATTATCTCGAAGCTTGGGAAGAAGGCAGCGCAGTGCTGAGCGCGGCGCCGGGTGTCTGGCCACGGTCGCCCTGGCGCTTGCGTTCGATGCGTCGCTCCACATGGGTGGCCAGGCGGGTCAGGCTGTAGCACAGGCAGTAGTAGGTGACCGCCAGAATCGCGTAGACCTGGAACGGCTTGGTCAGTAATTGGTTGTTGATCTGGTTGGCGGCGAAGGTCATCTCCTGCACGTTGATCATGTAGCCCAGGGTGGTTTCCTTGATGATCGACACGAATTGGCTGATCAGGCTGGGCAAGGCGTTGTACAGCGCCTGTGGCAGGATCACCCAGCCCAGCGTGCGGAAATAGCCCATGCCCAGGGCCCGCGAAGCTTCGAACTGGCCCTTTGGCAGGCCTTCGATCCCGGCGCGCACGATCTCCGCCAGGTAGGCGCTCTGGTAGATCACCAGGGTGCACAGCATGGTGGCGAAGCCGCTGATGTTGTGGCCGATCAGCAAGGGCACCAGAAAGTAGGTCCAGAAGATCACCATGATCAGCGGGATGCCGCGCAGCACGTAAACCCACACGGTGGCCGGCGCACGCAGCCAGGCGAACGGCGAGATGCGTGCGATGGCCAGCACGATGCCCAGCGGAAACGCCAGCAGCAGGGCCAGCGCCGAGAGCATCAGGGTATTGACCAGGCCGCCGATCGGGCCGTGCGGGTACTGGCCGATGAGCAGTAGTTCCCAGTGCTCGTGAACGATTTTGAATACCTCGAACATGCCGGATTACCTCGCCTTGGCCAGATCGAAACGCCGCGCGATCAGCGCGCCGATACCCATTAGCAACAGCGACACCGCCAGGTAGCCCAGGGTGGCGACCAGGAAGGATTCGAAGGTGCGGAAGGTGTAGTTCTCGACCTCGCGGGTCGCGTAGGTCAGTTCAACGACGCCGATGGCCATGGCCAGGCTGGTGTTCTTGAACAGCAGTACGGTGTGGTTGATCAGCGAGGGCAGGGCGTTGCGCACCCCTTGCGGCAGGATCACGTAGCGCATCGAGCGCAGGTAGCCCATGCCCAGTGCACGAGCCGCTTCATTCTGGCCGTCTGGAATGGCGCGCAGTCCGGCGCGCAGGTCTTCACAGAAGTACGCTGCCTGGCACAGGCCCAGGGCAATCACCGCAAAGATGAACTCGGTGCTGAAATTGGCCAGCCACAGTTGGGTTGATTCAGGCAGCAGGGTCGGCACGCCGAAGTACCAGAGCATCAGTTGCACCAGGGTCGGCACGTTGCGGTGGTACGACACGTAGCCGGCCACCAGGCGTTCGGGCAGCGCCTTGCCGGTCAGGCGGATCACTACCAGTACAAACGCCAGCGACATCGCCAGCAACCAGGCATACAGCATCAACTGCAGGGTCATGGCCGCGCCCTTGAGCAGCAGCTCGGCGTACTCGCCCGTCAGGATTGGCCCCAGGTCGAAGTCTTTCATCATAAAGGTCACCCAGTCGGGTCCGGGGCAGTAAGCGAATTCTTCACCGGTGGGGTGGCGGCTCACTCAAGGTGGCCGCTCTTGTCCGGTAATGGCGCGGGTTTCAGTGCTGCGGGCGGGTGGTTTGCAGGCCGCCTGGTACTTGCAGCGTTGGGGTGATTTCCATGTGCCCGACGTTCATCGCAACCGGTGCGGCAATGGCGAAGGCAATCGCCCCGGCAATGTCCTCGGCCACCGGTAACTCGAAGCCGTCAATGAACCTGGCGCGGGTTTCGGCGGCGTTGCCGTGCACGTGTTCGAAGATGTCGGTGGCGACCCGGCCGGGGCAGATCTCGGTGACCCGCACGCGCTTGCCGAACAGGTCGATGCGCAGGTTGCGCGACAGCATGCTCACGGCGGCCTTGGTGGCGTGGTAGGTGCTGTTGCCGCCGAAATTGTAGGCCGCCGCAATCGAGCTGATGTTGATCACATGGCCCCGGTCACGCTCGGCCATGCCCGGCACCAGCAGGCGGGTCAAGTGCAGTACGGCGCGCAGGTTGACGTCGATCAGCGCGTCGATACCCTCGGCGGTCGCATTGAGAATCGAGCCGGGCCGGTCGACACCGGCGTTGTTGACCAGAATATCGATCTGCAGGCCTTCGACAGTGCGGGTTAGCGCATCCAGGTCGGCGACGTCCACGGCGTGGACGACACAGCCGGTGCGCTCGGCCAGTTCGGCCAGTTTGTCGGCACTGCGGGCCAGTGCATGCACCTTGATACCTTCGCGGCTCAGGCGCTCGACCGTGGCGGCGCCGATGCCGGAAGATGCGCCGGTGACCAGCGCAGTGGTGTAGTCGGAAAATGGCATGGCCGGTTCCTCATCGAATAATTGTCTGGGTCACTGCCAATGGGCATGCAGTGACTGTAAGGAGCTGCTGAAACGGGCGCCAAGAGGGTTTGGCTGTTGGGTGATAAGGCTTTCTTATCGTTACCGGCCTGTCACGCCATCAGGTGCGAAATCGGGGCAATCACCCCGCCGGCATGCTCGATTTCGGTGCGGATGCTGCGCGCCAGCTCAAGGGCGTTGGCGGTGTCGCCGTGCAGCAGGATCGAACAGGCCGGGACCTCAATGATTTCACCGGTGTAACAGGTGACGGTGCCTTGCTGGAGAAATTGCCGGACCCGTTCGCGCACGCGCTGCGGGTCCTTGATCACCGCGTCGGGCAGGGCGCGGGGCACCAGCAGGCCGTCCTTGTCGCAGGCGCGGTCGGCCAGAAAGGTCAGTGCAAGGCGCAGGCCATGGCGGTCGGCGGCCTGTTGCATGGCCGCGCTGGTCGAGGAACTGACGATCAGCTCGCGGTCGAAGGCGGCCACTGTGCCCAGCAGGGCGTCGGCCAGCGCCGCGTCGGCGGCCACCCGGTTGCCCAGTGCGCCGTGGAAACTCATGTGGGTCATCCGGTGCCCGGCAACCCTGGCCATGCCCGCCAGGGCGGCCAATTGGTAGGTCACCCAGGTTTGCAATTCAGCAGTGTCGACCTGGATCGGCCGGCGACCGAAGCCGAGCAGGTCGGGGTAGCCGACGTGGGCTCCCAGGTCGATGCCTGCGGCCAGCGCCCGGCGCGCGGTCTTGTCCATGATCAGCGGGTCGCCGGCGTGAAAGCCGCAGGCGACATTGGCGGACGAGATGATCTCCATCAGGGCATCGTCTTCGCCCATTGTCCAGGGGCCGAAGCCTTCGCCCAGGTCTGCATTCAAGTCGATTTTCATGAAGTCACTCTCCCGCCAGGGCGAGCACCGGGGTGGCGTATTCCACCCGCTCGCCATCTTCGATCAGGTAATCGCCGGCAATGCCGGCGTGCTGTACGGTCACCGGCAGCAACAGGCTGCCGACCGCGATCACGCCGACGGTGTCGCCGACGTTCACGGTTTGTCCGGGCGTCACCAGTGGCTGCTCGCGGGCCGGATGACGGGCGTGGAAGTGCCCGCACAGGGTCGCCATGGCGGCCACTTCAGGCTTGGCTGCAGCCGCTATCGGCGCAGCGGCTGGCGCGTCGCTGATGGGCGGTTTGGCGGCCAGGGCCGGTTGGCTGGCCGGGCGTACCAGACGCAACTCGAAACCGTCTTGCTTGAACTCCAGGCTGCTCAGCCCGGCCTGGCTCATCCAGCCGGCCAGTTGGCGGATTGTCTCAATACGCATTTCAGCTCTCCGCCTGGCGTGTGCTCAGCCAGCGCTCCAGGTGATGAATGTCCACGCTACCGGCGACAAAGGCGTTGTCGGTGAGGATCTGCCGGTGCAGCGGCAGGTTGGTGCTGATGCCCTCGACCGCAAACTGCGCCAGGGCGGTACGCATGCGGGCCAGCGCCTGTTCGCGGGTGGCGCCGTGGGTAATGACCTTGGCGATCATCGAGTCGTAGTAGGGCGGCACCTTGTCGCCTGCGCACACATGCGAGTCGATACGCACGCCGATACCCCCCGGCAGGTCCCAGCGGGTCACCGTGCCGGGGGTCGGGATGAAGGTTTGCGGGTCTTCGGCGTTGATCCGGCATTCCAGAGCGTGCCCCTGGGTGACGATGTCGGATTGGCGCAGGCTGAGCACTTCACCCATGGCCACGCGCAGTTGCTGTTCGACGATGTCGATGCCGGTGGTCATCTCGGTGACCGGGTGCTCGACTTGCAGGCGGGTGTTCATCTCGATGAAAAAGAACTCGCCGTCTTCATAGAGAAACTCGAAGGTGCCCACACCCTGATAGCCGATCAGGCGGCAGGCTTCAACGCAGCGCTGGCCCACCTGCGCCAGTGCCTGGGCATCGATACCCGGTGCCGGTGCCTCTTCCAGCACCTTCTGGTGACGACGTTGCAGCGAGCAGTCGCGGCTGCCCAGCCACACACCGTTACCGTGGCGGTCGCACAACACCTGGATCTCGACATGGCGGGGGTGGCCGAGAAATTTCTCCATGTACAGCTCGGGGTTGCCAAAGGCGCGGCGGGCTTCTTCGCGGGTCAGGCTGACGGCAGGCAGCAGCTCGGCGGCACTGTGCACCACACGCATGCCCCGGCCACCACCGCCGCCGGCAGCCTTGATGATCACCGGGTAGCCGATCTCCAGGGCAATCGCTTCAATGCGCTCGCGCTCCTCGGGCAGCGCCCCTTGTGGGCCGGGTACGCAGGGTACGCCGGCCTCAAGCATGGCGCGTTTGGCCGCCACCTTGTCGCCCATGCGCCGGATGCACGCGGCGTCCGGGCCGATGAAGGTCAGGCCGGCATCGCTCACGGCCTGGCTGAAGGCGGCGTTCTCCGACAAAAAGCCATAGCCCGGATGCACGGCCTGGGCACCACTGGCCAGCGCGGCATAAATAACAGCCCGACTGTCCAGATAGCTTTGTCCGGGGGCCGCAGGACCGATGCACAGCGCCTGGTCGGCATGTTGCAGATAGGCCGCGCCGGCATCGCCTTGGGAGTAGACCATCACGGTCTTCAGGCCCAGTTGATGACAGGCGCGCTGAATGCGCAGGGCGATTTCGCCCCGGTTGGCGATCAGAACGGTATCGAACATGTCGGTTACCCCGCCTTGGCGATGTGAAACAGCGGCTGGCCGCGTTCGACTTCCGTGCCGGACTGCCCCAGCACCGTTTTAACCGTGCCGGCCGCCGGCGCGCTGACCTGATGGAACATTTTCATGGCCTCGACAATGCACAGGGTCTGGCCGGCGCTGACGGTATCGCCCGGCTGAACGAACGCCGGTTCATCAGGCGAGGGCGTCAGGTGCAGCACGCCATACAGGGGCGAGCGCACCTCTTCGTGGGTGGCGGCGATGGGGGGCTGCGGCGTGGCCTCAGTGCCCGAGCAGGCGCTCGGGGCCTGGGTGGGTTGAGGGGCGGCGGTGGATGAGTGCAGTGGCGCGCTGCGGGTTTCAGCCCGGCGGCCGTGGCGCGCCAGGTGCAGGTGGCTGCCGCCTTCGCTGAGGCTCAGTTCGGTCAGGTCTGACGCACCAATAAGGTCGATCAGGTCTTTGATACGGTGTTGATCCATCGTTGGGCCCTTTGGCGGCTGGCGCAAAAATGCAGGAATGACGCCACTCTATCCAGCGCGCAGCGGGCAGGGCCAAGAGGCTTTGCAGGTGGGGTGATAAGCACGACTTATGACATTCGCGGTTTTCGGGTCATAAGTGTTTCCTATCCAATCAGAAGAACTTTGTCTTAACGCTGCCCAGCGCTGCCTGAGTAGCGTGTAAATACCGCTGACAAGCCAGGACCAACCGGCAACTTACCTATTACATAACAGGCGGATATTTCCACTTTGCTGCGTTCGCGCAGCCTGCCAGTACAAACTTCTTATAATGGGGCGGGGAGTCCACGATGAAAAAATATTCGTTGGGTCTATTGGCATTATGTATTGCACAACAAAGCCAGGCAGCAGGGTTTATCGACGACAGTCACGCCACGTTGTTGGTGCGCAACTTTTTCAGCCAGGTCGATAATCGCGATGGTGCGGCCGATCCCAACTACACCCAGGAATGGGGGCAGGGCTTCGTGCTCAACTACAGCTCCGGTTTTACCGAAGGGCCGATCGGTTTTGGTCTTGATGCGGTGGGCATGCTCGGCATTCGTCTGGACTCGGGCAAGGGCCGTCATTACAACCCCACCAGCAGTGCCAGCAACGGCAATATTTTCCCCACCGACAGCGACGGCCGGGCGGTGGACGACTTCGCCAGCCTGGGCCCGACGCTCAAGGCGCGCATCGGTAAGACCGAGTTTCGCTACGGTACGTTGCAGCCCCGCCTGCCGATTCTGATCGCCAGTGATCGCCTGGTGTTTCAGACCTTCAATGGCTTTCAGGTGGAGTCGAAAGACATCGACAAACTGACCCTCACAGCAGGGCGCATCGACCATGTCAAGGAACGTGGTTCGACCGACTGGGAAGGGCTGTCGATCGCCGGCTCCAACGCCACCGTCGACCCGGTCAATCCCGGTATCAACACTGCCCGCAGCACCCATGTAAACCAGTTTCTGTATGCCGGTGGTACTTATAAAGCGACACCGGATCTGAGCCTGCAGTATTACTTCGCGCAACTGGAAGATTTTTATAATCAGCACTTTCTCGGTGCCGTTTATACCGTGCCGCTGGGGCCGGGTCGTTTGACCACCGATATTCGTCATTACAATAACAGCTCGTCCGGCGCCAATGGCAATGACCCGGATTACTACAGCAGCGGTTATTACGGTAATGGTCGCACCCGTGGTGAAGTTGACAGCCGCTTGAGCAGTATCTTGTTCACCTACGCACTGGGCGGTCATCTGTTTGGTGCCGGTTATCAGCAGGTCAACGGTGACAGCGATGCGGTGTGGGTCAACGAAGGGGCCGGCACCACCAGTAACTTCATCACCGAAACCATGTCGGGCAAGTTCCAGCGGGCCGGCGAGCGTTCCTGGCAAGTGCGCTATGCCTATGACTTCTCCGGGTTGGGCGTGCCGGGGCTGACGTTCCGTACGACCTACTACAATGGCGATCACATCAAGACCGCCACCGGCGACAGGCAGGAATGGGCCCGCGACGCAACCCTGGGCTACGTGGTACAGAGCGGCCCGGCCAAGGGGCTGAACACCCAACTGCGTTATGGCGTGTTTCGCACCGACATGCAGCGTGACACCGATGAGTATCGGGTGATCATCGATTATCCGGTCAACCTGTTCTGACCCATTCCGCTTGCCGCAAGGCTAACGTGTGCCGGCCAGCCCGGCCCGAAACGCGCCCGGTCCGATGCCGTAGGCGCGTTTGAACTGGCGGGTCAGGTGGCTCTGGTCGGCAAAGCCCAGTTCGGCCGCCACCACCGCTGGCAGCGCGCCGCTTCTGAGCAGGTTCAGTGCACCGGCCAGGCGTTGCTGCATCAGCCAATGGTGCGGGCTGACGCCGGTGGTGGCGCTGAACACCCTGGCAAAGTGAAACGGCGACAGGTTGACCTCTGCGGCCAGCGCTTGCAGCGACGGCGGATTGGCCAGGCGGGCCAGCAACAGCTCTTGGGCACGGCGCACTGCCAGCGGCTCCTTGCCAGGCTGCAAGGCCGAACCGAGGCGGGCATGGCGCTTGAACAAGCTGTACACCGCTTCGCGCCACAGCGTTTGCAATTGCAGGGCGCTGGCCTGCTGTTCAGCCAGCCGATGAACCTGCAAAAACGCCGCAGCCACCTCGGTGTCCATCACAACGCTCGATGCAAACCCCGCCGTGCCAGGGCAGGCAATGTCCAGCTCCGCGAGGATCCCGGCCAGTTGCACCTGCTGCGGGTAGAAGCCCCGATAGCGCCAGCCCTGTTCATGGGCGGTGGCGCCGGTATGGGTTTCATCCGGGTTGATCAGCACCATACCGCCGGTGCTCACCAGGTGGTCAGCGCCACGATGCCTGAACCGCTGGGCCCCGGACTCGATGACCGTGAAGACGAAGCTGTCATGCACATGGGGGGCGAATTTCTGCTGCACATACTGCGCGCGCAGCAGCTCGACCCCGCCCAGTACCGGGGATTGCCAGAAGCGTGTCTGTTCAGCGTTTAGCGTCATACAGATCCTGTCAGCCCAGCCAGCGCAGCAAGTAAAACACGCCCATGCTCAACACCACGCTGGTCAGTACCCGGCGTGTGCAGAGCATGCAGATGATCGCGCACAGGCTGCCGACAAGGTACGGGTTGAACAGCGACAGGTCCAGTTGCTGGCCGGGCATGAAAATCAGTGGGCCGCAGATCGCAGTGAGCATCCCCGGGACCGCGAAACCGAGAAAGTCGCGAGTGTGTTTGCCCAGCCGCAGCGGCAGGCGCGGTTCAAGAAACACATAGCGGTTGAAGAACACAATCGCACCCATGCCCATAATCACCACCCAGATCATGGCTGACGCTCCGTCGTGTCCTGCATCAGGCATTTGACGCTGAAGCCGGCCAGCATCCCGGCCAGCCCCGACAGCACCAGTGCCGATTGCCAGCCCAGCCAGGAAAACCACACCGAACACATCAGCGACACCGCCACGCAGACCACCACCGGCACCGATTTGACCAAGGGGGTGACCAGCGCGACAAAGGTCGCGGCAATCGAAAACTCCAGGCCCAGCGACTCAAGGTCTGGAATGCTGCGGCCCAGCAGCAGGCCAATCAGGGTGAAGATGTTCCACGCCACGTAGAAGGTAAAACCCGCCCCGAGGGCATACCAGCGGTCAAAGGCCACGCTGCGTGGCTGGCTGTTGAGGGCAAAGAACTCATCGGTTAGCAGAAAGCCCAGGCCCAGTCGCCAGCGTGGCGACAGGGGGGCGATGCTCGGGCGCATATGCAGGGCGTACAGCAGATGCTGCGAGGTGAGCAGCAGGGTGGTGATCAGGATCGACAGCAAGCTGGCGCCGCTCTTGATCATGCCGATCGCCACCAGTTGCGCCGCGCCGGCAAACACAATCAGCGAGAAGCTCTGGCCTTGCAGCGGGCTGAAACCGGCACCGATGGCCAGCGAGCCGACCAGCAAACCCCAGGGGGCGCAGGCAAACGACAGTGGCAGCACCGCCATCGCGCCTTTGTAGAACGCCCGGTTGGCGTTGCAATCAACCAGCATCGTATTCAACACGTGTATCACAACCTTCAAAGCGGGCGGGGCAGCGATGGTGCTATAGAGCTCACGGCGCTGTCTTGAACGATCTTGCGGTGCTGTTCAGATGTTCAGCAGGTCAGTCACCGGCAAGCGATTGGTGGTTTTCAGCTCGCGCAGCGACAGGTTCGAACGGATGCTGGTCACCCCCGGCAATTTGCGCAGCACCTTTTCGACGAAGCGGCTGTAGTGGTCCAGGTCACGGGCCACCACCTGCAACAGAAAGTCCGCTTCGCCGGTGGTGTTGTGGCAGGCCAGCACCTGCGGGGCCGACTCAATGATTTTTTCGAACTGCGCGGTGGTTTCTTCGCTGTGGTCGGCGCAGGAAATCTGCACGAAGGCCATGACGCCGAGGCCGAGTTTCTTGCGATTGAGGATTGCCTGATAACCCTCGATCACGCCGCTGTCTTCAAGGCGCTTCTGCTTGCGCCAGCACGAGGCTTCGCTCATTGCCAACTGCTCGGCGAGTTTGACGTTCGATAATCGACCATCACGTTGCAGGCGGTCAGTGATTGCAAGATCCAGCTTGTCGAGGGGGTTCAGCATGGAGAGTCTCTTCATTTTTGCCTGGTTGACTGAAGGCTATTTTCAGTTGGGCGCGATCGTCAACGGTAATCTGAAAAGTAATTTCAGGCCGTTTGGTCATAATTCTTCGCATCGTCATGACCTGTCACCCGCTTGAGGAATTGCCATGAAAGCTGTTGTCTATGAAGCCTTTAACGCCGCCCCGCGGCTGATGACGGTCGATGACCCGACGCCTGAGGCGCACGGTGTCGTGGTGCAAGTGCTCGGCACGGGGGTATGCCGCAGCGACTGGCACGGCTGGAAGGGCCACGACCCGGATATCCAGTTGCCGCACATCCCCGGCCACGAGCTGGCCGGTGTCATCGCGGCAGTGGGCCGGCACGTGACCCGCTGGAAAGTCGGTGATCGCGTCACTGTGCCGTTCGTGGGCGGCTGCGGCGCGTGCCCGGAGTGCAACAGCGGCAACCAGCAAGTGTGTTACAGCCAGTTCCAGCCGGGCTTCACCCACTGGGGGTCGTTTGCCGAATATGTCGGCATTCATCAGGCCGACCTGAACCTGGTGGCGCTGCCAGAGAGCATGGATTTCGCCACCGCAGCCAGCCTTGGCTGCCGGTTCGTCACTTCGTTTCGCGCGGTGGTCGATCAGGGCAAGGTCAGCGCCGGGCAATGGGTCGCGGTGCATGGCTGTGGTGGGGTGGGGCTGTCGGCGGTGATGATTGCCCACGCCATTGGTGCCAACGTGATTGCCATCGATATTGCCGACCACAAACTGGCCCTGGCGCGTTCGCTGGGGGCGGTGGCCACGGTCAATGCCCGGCAGGTGGCCAACGTCACCGAAGCGGTGCAGGAAATCAGTGGCGGCGGTGTGCATGTGTCACTCGACGCGCTCGGCCACCCAACCACCTGTTTCAACTCCATCAACAACCTGCGCCGCCGCGGCAAGCACGTGCAGGTCGGGCTGATGCTCGCCGATCACAGCACGCCGGCTATCCCGATGAGCAATGTGATCGCCCATGAGCTGGAAATCTATGGCAGCCACGGCATGCAGGCGCACCGCTACGGCGCGATTCTCGACATGATCAACTCCGGCAAACTGGCCCCCGAAAAACTGGTGGGCAAGACCATCAGCCTGGAGCAGTCGATTGATGCGCTGGTCAATATGGACCGCTTTGAAACTGCCGGGGTGACGGTGGTGACGCAGTTCTGATCATTACGGGCGTCACCGACCGATGCATGCCAGGGCAGGTCAAGTTCAGCTATGGGGTCATTAAGAAATATTAATGGCAGATTTCTGTTCGCTATCGGCTATGGTCGCTTGGTAGAGTGATGTCACTCTGATATTCGTGATCTTTTCTCCCCTGACGCCCAGCCGAGTCCTGCGAATGAAAAAACCTCTTGCCCTCTCGACCCGCATCGGCCTCGGTTTCGGCGCGATTGTCTCGCTGCTGCTGATGATTACCGCGGTGGGGATTCAGCGCGTTGGCTACATCGACAGCACCCTGGCCAATGTCAGCGACAACGCCGCAATGGTGCAGCGTTATGCAATCAATTTCCGGGGCAGCGTGCACGATCGGGCGATTGCCATCCGCGATGCGGTGCTGGTCGATAACAACCAGAGTCTGGAGCTGCATCTGGCCGAAATCAGCCGTCTGGAAAAGGCCTACGCTGACGCTGCAGTCAGCATGGATCAGTTGTTCAGCACCCGCGACGTGACCCCGGAGGAGCGCAAGCTGCTGGCGGCGATCAAGGACATCGAACAGCAGACCCAGGCCTCGGCCAAGACCCTGATCGAGCTGCGTCGCAGCGGTGATATCGCCGCCAGTCAGGCGCTGTTGCTGCAACGCACTGCTGGCCTGTACAGCGAGTGGCTCAAGCGCGTCAACGCGCTGATCGACTCGGAAGAAGTGTTGATCAGGGCCAAGCTCAACGACGTGCAGGACACCGCCAGTTCGTTTCGTGGCCTGATGCTGCTGGCCAGCGGTGTGGCGTTGTTGCTGAGTATTCTGCTGGCCCGGCAGATCATCGGCTTTGTGACTTCGACCCTCGGCGCCGAGCCGACCGAAGTGGCGCAAGCGATCGAGCGCCTGGCGGCCGGTGATTTGCAGCAAAACCTGACCACCCGGCACCCGGCCAGCGTCATGGGCGTGCTCAAGTCTGCGCTGGCGCGTTTGTCGCAGACCATTACCCAGGTGCGTGCCGCCGCCCATGAGGTCAGCCATGCCTCGGCGCAACTGACCGCCACCTCGGCACAGAACAACGAACACATCAGCCGCCAGACCCGCGAAGCCGAGCAGATTGCCACCGCCATCACGCAAATGGCCTCGACCGTCAATGAAGTCTCTGGCTACGCCGTGCAGGCCGCCAGTGCGACCAAACAGGCGGACGTCGGGGTGGAGAGCGGTAACCGTCTGGTGACTGACACGTCGCAATCGATCGAGCAATTGGCAGTCACCCTGACCCAGACCACCGACACAGTCGAGCAGGTGTCGCGCGACAGTGAAAACATTGAGTCGGTGATTGAGGTGATCAACTCGATTGCCGCGCAGACCAACCTGCTGGCCCTCAACGCTGCGATTGAAGCGGCGCGGGCTGGCGAGCACGGTCGCGGCTTTGCGGTGGTGGCCGATGAAGTGCGCTCGCTGGCCAACCGCACCCAGCAGTCGACCCAGGAAATCCGTGAAATGATCAGCACCCTGCAAAGTGGCACCGAGGCCGCCGCGCAGAACATGCGCAACAGCTGCGAACTGGCCACCCGCACCGTGGAGCAGACCCGCAACGCCCAGGCGGCGCTGGCCAAAGTGAGCCATGAGGTAGGCGCGATCAACGACATGAACGCGCAGATCGCCAGTGCGGCGGTACAACAAAGCAGCGTCGCCGAGGACGTTTCAAAGAACATCAGCCGTATTCACGAACTGACCGTCCACACCGCCAGCGGCTCGTCGCAAGTGGCCTCGGCCAGCAGCGAACTGGCCGAACTGGCCAGCCGCCTGAGCGAGAAGGTCGCGATGTTCAAGGTGGGCTAGGTCGGGGCATTACCTAGTAGGAGCCGCTTTAGCTGCAATACTGTTCGTTTAGGCGCTATATACCTCTGTGGGAGCTACCTTGGTAGCGAAGACGGCGGCACATTCACAGCAGATGTAGTGTTTTTACCGGCCTCTTCGCGAGCAGAGCTCGCTCCCACAAGGGCATAGTGTTGGCTTTGGCTGCGAAAGGTTTCTGACGCTGAATCTTCGCGGCTAAAGCAGCTCCTGCGGGTGTCTGCGATCACGCAGGCTTGCACAGCTTGTGGGCTATTGCATCAAATTCCCGGTCAAAACTGGCCCGTTCTCCTGCACTGAGAAACCCCTGTTGCTTGACGAAGCCTTCGGTCTGCGCACGCACTGACTCAATGCGTTTGGTCAGCTTCGCCGCCTGGTCCTGAGTAATGTGCCGGGCCTTGCGCGAAGCACCGATGTCGGCCACCAGCACATTGGCGCGTTCCGAGATATGTGCGTGGCCGACATCTTTTACCGAGCCACCGGTTTCCCCAGGCAAGGCGCGTTGCTCGGCCAGGTTGCAGCTGGGCAGGTCCAGCGCGGGTGGGGCGGCCAGCGCAGCGCTGCTCAGACAGGCCAATAATACGGCGCTCAAACACTTCATCAGGGCCTCCACAAAGGCAGTCGGGTCGCCCTGATAAGACGGTCAAAGGCTCATCGGGTTCAACGAGTGCCCGGCGGCTTGCCCTTGCCGCGCGCAGTTTTCTGCGCGGTCGAGTCGTGCTGCGTGCCGGTCGAGCCGTCCGGACGCAGGGCGTCGTTGTCGCGTTCGGCTTCGCCGGTATGTTCAGGTTGCTTGGAATCCTGACGCGGTTCCCGGGGAGTGTTGTTCATGTGGCCTCCGAAATACTGCTGTTGCCGCTCACAGAACAGAAGGCCATCGCGCCGTGGCAGAGGTTCAACCGACTGATCGCCCGGCGGATAAATGGTCTGCCGTATGCGCCGTGTTACTTGGCTGATACAGCCAGGTGCCGTTAAGCGCCCGTTTGGCGGACGGGTTGAACTGCTATCGCCTTTGTGCCTCGAACAACCAAGCGAGGGCTGGCCCGATGTGCACTGATTGCTTGTCAGCAGCCCGTGCTGGCGCCCGATGTCGTGTCCTGGCTCATCAGCCAGCCGCCTCGTGGCTGGCGGAGTATTCAGACAGGGGCCAGGGCCTCGCGGGAGCAGATATGAAGTACCGAACCGGGCTGAAGTGGGCATTGACCGCACTCGCATGCGGCGTGCTCAGCGCACAGGCCGCCGAGACCCGGCGTGTGGATGTGCTGTTGGTGGGTGGCGGGATCATGAGTTCGACCCTGGCTGTGTGGCTCAATGAGCTGGAGCCGGGCTGGTCGATGGAAATGGTCGAGCGCCTCGACAAGGTTGCCGAGGAAAGCTCCAATGGCTGGAACAACGCCGGCACCGGGCATTCGGCGTTGGCCGAGCTGAATTACACGCCTGAAAAGGACGGCAAGATCGACATCACCAAGGCGGTGGAGATCAACGAATCGTTCCAGATCACCCGGCAGTTCCTGGCCTGGCAGGTCAGGCAGGGCGTGTTGAAGAACCCGCGTTCATTCATCAACAGCACGCCGCACATGAGTTTCGTGTGGGGTGACGACAATATCCGTTTTCTCAAGAAACGCTACGAGGCGCTGCAAGCCAGCCCGCTGTTCCGGCCCATGCAGTATTCCGAAGACCCGGCGCAGATTCGCCAGTGGGTGCCGCTGATGATGGAAGGCCGCGACCCGAGCCAGAAGCTGGCTGCGACCTGGACGCCGATCGGCACCGACGTCAACTTCGGTGAAATCACCCGCCAGTATGTGGGCTATCTGCAGAGCCGACCCAACTTCGACCTGAAGCTGTCGACCGAAGTGCGTGACATCACCCGCAACGCCGATGGCTCCTGGCACGTGGAGTACAAAAACCTCAAGGACGGTACTAGCGGTGCCACCGACGCGAAGTTTTTGTTCGTCGGGGCAGGCGGTGCAGCCTTGCCGCTGTTGCAAGCGTCCGGTATCGAAGAAGCCAAAGCCTATGCCGGCTTCCCGGTGGGCGGCTCGTTTCTGGTTACCGAGAACCCGACCATCGCCCAGCAGCACATGGCCAAGGCCTACGGCATCGCCGCCACCGGCGCACCGCCGATGTCGGTGCCACACCTTGACACCCGCGTGCTGGACGGTAAACGGATGATCCTGTTCGGACCCTTTGCGACCTTTTCCACCAAGTTTCTCAAGCAAGGTTCACTGTTCGACCTGGTCGGCAGCATGAACCTGCACAACACCTGGCCGATGGTGCGGGTCGGCGTGCGTGAGTTTGACCTGGTGCAATACCTGATCGGCCAGGTCATCCAGTCCGACGATGATCGCTTTGCCGCGTTGCAAACCTACTTCCCGCAAGCGAAAAAGGAAGACTGGCGGCTGTGGCAGGCTGGCCAGCGGGTGCAGATCATCAAGCAGGATCAAGACCAGGGCGGGGTGCTCAAACTCGGCACCGAAGTGGTGGTCTCGGCTGACCGCAGCATCGCCGGCCTGCTGGGCGCCTCGCCTGGGGCCTCCACCGCACCGCCGATCATGCTCGACCTGCTGGGCAAAGTGTTCAAGGACCAGCTCGCCACCCCGGCCTGGCAGGGCAAGATCAGACAGATTATCCCCTCGTATGGTTTTCACCTGAACGACCGTCCCGATGAGGTGCAAAAGACCTGGGCCTACACCAACGAGGTCTTGCAACTGGCCCCGGCACCGGGCATCGACACGCGCCAGGATCCACGCAATCCGGACGATATCGACCCGTTGGGGCAGAACAATCAGGACAGCGATCCGGATTTGAAGCCTTGAGGGTGTTCAACCTGTAGGAGCGACCTTGGTCGCGAAGGCGCCGTGACATTCACAACAGAGGCTGTGACCTTACCGGCCTCTTCGCGAGCAACCGGAGCGCTGGCCGGCTCTTCCCACCGAGGCATAAAGCACCTAAACGAACAGTATTGGCTTTAGCCGCGAAAGCTTCGCAGCTGAAGCAGCTCCTGCAAGAATCGGCCGTTGTTACACCGGCACCGTCAGCCCCACCTTGACCTTGTCCAGCACGATCAAGGTGCGGTAGGTGTGAATATCCTCATTCCCGGCAAAATGCGTCTGCACCAGTTGATCGAAATGCGCGATGTCCCGGGCCAGCATGACGATGATGAACGACACCCCGCCGCTGACGAAATAGCACTGCTGCACCTCACTTACCCCGGCGAAGTAGCGTTTGGCGCGGTTCATCACCACGGCGCGGTCGTCGCACAGGCGTGACTCGACAATCGCGGTGATCTGCTGGCCGACGCTCTCCGGGGCGATCACGGCGGTGTTGCTGACAATCACGCCGCTGTCTTCCAGTTGCGCGATGCGCCGTTGCACTGCCGGGGTCGACAGGCCGATGGCTTCGGCAATCGCGCGTTGGGAGGTCTTGTTGTCCTGTTGCAGCATGCGCAGGATTGCCTGATCGAAGCTGTCCAGCGCACGCTTGGGTGATTCATTCATTTTTACGGCCCAAATCAAGCAATTCACTCGTCCTGCGCAGCGATATACAGCAAACCGCCCGCACGGCAAAGCCTAGAATCCTGCCACGCACTTGGGCTGGAGTTTTCCGTGAACCTGCAAAGCACTTCCATTCTTGCCGCCATGCTGGGGATCATTTCGGTCCAGACCGGCGCGGCGGTGGGCAAATCCATTTTCACTCTGGTCGGTCCGGAAGGTGTCGCGGCACTGCGTCTGGGCATCTCGGCGCTGGTCATGCTGGTGCTGCTGCGGCCCTGGCGGATCTGGCAACCCGCCAACCTGCCGGGCCTGATCGGCTACGGGGTGATGATGGGCGCGATGAACCTGCTGATCTACCGCGCCATGCTCTACATTCCGGTGGGCGTGGCGGTGTCCATCGAAGTGGTCGGGCCGCTGGCGGTGGCCTTGCTGGCGTCGCGGCGACGGATCGATTTACTCTGGATTGGCCTGTCGCTGCTCGGCCTGGTGTTGCTGCCTTGGGGCAGTGGCCAGCAAGGGCTCGACCCGCGCGGTGTTGCCTATGCTCTGGGCGCGGCGGCGGCCTGGGGGTTGTATGTGAAGTTTGGCACCCGGGTGGCCATCCACGGCAAGCAGGCGGTGGCTTCGGGCATGCTGGTGGCGGCTTTATTTGGCGCGCCGCTGGGCGTGGTGCAGGCGGGCGAGCAGCTATTGCAACCTTGGGTATTGGCGATTGGCCTGAGTGTGGCGCTGTTGTCGAGCATGGTGCCGTACCTGCTGGACATGTACGCCATGCGTCATTTACCCGCGCAGGTGTTCGGCATTCTGCTCAGTGCCTCACCGGCCATGGCCGCGCTGGCCGGCTGGCTGGTGCTGGGCGAAGCCTTGAGCCTGTTGCAGTGTGCCGGAGTGGCGGCGATTGCCGCGGCCTGTGCGGGAGCGGCGCTGGTCGGGCGCAGGCAGTGAATAGTGTGGTTACGGCTTGGTGCTGGTCTGTAGTCTTTATAGCCCTGATACTGTGCTGGCATTGTTATGCAATGCTCAGGGATCAATAACGATAAGGCGGGAAAATGTCCGAATTCAAACTGCACTGCTTTGCCCTATCAGGCAACGCTTATAAGGTCGCGCTGTTTCTGGCGCTGTCCCGGCAGACCTGGCAACCGGTGTTCGTCGACTTTCTCAACGGCCAGACCCGCACCCGGCAGTGGCGCGATACGGTCAACGAACAGGGCGAAGTCCCGGTACTGGAGCATCAGGGCAAAAGTCTTACCCAGTCGGCGCTGATTCTCGACTACCTGGCCGATTACACCGGCCAGTTTGGCGGCCGCACGGCGGAAGAAAAACAGGAAATCTGGCGCTGGATGCTTTTCGACAATCACAAGTTCACCAGCTACTACGCCACGCTGCGCTTTTTGTATGGCATCCAGAAAACCGGTGACACCGAAGTGACGCGCTTTCTGCGTGACCGCGCTGCGGCGGCCTATCAGGTGGTCGATACCCACCTGAGCAAGACACCATGGCTGGTCGGCGAGCGTATGACCATCGCTGACCTGTCACTGGCCGGTTATGTGTTCATGCCTGAAGAAACCGGGCTGTCGATGGAGGCCTATCCGCATATCCAGGCCTGGAAAAAGCGCATTCAGGAGCTGCCGGGCTGGCAGCATCCATATGAGCTGATGCCGGGGCCGACCGGCCTCTGAGGCGGGCGGTGAGGGTCGGCCATCAGGACCTGCAGGAGCCGCTTTAGCGGCGAATTAGCGGCTGAAGCTTCGCGGATGAATCCGCGCCTGCAGGTCCCATGGTTGCCAGCCTTTACACCTTGAAGCGCTCGACCATCGCTTGCAGTTGTACGCCGATTCTCGCCAGCTCCATGCTGGAGGAGGCGGTTTCTTCGCTGGCCGCTGCGGTCTGATCCGAGATGTCCCGTACTTCGGTCACACTGCGGGCAATTTCTGCGCCAGCCGAGCTTTGTTGTTCCGAGGCGCAAGCAATCTGCTCGTTCATTCGCTCGATATCCCTGACCGACTCGATGATGCTGCCAAGCATGGTGCGCGCATCGCGGGAGTGCTCGACGCTTTTACCGGTCAGCGCGATGTTCTGCTCCAGCGCCGATGTCATCTGATGGGTGCTGGCTTGCAGGCGTTCGATGAGCTGAGCGATTTCGTCGGCTGAGGTCCGCGTGCGCAACGCCAGCCCGCGAACCTCGTCAGCGACCACCGCAAAGCCGCGACCGGCTTCCCCGGCACGCGCGGCCTCGATGGCGGCGTTCAAGGCCAGCAGGTTGGTCTGGTCAGACACCGCCTTGATCACGTCCAGCACGCCGCCGATGCTCTCGGTGTTGGCGCGCAGCTCAGTCATTGCCTCCTTGGTCACTTGCATATCACTGGACAGGGTTTCGATCTGTTCGACGGCCTGACTGACCACCTTGTCGCCCTGCGCGGCCTTGTCACTGGCGCTGACAGCGGACTTGGCCGCCTGGCTGGCGTTATGTGCCACGTCGTGGGTGGTGGCGGTCATCTGTTGCATGGCCGTGGCGATCTGGTCGGTTGCCACCTTTTGCGAGTTGACCCCGGCGCTGGTTTGCTCGGTCACCGCCGACAGCTCCTCGGCAGCGCTGGCCAGTTGAATGATGCCGTGTTTGACCTCGCTGACCAGCCCGCGCAGGGCCACGGTCATGCGCTGCATGGACGACTGCAGGGCGCCCAGTTCGTCCTTGCGGTTGACCACCACCGTGGCGGTGAAATCACCGTCTGCCACCTTCTCGGCGATGGCGACAGTCTCCTTGAGCGGGGTCACGATCGAGCGGGTAATCAGCCAGGCGGCCACGATGCCGCAGATCAATGCCAGGACCATCCACAGCCCCAGCATCTGCCTGACGCTGGCGACATCGTCTTCGCGGTTCTGCCGCTGTATGGCGGTCATCTTGCCGGCGATGTCCAGCAGATTACTGACAGTCAGCGTAATCCCCGCCTGGGCCTGGTCGATACGGGCCTGGGTCGCCACCATGGTGTTGAGCTGCGCTTCGTACCGTTGCAGTTCAGCGCTTAGCTGCTGCACGTCGCGGGCCGGTATGGCGGTGCCGGTGAGGCTGTTGACCAAGGCCATCACTTCAGCGATTGCCTTGTGTGCCTCGGCGTCCGTCGCCGGGCTGGGGAGTGCGGTATAGCTGCTAAAGCTTGCGAGCATCTTCTGCGTGGCGAGAAAGGTCTCGGTCAGCGCCGCACGGCTTTGTGGCGTGCCGGTTTCGGCATTGGCGATGGCTGCAAGACGCTTGAGTTCGGCATTGACCGCCTCTGCCAACCCGGTAGCCGCCAGGCGTGACGCCTCGCGCTCGCGGGTCGCGGCGACCGCCTGGTTGTAAAAGCCGCGATAGCGATTGAGGTTGCCATCTGCGTCGGCCAGCAACTGAATATTGGCCGGCGACTGGAAGTTCGGCGCGATGCTGGTGAGGTGGCGAGTGGTTTCGTCCATCTTGGCTTGCCACTTTGCGGCCTGCACGTCATCGGCTTTGGTGAGGTAGACCAGCCGCTCAATGCGCATATCGCGGGTCGCAGTGCTGAACGTGGCGATATCGATCATCCGCTCGCTGCGGTCGCGCAGGGTGTCGGTGGCATACCAACCGGTGTAGGTCATCAACAGGATCATGCACATGAGCAGCGAAAAACCCAGGATCAGTTTGGACCTGACGCTGATGTCACTTAGAAAATTCGAGCGTTTATCTTGCATGTTGATTTCCTGAATGGAGCCCGGAGTGCAAACCCCTGAAGGTTTAACGGGGTGGCAGAGCGGTTTCTTATCGAATAGGCGTTCATGACGCTCAATGTCCTGCGCCGCGCCTGGCAGCAGGCACAACACCGCCTCACGCCTGATCATTGCGGTAATGGCGCTTTGCTGGCGCTGGAGACTCAACACAGACCAAGTGATGGCACATTGGTTCTATACACTTTTGGGTGAATGTGTGTGTCGACAGAGGTAACGGCTGGATTTATCAGTCTCGCGCTTGCAGTACGGCCCTGAGCCGGTCCAGAACTTGCGTTTCCAGCACCGACAGCACTGCCGCTTCATGCACCAGCACCGCCACGCTGATACGGACTGACGGCAGCAGCGCCCGCGCATGCTGATCCGGCTCCAGCAACGCCTGGGCGGTCAGTTCATCGATGATTGCCACACCGGCCCCGGACTGGGCGAGGGCGCAGGCCACGTAATAGGTCTGCACCTTGAGCGCGCTGTTTTGTTCGGGGAGCAGGGTCTGGACCAGAGTGCCCAGCGGGTCTTCTGCCGGCAGGGCGATCACTCTGGCCGGGTCGAGCTGATCCAGCGCGACCGGCGTTCTGGCATTCGTACCATCGACGCAGACCAGCTCGATGCTGCCCACTTCAATGGCCTTCAAGCCAGGGTAGGGGCGCGGGTTGAACACCACCGCCATGGACATTTCGCGGGTCAGCAGCGCCTGGGCGAGCTGCTCGCTGTGCGCGGTGGTCAGCTCCAGCGTTACGCCGGGGTTGGCCTGTTGAGTGGCGGCCAGGGTGCGCGGCAGCACCTTCAGGCCCAGGGTCGGGATACAACCGAGCTTGAGCTGGCCTTGTGGGTTGGCGCGCAGGCTGCGTGACAGGCGTTTGATTTCTTCGAGTTCGCGGTACATCCGCTCAACCGCAGGCACCAGCGCCTCACCTTCACGGGTCAGTTGCAGGCGCCCCTTGACCCGATCAAACAGCCGAAAGCCCAGGCTCGCTTCGGCATGGGCGAGCAGTTTGCTGGCCGCCGGCTGGGAGATACACAGCCACTCGGCGGCCTTGGTCAGCGACCCGGTGCGATGTGCTGCCCGGAAAATCTCGATGTGACGTGTTCGCACGCGTATTACCAAAGGTTATGGATACTGCCGTTATACGCCTTGGCGCCGGGGCATGCCATCGGCTCACAATCGGCCGGGTCATAACAGGAGGTGAGAGATGCACGTAATCATCATCGGCGCCGGCGTAGTGGGCCTGACCAGCGCCTGGTATCTCGCCCGCCAAGGCGTGCAAGTGACCCTGATCGACCGCCAGCCACAGGTGGCGCGGGAAACCAGCTTCGCCAATGGCGGCCAGTTAAGTTATGACTTCGTGACCCCACTGGCCGACCCGGCGGTGCTGCCCAAGCTGCCGGGCTGGCTGCTCAGCGCCGATTCGCCGCTGCGTTTTCGGCCCCGGCTGGACCCGGACCAATGGCGCTGGTGCTACGCCTTTCTCAAGGCTTGCAACCGCCGCCAGGTGGCGCAGACCACTTGGGAAATGCTCCAGCTGTCGATGCACAGCCGCCAGTTGCTGGATGAGCTGCTGGCACAACACGACCTGCCATTCAAACTCAAGCGCACCGGCAAACTGGTGATGCATCGCACCATCAGCAGCCTTGCTGCCGCCGCCAGGGGCGTCGAGTACCAGCGTTCACTGGGCAGCGACCAACGCCTGCTGAACGCGGCCGAGTGCCTGGCGCTGGAACCGGCGCTGGCCGCTGTGGCGTCCTCCATCGCGGGCGGCATCTACACGCCGACCGAGGCCACCGGCGATTGCCGCCTGTTCTGTGAAAGCCTGTTCGCGATGCTACAGGGCCTGCCCAATGTGCAGGTACTGCTGGGCCAGCCGATCCTGAAGCTGGTCCGTCGCGGCGCCGGGATTGCCGCGGTGCGTTTGCCTGACGGGGATGTCGAAGCCGACGCTTTTGTCATCGCCGCCGGCCTGGACAGCCTGCGCCTCACCGCGCCCTTGGGGCTGTCGCTGCCGTTGTACGGTTTGCGCGGCTACAGCCTGACGTGTGCGTTGCCAGCCGGGTTCAAACACCCCGAACTGAGTGTGACCGACGCCGAACGCAAGGTGGTCTACGCACCGCTTGGCGATGAACTGCGCATCGCCGCGATGGTCGACATGGGGCAACCCGGCGCGGTGGTTGACCCCAAACGTATCGCACAGCTCAAGCGCCAGGCGCTGGAGGTCTTCCCGGCACTTGAGCTGGCCGCTGCCAACCCTTGGGCCGGCCTGCGACCGGCGACCCCCGGCAGTAAACCGATCATCGACCGGGCAGGGCCGCTGAGCAATCTGTGGCTCAATGTCGGCCACGGCGCACTGGGCTTCACCCTGGCCTGCGCCAGTGCTGAATTGACCGCGAGCCTGGTCACTGGCCAGCCTGCGCAGATCGACACGGCACCGTTTCGCCTGGCATAACCGGTTTTGGCCGTGCGGGAGCGAGCTCGCTCGCGAAGGCGGCATCAAAATCCATACAACACTCATAACGAGCCCACCTATGACCGAGTACCGCGGCCTCATCCTCGACGACACCCGCGAAGGCGCGACCGACGACGCCATCGCCCAACTGGAAAGCAGTCTTGGCGCCCGCCTGCCCGACGACTACCGCCAGTTCCTGAAAACCTGCAACGGCGGCTATCTGGAATACGATGTCATCGCCACCCTGAGCAATGGCGACAAAGAACTGATGAGCTTCGCGCTGTATGGCCTGGACCCCACCGAGCAATACGAGTCCAACCCCTTTGAACTCGAACAACTGCGCGAACAGGACGGCTATCCACCCACCGGCCTGCTGCCTATCGGTCGTGATGGCGGGGCCAGCGTGTTGCTGCTCGATCTGCGTGAAGGGCGTCAGGAGGTGGGCGCGATGGTCGCCGGCTTGCCGGCCTGGACCGGCCGCCGCCAGCAAGGCGATGAATACGTGGTGCTGGCGGACTCGTTCAATGGCTACCTGGATTTACCAAGCTGGCGCGAAAAGCCCCTTCCTTCAGGTGGGGGATGAAAGCGGCACCGCGAAGCGGTCATAGGGGTTAAGATCCATAAAACCGCCCTATCCTGTGTTTCATGACTGAAATGAAAGCGACCAAAACCCTCAAGATTCGAGTGCGAGACAAGCACGCAGCGCAGCTGCGTGAAGCGTCTCGCGCTGTGAATTTTGTGTGGAACTACGTAAACGAGTTGAGCAGTCGCTCGATTCGTGAGCGTGGTCGTTTTCTGTCGGCGTTCGACATTCACAAGTACACCAACGGGGCCGGCAAAGACCTGGGGCTGCACAGCCAATCGGTGCAGGCTGTTGCCGACGAATATGTCACACGGCGCAAGCAGTTCAAAAAGCGTCAGCTACGCTGGCGCTGCTCGGGCGGCGCTCGGCGCAGCCTGGGCTGGGTGCCCCTCAAGGCCGGCGCTGCTGTCTGGAAAAACGGCCAGGTCGTCTTCAACAAACAGCACTTCAAGGTCTGGGACAGCTACGGCCTGGCGGGCTTTAAATTCAGATCCGGTAGCTTCAACGAGGACAGCCGAGGACGCTGGTATTTCAACGTCGTGGTCGAGGTCGACCGCCAGTTATCGCCAGGCCAGGACGCGGTGGGTATCGACCTCGGACTGAAAACCACGGCCACCTGCAGCGACGGTGATCGCCTTGAAAGCGGCAGGTTCTACCGGGATCTGGAAAGAGCCCTGGGCACGGCCCAGCGGGCCGGCAAGAAGGCCCGTGTGCGGGCGATTCACGCCAAAATTGCGAACCGTCGCAAGGATACCCTGCATAAGTTCAGCAACGCGCTGGTAGCGCGTTGTGGCGTCATTGTGGTGGGCGATGTGAGCTCACTGAAACTCGCGAAAACCAGGATGGCCAAGTCGGTGCTGGACGCCGGCTGGGGCCAATTGAAAACCATGCTGGAATACAAATGCGATCACGCAGGCACGGTTTTCAAGGTTGTCAGCGAGAGAAACACCACCCAAACCTGTTCGAGCTGCAAGCAATTGCCGGACTCGAGGCCCAGAGGTATCGCAGGGCTTGGAATAAGGGAATGGACTTGTTGTGGGTGCGGTGCCACCCACGACCGCGACGTCAACGCCGCAAAGAACATTCTCGCGCTCGGGCATGAGCGTCCAGTTGTGGGAATCCCCGCCCTTTAGGGCGGGGAGGATGTCAATGCACCTGAGCGAAGAGCGCATCGCCGACCATATCGACAACTTCCTGATCAGCGAAATCAGCATCGAAGCCACCCTGGAGTGGCTCGACAAAGGCAGCCCCGGCTGGCGCGAACGCTACCGGGAACAGTGGAATGCGAGGGTGGCCGACAGGCCTGTTTGAGGTGTGCACGACACAAACCCGGTGGGATGGGCCGCTTTGTCGCTGACACAGTGCTGTCGCGCAGCAAACACGGAGCCTTGTAGGAGATCGCCCGCCGCCTCGGCGCCGCGCTGTCGCGCAACAAACACGCAACCCCGTAAGACCGGCCGGGCGGCGATCCGCTTCAGCCGGGAAGCCTTCGCGGCTGAAGCCGCTCCTACGGTGTATTCCTTGCAAATCAACGGGTTGTGGTCTTGTTTGATGAGAGCCGACTCATCCGCGAAAGACCATCGCGGTGATTCACGAACACAGCTTCGCCTGCCGATACCCCACAAACGGCCGCACCAGGCTCAGCAAGCCAAGGCAAGCCATCAGCGCACCGACCCACAGCGGTGCGCGCAGCCCGTAACCGCCATCAATCGCCACGCCGCCCGCCCAACTGCCAAACGCCAACCCGGCGGTAATCACCGAGGTATGCAGCGTATTGACCAGCGCCCCCGGCTCGGCGGCGCGCATCACCCGCGCCACCATCGCCGGGTTAAGCGCCACACCGGTCAGCCCCAGCAGGATGAAACAGCCCAGGTTCAGCCACAACTGATCGCCCGCCAGCGCAAAACCGGCCAGTGCCAACACCATTAAGGCCAGGCCCCAGCCCAGGGTTGGCAGCGTGTAACGATCCGCCAGACGCCCGACAATCATATTGCCCACTAAATTGGCCACCCCGTACAGCGCCAGCAACGGCGCGACATGCCCAGGGGCAATACCCACTTCCTCGATCAGGATCGGCGTGCAGTAACTGAACGCCGCAAAGGTCGCGCCGATGATCAAGCCACTGGTGATGTACGCGCCCCATAAACTGCGGTTATGCAGCGCCGCCCACTGCTGCGCCAGGCCCGATTCGCTGCCCGGTTGGCTGTGCGGCAATCGCACCGCCGCCAGCGCCGTGCACAACAACGCCAGCACCACCACCGCCCACGAACTGGCGCGCCAGCCATGATGCTGCTCGACCCAGGCGGTCATTGGCACGCCGGCGACCGGTGAAAGCATCAACCCGGCCAGCACCACTGCCACGGCCCGGCCACGCTCCGACACCTCGACCAGCTCGGCGCAGACCGTCATGCACAAACCAATACACACCGCACTGGACACGCCCATGATCACCCGCGCCAGCACCAGCACTTCGTAACTTTGCGCGGTGGCCGCGAGAACACCGGCGGCCACATACACACCGAGCAAGCCGGTGAGGGCGCGTTTGTTGCTGAAGCCACGGCTGAGCAGCAACACCGTGACCGGCGGCCCACCCAGCGCCATGCCCAAGGCATAGAAGGCGATCAGGTTGCCGACCTGGGCAAGGCTGACCGAGAAGGCCTGCGCCAGCGCGGGCATCATCCCGGCGATCATGAATTCGGCGGTGACCAGCGAAAAGATCGTCAAGGCCAGCAGGTAGACGGTAGAGGGGAGTTTTGGACGGTGAATCATTGACGGCTCAGACAGGAAAAAGGCACTTCACGGTAGGCATTGAGCCCGGATGGGTCAACCGCCGATTTCGAATGGGTAGATGACTGATGGCTATAAGGGCAGGGTGGGGCGGCTGACTGCACTTGTGCGAAAAGTCGTGATCTGTAGGGCGATTTCGGTCGGATCTGCAAGCTGATTGCAAGACGCCTCCCTTTTGTTTGAGTGAAATTTCCGAGAGAATCCCGACCGCTTGCGCCAGCTCGATTCGCTCACTAGGCTGCTTCCCGTCGCACAGATATGCGGCAGGGCTTGGCCGCCCAGTGATGGAATTGAGGGTGCAGTCGCTTGAGATGTCGTGCGGATGCTGTTCGTCCGTGCTCGCGTTTTATGGCAACTGTGCAAGGGACACCTTCGGGTGTGCCGGATTGCCCTCTCATCCGGTCGGCCAACCCTTGTACTGTTGCCACCCAATCTGCTTGGCCGCGGAAGTGGTGGTGGACTCTATCAATGAAGAGGTTTGCCATGACTATGAAGCTTGTACCCGACCCACCTGCATCAACCACTCGGCCTGACTCTGGCCCGACCCTGATCTCTTTCGAAGACCAGCTCAACAGTGCCTGGGACGTGCTGTCCTGCGCCTATGCAACGGCCTATGAATGTGGCGACAGCCTGCATGGGCAACAACGCAATCTGGCGATGGCTGCGGTGCATCTGGTGGCGCAGGCCCAGGCGATGCTTGAGCAGATGATCGAGCATTTGCCGAAGGGGGTTGGAGTGGGTGAGGGTGGCTGAGGTTTAGAGGTTGCGATTGTGCGGCAGGGGCTCGACGGGCGTCGGGCTCCTGCTGGTTGATGAAGATATCTAGGCAACATCCTGGCGTGCAGGAGCGTTTCGCGGGGAGTGTTTGCCAATAGGAATTTTTTGAAACGCTTGATGAGAAATGGCTGCAATCGGCCAAAAGCTGCCTTTGGTTACCTCGCAAAGGCTCGCGGCTGAACTCACGTTTACCAAGCTGGCGCGAAAAGCCCCTTCCTTCAGGTGGGGGATGAAAGCGCCACCGCGAAGCGATCATAGGGGTTAAAACCCCAAAAACCGCCCCTATTCTGTGTTTCATGACTGAAATGAAAGCGACCAAAACCCTCAAGATTCGAGTGCGAGACAAGCACGCAGCGCAGCTGCGTGAAGCGTCTCGCGCTGTGAATTTTGTGTGGAACTACGTAAACGAGTTGAGCAGTCGCACGATTCGTGAGCGTGGTCGTTTTCTGTCGGCGTTCGACATTCACAAGTACACCAACGGGGCCGGCAAAGACCTGGGACTGCACAGCCAATCGGTGCAGGCTGTTGCCGACGAATATGTCACACGGCGCAAGCAGTTCAAAAAGCGCCAGCTACGCTGGCGCTGCTCGGGCGGCGCTCGGCGCAGCCTGGGCTGGGTGCCCCTCAAGGCCGGCGCTGCTGTCTGGAAAAACGGCCAGGTCGTCTTCAACAGACAGCACTTCAAGGTCTGGGACAGCTACGGCCTAGCGGGCTTTAAATTCAGGTCCGGTAGCTTCAACGAGGACACCCGTGGGCGCTGGTATTTCAACGTCGTGGTCGAGGTCGATCGCCAGTTATCGCCAGGCCAGGACGCGGTGGGTATCGACCTCGGACTGAAAACCACGGTCACCTGCAGCGACGGTGATCGCCTTGAAAGCGGCAGGTTCTACCGGGATCTGGAAAGAGCCCTGGGCACGGCCCAGCGCGCCGGCAAGAAGGCCCGTGTGCGGGCGCTTCACGCCAAAATTGCGAACCGCCGTAAGGATTGCCTGCATAAGTTCAGCACTGTGCTGGTAGCGCGTTGTGGCGTCATTGTTGTAGGCGATGTGAGCTCACTGAAACTCGCGAAAACCAGGATGGCCAAGTCGGTGCTGGACGCCGGCTGGGGCCAATTGAAAACCATGCTGGAATACAAATGCGATCACGCAGGCACGGTTTTCAAGGTTGTTAGCGAGAGAAACACCACCCAAACCTGTTCGAGCTGCAAGCAATTGCCGGACTCGAGGCCCAGAGGTATCGCAGGGCTTGGAATAAGGGAATGGACTTGTTGTGGGTGCGGTGTCACCCACGACCGCGACGTCAACGCCGCAAAGAACATTCTCGCGCTCGGGCATGAGCGTCCAATTGTGGGAATCCCCGCCCTTTAGGGCGGGGAGGATGTCAAAAGCGAATTTAGCCGCGAAGCATAAAGCTAGCGCGCTCGCTGAGCGCTCAGTTGCACTACAAGTCGGCCTTAACTGTCAGCATGAAATTACGCGGCTCGCCGTAGTAGTTACCGAAGCCCTCTCTGCCGATGCTCTGGTAATAGCGACGGTCAAACAGGTTGTTGCCATTGAGGGCCAACGACCAGGTGTCGTCGATGCGGTAACCGATACGGCCATTCCATAAGGCGTAACCGGACTGCGTGTTTTTGATGGTGCCGGTGTTGTTCAGGCGGTAGTTGTCGCTCTGCGCCTCCACACCCGCGCCGACACTAAAGCGCTCAAGCAGGCCGCTCAGTTCATAGTTGCCCCACACCCGCAGCACGTGACGCGGTACATAACTGTTGAAGACCGCGCCCTCGCTGGCAGCATTGATGTTGTCCAGCGTTTTGGTCTGGGTGTAGGTGTAGCCTGCCAGCACTTGAAGTCGGTCGATGACTTCACCGCTGACTTCTGCTTCGAAGCCTTGCGCGCGCACCTTGCCAGCATTCACGTAGCAATAGCCGTCCGGCGAGGCGCAGGTAGAGCTGTAGTCAGTTTGCGCCTGATCTTTCTGGATGGTACGGAACAGATTGAACGATGTATTCAGGCGGCCCTGCAGCCATTCGCCTTTGATTCCCAGCTCATACGAATCGCCAACCATTGGTTTCAGGGAGCTACCGCCTTCGGCCCGGAACTGCCCTTGCGGGGTGAAGATACCGGAGTAGCTGGCATATGCAGTGAGATTTTCATTGAGTTCGTAGAGCAGGCCAGCAAACGGCGTTACTTCACCGGTTTCGGTGCTTTCACTGTGCTCGGCGTAATCCCATGCGATGGTGTAGGAGTCACTTTCGGACTTATACCAACTCACTCGGCTACCCAGCACCAGTGTCAGAGGGTCGGCCAATTTCAGGCGCAGGGTGGAGTACGCACCGTACTGCTGGGTGGTGGAGTCCACCGGCCCGCCGCTGTATGAATTCGACGCGTAATAGTTATCCGCGGGCTCGGGAATATGTGCGTTGGGGGCAAAAGGATTCTGCGTCTGCGGCAGCCTGATCAGCAGGTAGCTGTCGTCCTTGCGCGAACGGCTGGCATTGGCGCCCACAGTCAATTCATGTTGTTGGCCAAACGCGTCGAAGTGACCATCTATGTAAGCGTCAAAACCGTAATCCACTTGGTCATAGTCGAACAAACCCGAATACCTACCCATGACCGGTGTTGTTCCGGGGGTGTAGGCACCTTCAGAGAATGCGTATTTCATGTCCTGGCTGTTCTTGCTGTACACACCTGCTACCTTCAACGCCCAGTCGTCATTGAACTGATGCTTGAGATCGGTAAACACCGTGGTTCGGTGGCTTTGCCAATCGTTCCAGGCAGCGCCGAGGCAAGTTGAACGGCTGAGTTTCAAGTCACTGCCATCGTTATTTCGCGGTAGACCGTGCCAGCAGGGGTTGGCATCAACATCCTCGTATGCCACACCCAAGCCCAAAGTAGTGGCTGGCGTGAGGTCGTAATCAAGCGCCCCGTAAAGCACCTGATCCTGACGTTCGGCCTGGTCGTAGAAATACTGGCGATCTTGCTGGGCAACGACGGCACGACCGCGCAGCGTACCGCTGTCATTCAGCGGGCCACCGGTATCGACCTGGCCTCGATAGTTGTCCCAGCTGCCAGCTGACAGCGTGAGTTCAGTATGCGGCGTGGTGCTGCCGCGCTTGCGTACGAAGTTCACCGCACCCACGGTACCGCCTGAGCCTTTCATCATGCCGGCGGCGCCGCGTTGCACCTCCACACGGTCGTAGAGGGACATGTCGCTACTAAAACTATCAGCCTGCACGTAGTTGTTGCCCATATCCAGAGGCACGCCGTCGTACTGGTATTGGCCGAGCATCTGGAAACCACGGGAGTAGAAATACTTGCCGCCCATAGGTGAGTCATACACGGTGATGCCGGGGGTCTTTTTCATCACCTCTTCGATGGTGTTGAGGTTCTGGTCATCCATGAACTGGCGTGTCATAACCGTGACCGATTGCGGCGTTTCACGTAGTGAGTGCTGACCTTTGCCGATGGTGACACCGCCGGTTGTGTATGAGCTGCTGCCCTCGGTGGTAGCGGATAAAGCGACGCCATTGATATCAGTGGCCCCCAGTTCCACAGCGCCGCTTTGCAGACGCGAGATCACTAGCGTATTGCCTTGTCGGCTGTAGGTAAGGCCACTGCGCTGAAGTAACTGGGCAAGCGCGTCGGAGGGTTCCATTCGACCACGCACAGCAGGCGCCAGACGGTCAGGAACAATGCGGTGGTCTACCGCCAACGTCAGGTGAGCTGCTTCCGCCAGTTGACGTAACGAGGTGGCCAGCGGCTGGCTCGGCAAGTCGAGATCAATCGGTGCAGCCCAGACTTGACTGGAAACGCTCAGGGCAACAGCCAGAGCAAGAGGTTTGAGGACGTTCATGGAGGGCATGGAAAGTCTTATATGAGGTGGAGTTATCTACTGACGGGCCACCACATCAAAACCCTGACGTGCGCGATGAAAAATAATTTTCGACGGCTTAAAGACCACGTAAATAAATGACACCACCGCTGCTGCTGACCTCAATAGGCGCAATGGACGGCAAGGCCTGAACAAAGCCCTCTACGTTATCCAACTGCACCACGGCATTAATCGATGGTTTGCCTTTTCCCGGCAACACCCGCACGGGTTGCCGGCGGTAGCGCGACAGGCTGGTAGCGATTTCCTCCAGCCCGGCCTGCTCCAGTACCAGACGCCCTTGTTCGAATGCAAAAGCGTTGCTGGCAGCAACATCAAGTCGCCGGGGCGCCGTGTGGCTGTGGCTGCTGGCAACATCGCCTGAGGTCAGCACCAGGCTGCCTTTATCGTTTTCTACCCTTACCGAGCCACGCGCCACACTGACGCGCAGTTCGAGTGTGTCGCGCGCCACCACAAACCGCGTGCCCAATACGGTTATCTGGGCCAAGCCGCCATCGACCCGAAACGCCCGGTTCGCCTCGTGGGCAACATCGAATATGGCTTGCCCCTGCAACAGGAAGACCTGACGTTGGCTTTGTTCAAACCGCACATGCAGGCGCGTATCCGCTGCCAGATAAAGCTCGCTCCCATCAGGTAGGCTAATGCGGCGACGCTCGCCGATAGCAGTGGCATATTGAGCCTCTAACTCGAGTGGTTGGCGATACCGCCACGCCAGTCCAACGGCTAGCAACCCCACCAGTCCGAGCATGCCGCGGCGCATAAACGTACGACGGCCATGTCGCTGGTCCATCGCTTGCGCAAGTGCCTGGGTGTTGGCTGTAGACGAAAAGTCGCCCCACAACTCGCAGAACGCCTGGTACTCACGGGCATGCACCGGGTTAGCCGCTAGCCATAAACGCAATTGTTCGTGATCAGGATGATCTTTTGGGGCATGCAACAGCCGGGTAAACCAGCTGGCCGCTTGCTCGCGTACCGAACTCATGGCATTAGCATCTCTTTGGCATTGCGCAAATCCAGTAATGCACGGATCAGATGGCGCTCTACCGCGCTCAGACTGACCCCCAGCATTCGGGCGATGTCCGTCTGCTTGTGCCCTTCGATACGCGCCAGCCAAAACACCTCGCGGCAACGCGGCGGCAGATGGTCGATGATGCGTTGCAACGCTTCCAGGCGCTGACGCATCTCCAGCAGATGTTCAGGTGAGGGTGCAAAATTTTCGCCCAGCGAATCATTGGCCACGGCCAAACCTTCTGGCTCGTCCAGCGAGCAGAAGCGACCGGTATGGCGAAAGTGGTCAATCAACACAGACTGGGCAACCTGGCGCAAATAGGCATTGGGCTGCTCGATACGCGTCTGCCGGTCAGCCAGCAGATAGCGGATAAAAGCATCGTGTAACACATCCTGAGCCAGCTGGATGCAACCGGTGCGGCGGCCCAGACTCAACAGCAAGTCTGTGTAGGCCCAGCGCAGGTCTATTCGATTCCAGTTCATTGCCACCGCAACATTCGTACATGCCACATGAGATTTTGTTGCTGAGGCAGGATAACGAGCCAGCAATTAAATGGGAATAGTTGCCATCTGAGAATTATTTTTCACCATATGCGCGAGAAGCCTCGGGGTTTAGCCCGAGGTCGAGCGCGCGGACGCCGCAGGCGTCCTGATTGGGAGTCTGCTGTTCTTCGATGTATTGGCGCAGGATTTCAATCGGCGCACTGCCGCAGCTAGAAGCGAAGCAGGATGGCGGCCAGAGGACACCCCTTCGCTTGAGCCAGGGGTGGAAATCCCCCAACTGCTTACGCAGCAGTCTGGATGATACCCTCTGAGTGAAGCCACCCGATTCGACAACGCCACCCATAGCTTGAAAGACCAAACCATAATTCATGCCATGAACCACACCAGGACCCTCAAGCTCCGAATCAAAGACAAGCACGCGAAAACGCTGCTTGCGATGGCGCGCGAGGTCAATCTGGTGTGGAACTACTGCAATGAAACGAGTCATCGCGCCATCCGGGAACGCCACCAGTGGCTCTCCGGTTTTGACCTGCAAAAGCTGACCAATGGATTAAGCAAATGCGACGGCGTGCAGATCGGCTCGCCCACCGTGCAGCAGGTTTGCGAGGACTACGCCAAGGCCCGTAAGCAGTTCAAGCGTTCCAGGCTCAATTGGCGGGTGTCCAGCAGGAGCAGCCCCAAGTACAGCCTGGGCTGGATTCCATTCAAGGCTCGTGCCTTGCAATACAAGAATGGTCAGGTTCATTTCGCCGGGTTCAGGTTTGGCCTGTGGGACAGCTACGGTTTAAGCCAGTACGCCCTGCGGGCCGGAAGCTTCAGTGAAGATTCCAGGGGGCGCTGGTATCTCAATATCTGCGTGCAGATTCAGAGCAAGCCGTGCAGCGGCACTGCCGCAGTTGGCATCGACCTGGGCCTTAAAGCGGCGGCGACAACGTCTGAGGGCCAGGTGCTGATAGGGCGCCAATATCGCACCCTGGAGCAGAAGCTGGGCATCGCTCAGTGTGCTGGCAAGAGGGCACGTGTTCGCGCCCTCCATGCCAGGATCAGGAACCGGCGCAAGGATGCGCAACACAAGTTCTCAACCGCCCTGGTTGAGCGCTGCGCCGCCATTTTCGTTGGCGATGTAGCCAGCGCCAAACTCGTAAAGACTCAAATGGCCAAATCCACGCTTGATGCAGGATGGGGCCAACTCAAGACAATGCTGGAGCAGAAATGCCAACGGGCAGGCGTTGTTTTTGAGGTTGTAGCCGAGCGCTATACCACCCAGACCTGCTCGTGCTGTGGAAGCATTTCCACCAGCAGTCCGAAAGGTAGAGCCGGTTTGCGAATAAGAGAATGGACCTGCGTGTGCTGCGGTACAGCCCACGACCGCGATGTAAACGCGGCCCTGAACATTCTCGCGGCGGGGCATCGCCGTCTAGCTGTAGGAATCCCCGCTCTTTAGGGGGGGAGGATGTCAACTTCGACCCTGCGGACTCGGCGGTGGCCACGCTCTCCGCACCGGAAGCAATCGTTCAGGCTGCGTGCGATGGCATCGGCATCGCTCAAGTAGCCGTGCACCTCGCATGGCGCAGCCTGCAAGAGGGTCGCCTGAAGATTTTATTGCATCGCTACCATCATCCAGGTGGCTACGAGCTGGCGATCCAGTATCCCCACCGTGCGCTGATTGCCCCGCGCGTCCGCGCCACCTTGGACTACCTGCTGGAGGCCCTGGCCGACGATCAGTTGCTCCATATCCCGCTGGGCGCGCTGGAATCCTATGTAGCCTGAGGCCATTCCCCATCTACGGTTTATCTTGTCCATGGTGGCCATTAGCGCATCTGCCCATCAGTCGATCGCCCTGACTTTCATAGATGCTTTCGTGCACCAAGTAGCTCTTATTCGGCCACGGCGAAGAACCACTACTTCAGTCATCCAGACGTGGGGCCGTGAATAGGCTTGAGGCTTTATCTCCAGGCATATGGCATAAAGTTGAGATGTTCCGATAGACAGTCATGGCAAACCGTAACATTTCTGAGACACTCAATTGGACTCCGATCAGAGGTTCGCCCTGTAGCACCTCTTGGATCAACTGCATCTTGGATTCGCCCACGGAAATGTCTCTGTGGCCTACGTTGGGAGATCTGCTTGTCGACCGTTTCAGTGGATCAAAACAATGAGGGCCGTCTCTCCCACTTGCTCAATGCAAGTGAGCGACTGAGCACGGCACGGTCAGTGGACGAAGTTGTAGCCGTACTGCGAGACACCGCACGCGCGGCGGTAGGGGCAGAAGGCATCGCGGTTGTTATTGAAGACGCAGGGCGTTGTTCCTATGTTGCGGAAGATGCGGACTCCCCGCTTTGGCAAGGTCAGACCTTTCAGGCCGACCACTGTATTTCGGGCTGGGTTATGCATCACGGTGAGACTGTTGCGATTCGTGACGTCTGGGATGATCCGCGCATTCCGCAAGATGCTTATGCGCCGACGTTTGTCCGCAGCCTGGTCATGGTGCCCATAGGCAGGCCTGTTCCGGTCGCGGCGCTCGGAGCATATTGGTCGGCGGTCGGCGACCATGGTGGCGACACCGTTATGCGGCTGGAGAGTTTGGCGCGCCTTGCAACAATTGCCATCGAGAATGCTCGGCTTACCCAGGCGCGTAACCGCGCGATGGCTATCGGGGCTGCGCAAACCCGCATTCTGGAGCTGGCTGTCGAAGACACTGCACTCAGCATCACGCTGGATGCCATTGTCCGCGAGATGGAAACGCTGTCTTCAGCCCGGTTCCTGGGAAGCATCATGCTGCTGGATGAAGCTGGCCAGCAGTTGGAACACTGGGCAGGGCCTAGCCTTCCTGGCGCTTATAACGAAAGCGTTAAAGACATTACCCTCAAAGCACACACGAACGCCTGCACTGCCGACGCATTGTTCGACCCACTGACTAACCTTCCCGAAATATCGAGTGGGCCGCTCTGGGTCGAGCTTCGCGCGTTGGCCATGAAACAAGGTCTGCAAGTCTGCTGGTCAATTCCGATCCGCTCCGCGCAGGGCGCACTACTCGGTGCTTTCGTCATGCACCACCCCGAGATGCGTGAGCCAACGCCCGGCGACACTGAAATCATCGACTTCGTCGCACAGACAGTCGCACTCGTCGTGCATCGTGCTCGTGCGGATGCCGAGATTCGCCGCAGTGAGGCCAGGCTGCGACTCGCGGTTGACCACGCCGACGTGGGGTTCTGGGACGTGGATTTCGTGCAGAACACGCTGGTCTGGCCTTCGCAGACCAAAGCGATGTTCGGCATATCGGCTGACGTCCCCGTCACGCTGCAGGACTTCTATGATGGCTTGCACCCCGAGGATCGTGACGCGACGATTGAAGCTTTTACCGCCGCTATCGATCCTGAGCATCGCGCGCTTTACGACGTTGACTACCGTACGGTTGGTCGGGAGGACGGCATTGTTCGCTGGGTAGCGGCAAAAGGTCGGGGCGTGTTCGATGCAACCGGGCGCTGTCTGCGCGTGACCGGCACGGCTATCGAGATCACCGACCGCAAGGCTGCCGAGGAAGAACTGCGCGAGCTCAATGCCACCCTTGAAGGGCGGGTCTCTCAGGCCATCGCCGAGCGCGAAGAAGCTCAGAAGGCGCTGCGGCAGAGTCAGAAGATGGAGGCGATGGGGCAGCTTACTGGCGGTGTCGCCCATGACTTCAACAACCTGCTTACGCCGATTGTCGGTACGCTCGACTTGCTCCAACGACGAGGTGAAGGGGGCGAGCGTGAGAAACGGCTCATCGCTGGGGCGATGCAATCAGCCGAGCGCGCCAAGACGCTAGTGCAAAGGTTGCTTGCATTCGCCCGCCGTCAACCCTTGCAACCGGTTCCAGTCGACGTGGCGAAGTTGGTGCGCGATATGGGCGATCTTGTGTCCAGTACCACTGGCCCTCAAATCAAAGTCGTCGTGGATTCACCGGAGAATCTCCCGGCAGCGATTGCAGATCTGAACCAGCTGGAAATGGCACTCCTCAATCTTTCCGTCAATGCGCGCGACGCAATGTTGGAGGGCGGAACGATGCGTATCTCGGCCAGCACCGAATGGGTCGAGCCGGGGCATCGTTCCAGACTGGCGACAGGCGAGTACTTGTGTCTGTCCGTGGCGGACACCGGCATCGGCATGGACGCAGCAACACTCGCCCGGGCGGTTGAACCGTTCTTTTCAACCAAAGGTGTCGGCAAAGGGACTGGCCTAGGGCTTTCAATGGTGCACGGACTGGCATTACAGTTGAACGGTGCGCTGACTCTGCGCAGCTCGCCAGGCCTTGGGACGAACGTAGAGTTGTGGCTTCCACGCAGCATGACAGTGCCGACAACAACGGTGCGTATCATCGAAACTTCGGAGCCACGATCGACACGCGGGATCGCGCTGTTGGTAGATGACGAAGACGTGGTGCGTGCAAGCACTTCGTACATGCTGGCCGAGCTTGGCTACCGCGTAATTGAGGCCGCGTCTGGCGAGGAAGCGATGGAATTGGTTTCAACTGGGCAGCCACTGGATCTGCTCGTAACCGATCACCTCATGCCCGGTATTAGCGGCACCGTGTTGGCCGGTTTGATCCGCGACATCAGGCCTGGAGTGCCGATCCTGCTTGTTTCGGGTTATGCCGAAAGAGAGGGGCTCGATCCCGGCCTTCCGCGACTGACCAAGCCATTTCGCAAAGACGAGCTTGCATTAAGTTTGTCTCAACTTGAGCGGTAGTGGGGGCTCAGGTCACGAGCGTCAGCTATTTCATTGTCGACGGTCTTGATCGCGGCGGCTGCTTCAGGCGTTGTAGAGGGCCTCGAAGATCGAGCGCATATCGCCAGCCAGCCAACGAATGTCATGCCTATGATTCAGGCTCGTTTCCCGTCCAAAACAAGTGAGCGCGACGCGGTGGCGAAAAAAGTGTAGCTTCGATCTTCAGTTGGCGAGGTTATCTCATTGAACGACTCTGAACATCTGAAAGAACTGTGCGTCCGTTTCAACTCGGGAGAGCCCCTGAGCTTTTTGTTTTTCTGGGGGCACCAGCGCAGCAAAACTGCCGTCACGGCTTCGTGCTTCAGCCAATGGTTCGAGGCCGGGTTTACTGTAGAAGACCAATATTATCCGACGGCCGAGCACTTCATGATGGCCGAGAAAGCGGCCCTGTTCGACGATCAGGATATTCGCGAGCAGGTGCTGAACGCGCCTACTCCCAATGCCGCCAAAGCACTTGGCCGTAAGGTGCGCGGGTTTGATAATGAGGTTTGGCTGCAACACCGATACGACATCGTCGTTCGAGCAAACCAGGCCAAGTTTTCTCAGAATTCGCAGTTAATGGAATATCTTCTGCAAACGGGTTCGCGCGTTATTGTCGAAGCCAGCCCGGTTGATAACATCTGGGGTATAGGGCTTGCACAGGACAACGCGGATGCGAACAATCCAAACCTATGGAAAGGCTTGAACCTGCTGGGTTTTGCACTGATGCAGGTGCGCGACGGGGGCAGCATCTCAGCCGCAAGGTAATGATCTCACCCTGCCGCTGATTTCAGCGGCAGCTTCCGAGCGGGTAACCATGTCCTTAACCACTTGACCATCGGATTGGGTTTGCGCCGGTAAGGCAACGGCGAAAGGGCAAGCGCTACAAGAGCTACGACTATGGCCGAGCGGATGCAGAGTTTCAGGTCGGGCTGCGTGCTCCCGCAATTGACGGTGCTGAAAGTTGAGCCTTGAGGCATAGCCGCTTTCCTTCAAGCAACGCAACGTAGTCGATCATGAACCTGCGAAAGCCTTCTTTGAATATCCCGCTGTGCGCTTCTATCAATTCATTTTTACTGTAAGCGACCACGACAGGGCTGAACGGTTGGCTCCGGCCAGGTAACGCAGTCAGCGTTGCGCCGGCAAACGGAACACCGGGGTTGGTCAGGTCAAAACCCAATGCCTGCTGACAATAATTCTGCGAGAACTCGTAAGACGCGGTACCCGGCCGCAGCTCCAGCGAATGGGTTCGTTGTGGTTCGTACTCTTCCAATGCCGTTATCCACTGGGCTTGTTTTTCGTCGTTTGAGAATGTCGGCCGCAGCAAGGCACTAACGCGCCGACCTAGCGGGAAGAACTTCTGCCTTGCCCGATCCCCCTCTCCGGAAAACACCAGAAGTACAGGTGTCTGTGCCGGGCCATAGGTATATCTCGATTGCAGGGCTTGTAGTCTATCGAACTGCGCGGCTTCAAATGCTGGATTGATCAGCACGGCGACATCGCCCACGGCGGCCACTGGCATTTGTGCCGGCTGGCCCTCATGCAGCAGGAAATTATTCTCCAGCGTTGCTGCAACGGATTTATAAAGCACTTGCCCGCCAAAACTGTGACCAATACTGACCAAACCCATGAAATGTTTCTGATCGCCGTGGTTACGTTTTTTGTATATCTCGTTGAGGCGAAAGATGAACTCCCGCGCCGCACCTTCTCCCACTCGCTGCGCAGCAGCTTTACGTCCCCAGAAGGTTAAGTAGTCCAGAAGACCTGGAAGCGACCTGCCTCGCCAGGAAAGGTAGACGCCCACGACCTTCACATCACCACTGATGTCTAACGTTTCTCTGGCATCCTGATAAATCGTTTCCTTGAGCTTGTTATTCACTGCTTTGACTGTGACGTGAAAATCGCTGCGATTGGTATCGTCTTCGGCTGCGTTATGGTGCCAGCCATGAACAAACAGCAGCACGACGACATTGGAGCTTGCTGCGCTGTCATCGATTGCAGTTAGGATGGCTTGCGCCTTTGTGCGGTCCCAGAAATTGCCAAAGTCGTCAATCTCAACGTCGACTAATGATAAGTCCTGTACGGGTTGCAATGGCCCCTGCTGATAGGGTCGATGTCCATAATTGCATCCAGTCAGAGCTGCAGCCGTACTCAGCAAGGCTGCCAGGGCTTTTCTTCCTCGCGTTGCTGCATGATTGCTCATTTGATCCACCCCATTGGTCTTCAAGCCCTTGCTCAAGCTGACTGAGTATAGCCAGCGGCTTGGTACCGAACGTCAATGGCTGGTTCAGTAAAAAAATGGTGATCTGCCGGGCGGCTTCAGTCGAGCCTTCAGCTTGATTGCAAGACGCCTTCTTTTTGCTTGAGTAAAATTTTCGACAGAACCCCGACTGCTTGCACCCGCTCGATTCGCTTACCAGGCTACCCACCCTCTATGAACCACACGGCAGGGGCTAGCCGCCCGAATGTGCCAAAGACAGTGCGCAAAGGCTGTCTCACATCCGCTCTTGTCAATTTCTCGGCCTGACTATGGGCCGCCCCTGATCTGCTTTGAAGAGCAGCTCATCAAAGCCTTGGCCATATCCGCTGCTACGCTCATCACTACTCACCCGGAAGACCCGTCCAAAACGGAGGAATCTAAAATGACCCTGCAAGTGTCGCCAACATGGAGAAAAAGCAAGGCCGAGCCGTTCGACCCGCTGCATCGCTCTACTTCCGGACACTAATTACCACTACCATTCCTGGCTGAAGATGTGTTGCGTCGATTGCATTACAGTTGAAAAGGAACCGGTTTGAAAGATATTCGCTTGAAGTCAAACAGCGAGCTGGCGAAGCCAAAGTTTCCAGATACCGCTCAATGGCCGCGTATCCAGAGGCTTTTGCGCTTTGGTGGTGGTGCTTGCGTGCTGCATGGCCTGGCGTGGGGGAGCTATTACTCAACCCAGGGCATGGGCGTGTTGGCCGTGGTCTTGTTTGCTCTAATGGCGCTAGGGTTGGCGTGTCTGTATCTGGCGAAGACGCCCGAGCACGTGTCGCTAGGCATCGTTGTTCATGTGCTGCTGGTCCTGACCCTGTTCGCCAGCCTTGCCGATGCGCCAACGGCTGCGGTCGGCAGGTCTACGCACCTGTTCTTCATGCCGATCGGCATTGCAACGTTCTTCCTGTTTCGCAGTGAGCGCTTTTACCTGCGCTGGCTGTTTCCGGGTGCCTGCTTTAGCGCGCTCGCTGTTCTGGAACTCAGTGAGGTGAGCTTTGGCCAGGACCTTGAGCTGTTACCCGCCACTATCCGTCAACTGGGCCATGACCTGAACACTCTCACAGCCATGGTGCTAACGATTGGTGTACTGGCGATCTTTCGCGAAGACCTTGGCGCGAAGGTCGACCAATACACGGCGCTGGCCCGAGCGGTTGCGCAGCGCGAGCTGTGTGCTTACTTGCAACCCCAGGTGTCATCCGATGGGCGCGTGATCGGCGCGGAAGTGCTGTTGCGCTGGGACCGGCCCGGCCACGGCATCCAGTCGCCCGCTACCTTTATCCGCCTGGCAGAAGAAACCGGCCTTATTCATGAAATGGGGTTGATGGTTCTGGAGCAGGCCTGTTGGCACTTGAAAGCCTGGTCCAGGCTGCCGGGTGTCGATCAGTGGACGCTGTCGGTCAATGTCAGCCCCTTGCAACTGACGTCCAAATCGTTCGTTGCAGATGTGAGGGCTGTGTTGCACAAGGTCGGTGTCCCAGCCAACCGGCTGTGCCTGGAAATTACCGAGTCGGTGTTTACCGGCGACCTTGGGTTGATCGCTGCAAAAATGAACGCGCTGCGCGACGATGGCATTAGCTGGTCGCTGGACGATTTCGGCACGGGCTTTTCTTCACTGTCATTGCTGCAAGCGCTGCCACTGGATGAGTTGAAAATTGATCAGTTATTTGTCCATGACATTGAGAAGGACCCAAGCAAGCGAGAATTGGTGAGAAAAATTATCGAAATTGCGGGGATTCTTGGCGCATCGACCATTGCTGAAGGGGTCGAAACCCGACCGCAAAGTGAATGCTTGAGAACACTGGGTTGCGAGGTTTTCCAAGGCTATCTGTTCGGGCGGCCGATTGCGGCGGATGAGTTCTTGCAGGTGCATGCGCCGACACCGGCTCAGCCTTCGCCGGCATGAGTGTCTTAATCTTCGAAAGCAGCCCCTGCCATCCGCAGCAGGGGCCGTTGTCGCTGGTGATCTCTTTTCAACGCTGACCGGCAACGAAACGCTCGGCATTGGCCTGGTCGGCAATCGGCGCCAGCAGTGCTGGATCAAAATCGCTCAAAGCTTCCCGCCAGCCACACGTTGCGGCCGGGAATCTGCGAGCTGTCATCACCGGGAGCGGCGCCGCTGATTCACTTTGACCTTCACGGGGGCGAGCACCGACTCTCTGTCAGGTGTTCGGTTTTTCCGCACAATCACCGTCGAAGTGTTTTGAGATGTTGTTTAAATGCTGAAACTCGCGAGGCCGCATTCGCCACGAGCAGTTCGTGCGCATGGTAGAACAACAGCAATATAAACTTGATATTGGGTCGAATGCTGGTGGCTTGGAGTACAAGAGGGTGGGCAATGAGTATTGCCCTACAAAGAATTTTTACACTAAGCAGGATAAGTCCGTTGAAAGAGCGGCATCCCATAAGGCTGCAATCATCCTTGCTCACACAGATAACCAAGTGAACAATCACGCAAGTTAAATACCTTATGATCATTCAGTGTCGCCACCGAACACATCGATGGCGGCACGCTTATCTCAACGTCTACAATTTAACGAAAGAGACGTTATTTAAAACGCGGAAATTTTTGCTGTCTGAATTGTCACGGTGCCAAGTGCGCCGCTATCCAGATTCGCTCCGCTTTGTTGGGTAATGTAACTGTTGGCCGGCGGCTGGGAGCCTGCCGGAGTCCAGGTCGATGTGTTTGTTTTGCTGCCCCACGGGCAATCCCAGGTGTAGGTGCCGACGTAGGTGTCACCATCGTAGAGTTCGAAGGAACCTTCTGTTCCGGAGGAAGCATCTGATCGTCCGCAGGCGTTGATGGCGAATGCCTGGCCTTTTTCGATGACCTTCCCTTCGATGGCGCTCGGTTCGTATTCGTTATCCTTGTTGCCGCCTGCGACACCGATCTGTTTCGAGTCGTAGAACTTACCCCATGAATGGGCGACATTTTTAATCGTGACGCTGTAGTTTAAGGCTTGAATTACAAATGTACCCCATTGTGCATATGCCATTTCGTATCCCTGAAATTTTCAATGAGTTGATAGCGTGGTAATCAGACTTTATAAAGTCTGCCACTTTCGACAGCTGCCGAGAAGGTGTCTGCACTGCACGGTTTTATCCAGTCAGTCGAATGATGTGCATGTGCCATTACTCGGCAAAGACAGGGTGGTACACGGATTGATTGTTGTCAAACCGGAATTGAGAGATAAATGTGAGTTTTTTCATGTCACCAGACTTATGAGCTGCGATTGCCCACGCAGTGTTAAAAACCGGCTCGCCAAGCCAAAGCACCGGGATCTGTTGGCGCAACTGCGCAATCAGCTTGTGGCGTCGCTCTGGGCTGAATGTACTGTGGCCGGTTGTATATCTGCCGCTCGGCTTCAAGGCAGTGGGCGAACGTTCATCGATCCCGCTGATGATTACTATCGAAACGCTCGCCTGTCTGCCTTTCACAGTCGGCTCCTATAATCGCCTGCCATTTCCCTCCGCTTTCTACGCCTGCTTCAGGCGACTTTACCCATGGAACCCAGCCCCATGCCAAGTGCCAGTCAGGCCCCTCATAACATTCCCGAACACAATCAACAGAGCGTCGTCCAGCAGTGGCTGGCGATTCTCTCGGTCGCCGTCGGCGCCTTCGCGCTGGTGACCAGCGAGTTTCTCCCGGTCGGCGTGCTCAACGATGTCGCCAGCGACCTCGGTATCAGCGCCGGCCACGCCGGGCTGATGGTGACCTTGCCCGGCATCATGGCCGCGCTCGCGGCGCCGTTGCTGTCGGTGGGCATTGGTGCGCTGGATCGGCGCTATTTGCTGATCAGCCTGACGCTGCTGATGATCATCGCCAACGCGGTGGTGGCCTACGCCGCCGACTTCAACCTGCTGCTGTTCGGCCGCGTGCTGCTGGGGATCAGTATCGGCGGCTTCTGGGCGACGGCCATTGCCCTCAGTGGCCGCCTGGCACCTAAAGGGGTCGGGGTGGCGCAAGCGACCTCGATCATCATGGTCGGTGTGACCCTCGCTACTGTGTTGGGCGTACCCGTTGGCACCTGGCTGAGCGGCCTGATGGGCTGGCGCATGACTTTTCTGGTGACCGCGCTGGTGGGCGTGCCGGTGCTGTTGGCGCAGATCTTCCTGCTGCCACGGCTGGCGCCAGACAAGGCGATCCGGGTCAGTGACCTGCCGGCGCTGTTCATCAACCCGCAGGCGCGGGTGGGCTTGATTGCAGTATTGCTGATTGGCCTGGCGCACTTTGCGGCGTACACCTATGTCGCGCCTTTCTTCAAACAAAGCTCCGGCTTCGACGGGCCGACCATTGGCTCATTGCTGCTGCTCTATGGCATCGCCGGGGTCGCAGGCAACATCTTTGCAGGCTTTGCCGCCAACCGCAGTGTGCGCCATACCCTGATGCTGGTCGCGTTGATGATCGGCATCAGCACCGCGTTGTTCCCGTACTTTGCCACCGGTATGACCGGCGCAGTGATGCTCATCGCCCTCTGGGGCTTTGCGTTCGGTGCCTTTCCGGCCTGTTCCAGCATCTGGATGTTTATCGTCGCACCCAAGGATGTCGAACGCGGCATGCCGCTGTTCGTGGCCATGTTCCAGGTGATCATTGCGCTGGGTTCGTTCTTCGGCGGGCAGATCGTCGACCAGCTGGGCACCTCGGTGCTGTTGAGCCTGGCCACGGCGCTGGTGGGCTGCGGGTTTGTGACGGTGCTGGTGTTGGGCCGGGGCGTCAGTAACAGCCTGGCGGCGCAGCCAGGCTAGGCGTGGTAGGCGAGGCAATGTGAGGGTGGCTCAATGAATTCAAACCCTCCATTGCCCCGGCGCCACTCGACGATCCCCCTCAAACAGCAAGCCGCCATGCGGCGCCAGCTCACCTTCGGTCAGTTCAATCACGGTCTGAGCATCTGCTTCGGCAAATAACCTGTGAAATGCTTCATCGAAACGTTGCGCTAATTGCTCATCCGCCTCAGCCAGTAACCGTGGCGCCCATTTTCCTGTTCCGTACCAGCGGCCACGCCCGCGCAGTGCCAGCTCCACCAGCTTCGGATACAGCATTGCGCCAATCGCCAATGTTTCACTGGCCGAGCGCTCGCCACGCAGGTCATCTACCGCGTCGGTAATTTCGTAGCGCAGCACGTTCAGGGCATCTGCCGAAAGTGGTTCGGGTCCTTGGGCCAGTCGTTGAATCACTTCACTGCGCAGCGGCTCGGCGGCCTCTTGAGCCGGGCCGATCAGCAGGCCTTCCTTGATCATGTTCAACAGCGACGGTCGACCGCGTTTGACGTCTGCATCGATGAACCAGGCCAGGGTGCCAGGGTCGTGGACGAACGCTTCGACCGGCACGCCTCGGTCGATGAATGATTCGCGGCGACCGGCTGCCAGGCGCGGATAGATAACCACCAGATCAATGTCGGACAGATAGGTGCCTTGGCCGCGCATGATGGAGCCAGCGACGAACGCATAGGCGGCTTCGGGGTAGCGGCTGTCAAGGATGTGCTGCGCGATAGCCAGCGCCTCGGTCGGGGAGGGACATCGCGCCAGCCCCGTCAAGCCGCCGCCCGCTCGGCCTTGCGCCCCGGTATCGCGCCAATCAATTCCCGCGTGTACTGCGCCTGCGGCTCGCCAAACACCGTGTCCACGCTGCCGTACTCGACCACTTGCCCTTGCTTGAGCACCAGCACCTGGTGCGCGACATTGGCGACCACCGCCAGGTCGTGGGACACCAGCACGTAGGCGATGCCCAGTTCGCGTTGCAGCTCTTCGAGCAGGTCGAGGATCTGCGCCTGCACTGATACATCCAGCGCACTGACCGGCTCGTCCAGCAGCAACAGGTCCGGCTGCAAGGCAAGCGCGCGGGCGATGGCCACCCGTTGGCGTTGCCCGCCTGACAACTCACGAGGCAACCGGTCGAGGTAGCTGACCGGCAAGTGCACGCGGCTGATCAACTCGCGTGCCGCCTGCTCCAGTGCCGCGCCTTTTAGCAGGCCGAACGACACCAGCGGTTCGACGATGCTGTCGAAGATGGTGAAGCGGGGGTCGAGGGCGGCGAAGGGGTTTTGCTGGACCAGTTGCATGCGCTTGCGCAGCGGGCGGAAGTCGCGCCAGTTCAGGTCGGTGACGTCCTGTTGCTCAAACAGCACCCGGCCGCTGCTGGGCTTTTCCAGGCCCAGAGCGATCCGCAGCGCGGTGCTTTTACCCGAGCCGGATTCGCCAACGATGGCCAGGGTCTGGCCGGGATAGACGTTGAGGGTCAAGTCTTGCAAGGCAGTGAACTGCGCGTCCTGGCCTTTGATTTTCGGCAGGTCGAAGACTTTGCCGACATTGCGCAGGCTAAGGATTGGCGCTTTGTCGTCAGGCGCAACAGGCCGCTGCGACAGCGGGCGGCGCTGGCTGAACGCCGGGGCTGCTGCGAGCAGGGCGCGGGTGTAGTCGTGTTGTGGCTGGGCGAGGATGGTTTGCGGCGCGCCCTGTTCGACCAGTTCGCCCTGTTTCATCACCAGCAGGCGGTCGGCGCGGTCGCTGGCCACGCCCAGATCGTGGGTGATGATCAGCAACGAGATGCCGCGTTCGCTGACCAGTTGTTGCAGGTGGTCGAGGATTTTGCGCTGCACGGTCACGTCCAGCGCGCTGGTCGGCTCATCGGCAATGATCAGCCGCGGGTTGCCGGCCAGGGCGATGGCGATCAACACGCGCTGACGCATGCCGCCGGACAGCTCATGGGGGTACTGGCGGGCGCGCAGTTGCGGGTTGTCGAGGCCGACCTGTTGCAGCAGTTCGATGATGTCGGCATCGACGCTCGGGTAGCGGCGGCCATGGGCGAGGATCAGCGCTTCGCCGATCTGCTGGCCGATGCGCAGGGTCGGGTTGAGGCTGACCATCGGGTCTTGCGGCACCAGGCCGATCACCCGGCCACGCAACTGACGTTTCTGGCGTTCGCTGGCGTGGGCCAGGTCGGTGCCGTCGACCCGCAGTTGGCCGCCGGTGATTTTCGCGTTGTCTGGCAGCAGGCCGAGAATCGCGTTGGCCATTGTTGATTTGCCAGAGCCCGACTCGCCGACGATGGCCACGGTTTCGCCCTGGCTGACGCTGAACGAAACATTGCGCACCGCATGGGTGAGTTGCCCGGCAGAGGCGTAGGTCACAGCCAGTTGCTGAACGTCGATCAAAGGCGTTGGCGTGCTCATCGCGGGTTCTCCTCGAAGGTGCGGGCGATATGGTTGAGGCTGAACACCACGGCCACCACGAACAGGCCGGGTAGCAGCGAGACCCACGGGGCGGTGATCAGAAAGTGTCGGCCGTTGGCGATCAGCGTGCCCCACTCGGCAGCCGGTGGCGCGGCGCCAAAGCCGAGAAAACTCAAGCCGGCAGTGGCGAGAATGGCCGCACCGAAGTCCAGCGTGGCGAGCACCGCCACCGGGCCCCAGGCGTTGGGCAGGATGTGCCGCACCAGGGTCCGTCCCCAACTGGCGCCGCCCAGGCGTGCGGCTTCAACGTAAGGCAGGGTCTTGACCCTTAGGACTTCAGCGCGTGTGGTGCGGGCGAAGCCTGGGATGATCCCGACCCCCACGGCAATCGCCACCGGTACGGTGCCAAAGCCGATCGCGGTGACGATGGCCAGCGCCAGCAGCAGGCCGGGCAGGGCCAGCAGCACATCGACAAAGCGCATGATCAGCGCGTCGATCCGGCCGCCGGCAAAACCCGCCAGCACGCCCAGCCCCAAGCCGCCGACCAGGGCAATGCCCACCGCTAGCAGTGCAGCCTGGATCGACAGGCTGGAGCCATACACCAGCCGCGTATACAGGTCGCGGCCCAGCTCGTCGGTGCCGAACCAGTGGGTCAGGTTTGGCGCGGTGAGCTTGACGCTGGGGGCGGTGGCGTAGGGGTCGAAGCTGGTCAGCAGGTGCGGCGCCAGCGCGGCGAGCAGGGCGAAGCCGACGATCAGCAGCGCCAGGCTGAAGCCGGGTTTGCGCAGCAACGGCAACAGCGCCGTGCCCAGGCGTTGCAGGCGGCTGCGGCGGCGCCAGAGCGGCGCGGCAGTGGTGATCGAGTTATCGCGTAATAGGCGGCTATCGGTGCTCATGGTCAGGACACCTTCGGTTGGTGAGTGATGCGTGGGTCAAGGTAGGGGTAGAGCAGGTCGACCAGCAGGTTGATCAGCACAAAAGCCGCTGCCGAGGCGGCGACGATCCCCAGTACCACCGGAATGTCCTGGCGTAGCACCGCTTCCTGGGCCAGGCGGCCAACGCCGTTGCGGGTAAAGATGGTTTCGACCAGTACCGCGCCAGACACGGTGTTGCCGACCTGCAGGCCGATCAGGGTGAGGATCGGCAGCGCGGCGTTCTTGAAGCCGTGGCGCAGTTGCACCTGGCCACGGCTCAAGCCTTTGGCGTAGGCGGTGGCGATGTAGGGTTCCTGCCACACGCCTTGAAAGCCGCGTTGCAGCACCTGGGCGTACACCGCTGCACTGGGAATCGCCAGGGTGACGGCCGGCAGGATCAGGCTTTCAAAGCCCTTGCTGCCAGTGGCCGGAAACCAGCCCAGGCTGAACGCAAAGACCTGGATTAGCAGCAGGCCCATCCAGAACACTGGCACCGAAAAGCCCAGCGACGGCAGGCGTGCCAGGGCGACTTTCAGCGGTTGCCAGCGAATATAGGACGCCAGGTAAGCCAGGCCGATGCCGCCGATCAGCGACAGCACGATGGCCAGGCCCGCGAGGGCGAGGGTTTGCGGCAGGCGCTCGGCGAGCAGTTCGTTGACCGGGCGGTTCAGCGACAGTGACTGGCCGAAGTCACCTTGAATGGCCCGCCACAGCAGGTCGAAATATTGCTCGAAGATGCCTTTGTCCAGGCCGTAATAGGCCCGGGCTTTGGCAAGGTCTTCGGGGCTCAGCGCATCGGCCTCCAGGCCCGAGGCGCTGAGCATGATCGACAAGGTGTCGCCGGGCAGCATGTAGAGGATGAAGTAGGTGATGGTGTAAGCCCCCCACAACACCAGCAGGGCCTGGCCCACGCGGCCGATCAGGTAGCGGTTCATTTTTTCGCCTCTTGGTTGCCTGCCAGTTCGATGTCGCTGAGCAGGGCGAAGCCCTCAGCGGTCCAGCGGAAATTCTTCACTTTGGCGGCGGTGGCGGCCTGCCAGACCCGCTCGTACACCGGGAACGCCGAGCCTTCGTCGACCAGCAGGTCTTGCAGTTCGCCATAGGCGGCGGCGCGTTGCTCGCTCTGGGTGGCAGTGATGCCGGCGTCGAACAGGGCCTTGGCTTTTTCCAGGGTTTGCGGCTCGTAGATGTTGGTGGCCAGTGCCGCACTGTTGGCGGCGCGGGGGTCAAGAATCGTCTGCAGGATGATCGGGTCGGCGCGGGTCATGTAGTTGATGCTCAGGTCGTAGTTGCCCGAGGCGTTGTTGGCAACCCACTCGGCACGGGTTACGACACTGAGTTTCAGGTCCACGCCGACTTTGCGCAGTTGGTCTTGAATCAGTACGTCGCCGGCGGTTTCTGCCGGGCTGATGTTGTAGCTCAGGCTCAGGCGTTTGCCGTCCTTGTAGCGATAACCGTCGGTGCCTTTGGCCCAGCCGGCGCTGTCGAGCAACTGCTCGGCGCCGGCCGGGTCGTAGGCCAGCTTGGCGGCCTGGCTCTTGAAGTACGGGGTGGTGACGTCGAAGATCCCGGTCACCACCGGGAACTCGGCGTTGTATACGGCGCTGGCGTAGGTCTTGCGGTCGATGGCTTTTTGCAGGGCCAGGCGCACTTGCTTGTCGCTGAGCAGGCGCTCGCCACGGGTGTTGGGGAACAGGTTGAGTGCCGGGCCGGGCAGTGAACGGCTCTGGATGGTCGCGCCCTTGGACTGGAACAGCTTCAGGTCGACTTCCGAGAACGGGTTGCGCGGCCAGAGGATGTCGGCCTTGCCTTGTAAAAACAGCCCGTTGCGTACGCTTTCTTCCGGGATGTAGCTGATCTCGACGGTGTCGAGGTGTGCTTCACCCTGATTTTTCACGTTGGCCGAGGCCCAGTGGTAGCCCTTGCGCTTGACCAGCTTTGCGCCGCTTTCCGGGGTGTAGTGTTCCAGGGTGAACGGGCCGGTGCCGATGATCTTGCCCAGCGAGCGCTCTTTGGCAGTCAGCTTGTACGAGGCCGGGGCGAGGATCGCCAGGTTGGTGGTGGAGGTGGCTTGCAGGAAGCCGGCGTTGGGCTTGGACAGCACCAGCTTGAGGGTGAAGTCGTCGACCACTTCAGCATGGTCATAACCGGCCAGATAGGTGGCGCCGAAGGTCGCCGGCAGCTCGGTGGCGAATGCCTTGTTGCTGTCGAAAGCAGTCTTCACCGCATGGGCATCGAAGCGCTCGCCGTTACTGAAGGTCACGTCGTCACGCAGCTTGAAGGTGTAGGTCAGGGCGTCGGCGCTGACCTCCCAGCTTTTCGCCAGCCAGGGGATGATTTTGCCGGTGTCCGGGTCCTGGTCAGTGAGCGATTCAGCGACGTTGCGCAGCAGCACCCGGTGCTCCAGCCAATAGACCTGGAAGGGATCGACGCTGACCAGGGTGGTGTTGTCGCCCCAGAAGGCGATGTTCAGGGTCTTGTTGGCGGCTTGGTCGCCGGATGGCGAGCACCCGGTCAGCGCCAGAGTCAGCGCGACAGAGGCCAGCAGGCGGCCGGGGAAAACAGCTTGGGTCATGGTGGTGTCCTTGTATCAATACTGTCTACTAAGGCGGTCTGCTTCGCGGCTGAAGCCGCTCCTACGGTTTACCGCCGTAGGAGCGGCTTCAGCCGCGAATCACATGGATAGATCAGAAGTCATAAGCCAGTTTGGTGTACCAGAACCCGCCATTGGGGCTGAACGGCGGGTTGCCATAGATGCCCTGGCCGCCGTTGGAGGGCAGGGCGACCACGCCGTTGCGGTCGGGGTATTCGTTGAAGATGTTGGTGCCGCCGATGCTCGCGGTGAGGTTGTCGGTGACCGAGTAGGCGATATCCAGGTCGGTGATCCATTTGGCTTCGAAGCTGCGGTCGGCGCTGGCGTTCTGGGCCCAGGTCTCGACCTTGCCGTAGCGGGTCGTCTGCAGGCTGACCACCCATTTGTCGATGCTCCAGTTGGCGCCCAACACCCATTTGGTTTTCGGTGAGGCGGCCACCAGATTGCCCTCGGCGGCATGGCCAACCACCGAAATGCCCGAGGCGGTCAGGTCTGCCGGCGAATCGCGGCGGCCTTCGACGGTGGTCTTGTTCCAGTTGAACGCCGCGCTCCAGCGCACATCGCCAAAGCCGCCCAGCGGGGTCAGGTGGTCGAGCACCAGGTCCAGGCCGCGGGTGCGGGTGTCGAAGGCATTGGTGTAGTAGGTCACCCACGACCCTTCGGCCACACCCAGCGAGCGCAGAGTGTTGTTGATCAGGCCGTTGCCGCGGTCATAGATGTCCTGCGACAGCACGATACGGTCGTCGATGTCCACCACATAGGCGTCCAGGGTCACGCTGGTGCGCCGCGCCGGTTGCCAGGTCAGGCCCAGGCCGATGTTGCGTGACTTTTCCGGGTCCAGCTCACTGGCGCCGAATGCCTTGGCCAGGGCGCTGCCCGGTGTGGCGGTGTAACGCAGCGCCGGCACCACCACGCCATCGGCGTTGACCCCGGTGCGGTTGTCGGCCACCGAGTAGCCCAACTGGGTCAGTGACGGGGCGCGGAAACCGGTGCCCACGGTGCCGCGCACCGCCAGGGTGTCGGTCAGTTCATAGCGCGAGTTGAGCTTGAGGGCGAAGGTGTTCTTCTTGATATCGTCGTAGTGCTCGACCCGCCCGGCCACGCCGATGTACCAGCGCTCGCTGGGGTTGAGACCGAAGTCCAGATAGCCGGCAAAGTTGTTGCGGTCCAGGTCGGCTTCGTCTTCCGGGCGGATCACCAGCGCCGCCTGCGCACCCCGACTCGGCCCGCCGTTCAGGCCGCTTGCCACGCTCAGGTCATACAGCGGGTTGCGCGCGCCGTTGGCCAGGGTTTGCGGGTAGCGGTAGTTGCCCACCGAGTAGGCATCGGCGCTGCCGGCGAAGGTCTGGAAGCGTTCCCAGCGATGCTCAAGACCAGCCGAGACCTGTACCGGGAAGGGCAGTAGCGGCAGACTTTCAAAATGGCGGGTGACGTCCAGGTTGTTGACCCACTGGTCGAACTGCAAGGTTGCCAGGTTACCGAACGACGTCCGCGAGGCCGGGCCATAGGTCGGGTTGATAGTCAGGTCGCTGGAGTGCTCGTTCTTGTTGCGCCCATAGGTGCTCGACAGGTCCCAGTTCCAGGCGCCCAGCTCGCCCTTGCCGCCGATCAGCAATTGATAGTCGGTGTCTTTGATGTTGTTCAGCGGATCGTAACCGTCGGGGAACAGCTCAGGGATCGAGGCGGTGCTGTAGGCCAGGCGCTTGTTGTTGTAGATGATCGCGTCGCGCTCACCGTAAGTGGCGTAGGAATACAGCTTGGTGCTATCGCTCAGTGGCAGTTCGGCGTTGTAACCGAGGTTGAAGGCTTCCAGGTCCGGGTCGCCGTTTTTCAGCGCACGGTGGTCCCAGCTGTCTTGCCGTGCGTCACCCGGTGCATAGCCACGGTAGTTGGCATCGGCCTTGTCATATAGAAATGCCTGATCGCGTTTGCGTGCATCGGCGGAGATTTGCACAAAGCCGCCATCACCCAAGGCGAAGCCTTTATTGCCAGCGAACTTGATGTTTTCGCCCTGACCGCTGCCCAACTGGCCGTAGCTGGCTTCCAGATGCCCGCCGCTGGCGCCCGACTTGAGGATCACGTTGATCACCCCGGCCACCGCGTCAGAGCCGTATTGCGCAGCGGCGCTGTCTTTAAGGACCTCGATGCGCTCGACGGCGCTGATCGGGATCAGGTCGATATCCACCGCATTGGCGCCGCTGGTGTCGATATTGCCGCCCGAGGGCATGGCGCCGTTATGTCGGCGTTTGCCGTTGACCAGCACCAGGGTGTAGGCCGGGCCGAGGCCGCGATTGGTCAGCGGCCGGGTGGTGGACTGAAAGCCCGAGGTGTTGGCGCCGAAGTTGAACGACGGCAGCAGTTTGGAAATCGCCTCCGACAGCTCGGCACGGCCGGTCTTGAGCAGTTGCTCACTGTTGATGATGTCGATCGGTGTCGGGCTGTCGGCCACGGTGCGCTGCGCGCCGCGTACGCCGGTGGAAATCACGGTCACGGTATCGAGGCGTGCGTCTTCGCTGTTTGCGGCCTGGGTCTGTGGGGCCAGCAGGCAGGCCAGGGTCAGGCTCGAGAGAGCCACGCCGGCGCGGGCCGGGGCGGTACGCAAGACGTGGCGGGCGTGGCGTGAAAACGATGGAGTCATGTATGCAGTTCCAGATGACAGCGGGGGCTTGGCCGGTTGGCGACGGCGTACCCTGTTGGCTATTGCGCATTGCCATTTAGCGGCGCGATGCGTGTCGATGGTCTGGAGCGATGCGGTGGTGGTGAGGTCGCTCGGGTCGTGCAACTGTCCGGGGGCCGCCCGGTTAGGTCATTAAGTGGCTATGGGTTGAATCGTATATTTATAAAAAAAGCGTGGAAAATTCTTTTTAGGAATAAGCTAATATTAAATAAATAGAATGTTACAGGTTAACATTATGCAAATATTTGATTTATTGGGGCGTGCGGACGGCCGCCGTCCAGCGGGCTTGCTGAATAAAGCGAAGCGCAGAGCGTCAGATGCGGCTGGGTCCGCTTAAACCTGGCTTGCAAGACGCGCACAGGAGCCTGCGCGATGCTCTGAAAAAAGCACCGCGCACCGATCTGCCGGCCGGGTTAAAAGGCTGTGCTTTTCGAGGTGCTGGAAATGGTTTTGCAACGTGTCCGATGTGGATGTACCCCTGTATTCGCCAGCAGAGCGGCCTCCTACAGAGGTTTTTAATGCCTAAACGAACAGTATCGAGGTCACCCGAGCCAGATGCCCTGGCTCATGTTGCCGGCCAGATTGGCGATGTTTTCACTGCTTTCCGAGAACGACACCAGCATCCCTTGAATGCTCAGCCCGCTGTTCAGTTCGTTGATCCAGTAGTTGAACCCACCGGCGTCCGGCTCGCGGTTGAGTACGTTGCGATAAAAGGCTGTGAGCAGTTCGCTTTGAGTCTGGCTGGCGCCGTAGAGGGTGCGGAACTCTTCGCTGGCCATGAAACCGTTGGCCACCGACAACAGGCTTTCTCCGTTGTCGATCGACGTAACCCAGTAGCGCAGGCCGCCTGTGTCTGGTGTGCGGTCGAGTGCAGCCTGATACAGGCGGTAAGCACTGCCTGCGGTTTGCCCGGCTCCGGTGTCCAGTGCCAGAGTCCCATCCTGAAACTTCAACCGTTCGATACCGGTCAGCGTGTCCCGGTCTTCGGTGGCGGCGAGACGGGTCACGTTGGTCAGGGTGTCGTTGCGCGACACTTCGTAGCTGCTGCGCAGCCCGTTATAGCTAACGCTGTCCAGCCCATCCAAACCTTGAAAATGATCGGCCGCCGGGCTGGCGAAAAAGACGTCGTTGCCGGTAGTGCCGGTCTGCACGGCGGCAGTGGTGGTTGCGAGCATGGCGTCATTGCTGGCAATGAAACCGATCAGATCGTCGTACACCAGGCCGATATCTGCCCACACATCCACGGTCGAGCTGCCTGAGCTCTTGACTCCGATTACATATGAGCCAGTGCTGTCAGTGACATACAGCGGGCCGCCAGAGCTGCCCCTGTCGAGGATATCGCTGCCCTCATAGGCGTAGGCGGTGTAGGTCGAATAACGTGCGTCGTGGTGAATATAGGCAGAGCCGTACATCAGCCCGGTGCTGCCGCCAGGATAGCCGAACGAATTGGCCCAGATCGACTGGTTGTAGCCCGATGCCAGGCCCATGTAGCCCACCTGGTCACCCACTGCTACATCAAGGCCGATCAACGCCACATCGTATTGCGACTCGGCCTGGGTCAGGGTGTTGTTGTTGCTGTTCTGGAACACCTGATTGGGGTAAGCCAGGACCTGCCAGTCTGCGTCAGTGAGCGAGACCAGCGGCGTACTGTCGAACCGGCCGGTCCGGAAGTTGTAGTCAGCCCCCACGTAGAACTCCAGGCGCGTGGCATAGCCACCCAGGTCCGGGTCGTAGACCACGTGCGTGGCGGTGAGTATGTCGTTGCGTCCAACCACCGAACCGCTGCCAATGTAGACGTCGCCACTGGCAAACGTGGCCTTGATGAAAACGGCGGTGGAGTAGGGGTAACGGGCTGGGCTGACTTCTGTGGCCATGGGTACTCACTTCGTGATGGCGCTATGGCTGTTAGGTTAAGGCGTGTATCGCCACAAAGACATTGGCAGTGTGGTGCCTCTGCTTGTTCCAAGGCAATACGCCCTTTGCTCTTGGTATTGATGATTGGTCAAGGGCACCGCGGTCCGGTGGGAGTCGGCTCAGCCGACGAATGCTGCGCTACAGCCGCAGCAGATGGGCCGGTTTTACCGCTGGGGTCCGGCGCCCCGGCAACCTGAGCGCCGATCGGCACATCAATCACTTGACTGACTCGGCACCAGCGCTGAGGACAGGTTTTTTGAAACAAGATATTTCAACGATTGGCAGAGAGACGAGCATAAACGTTGCGTTTGCTTGAGCATAACCACGCTTTGAGCGCTCTAGCTCGCCAAGGTTCATCCATTTGCATCAAAAATGTATGTCTGGAATTACAAATCATTATTATTAGCTTTGTTAATTTGTGTTAATTTTCGCGACCTGCTGTTTCTGGCTGTGTCGGCAGCTTCGGCTGCCCGACCTCAGAAGTGCGCGCAATGATTTTCCTCTCCAGCCCAGGAATCCTTCGATGTTTCGTCTTGCCTTCCCCACACTGGCCGGTGTCATGACGCTGAGCCTGTCCGCTTCGCTACTGGCGGCTCCTGCAGCCGACGGCACGGTGACTCTGGACAACGTGAATATCAATGCCGAACAAGGCACCACTGATGCGGCCACCACGGAAGGCACCCGCTCTTACACCACAGGTTCCATGAGCACGGCGACCAAGCTGCCGCTGTCGATCCGTGAAACCCCGCAGTCGGTCAGCGTCATTACCCGTCAGCGCATGGAAGACCAGGGCATGAACGACCTCAATGATCTGGTCAAGTACGCCCCTGGCATTACCTTTCGCAAGTACGGCTCGGACCGTCTGGAATACCTGTCGCGCGGCTTCAAGATCGACAACCTGATGTACGACGGCCTGCCGACCACCGTGGGCAGCTTCACTCAGGACACCATCTCGGCGGCTGACCTGGCGATGTACGACCGCATTGAAGTGGTGCGTGGCGCCACCGGCCTGATGACCGGCGCCGGCAGTCCGTCAGCGACCCTGAACCTGGTGCGCAAGCGCCCGACCGACACCCCGCAGGTCAGCGTGACCACCAGCGCCGGTAGCTGGGACCGTTACCGTCTTGAGGTCGATGCCTCTAATAAGCTCAACGAATCCGGCACCCTGCGTGGGCGGGTAGTGACCGCTTACGAGGACAAGAAAAGCTTCCAGGATGTGCGTGAAAGCCAGCGCCAGACCTTCTACGGCATCATCGAAGCCGATCTGAGCGACGCCACCACCTGGACCATTGGCGCTTCCAAGCAGCGCGATGACAACACCTCCGACTGGGGCAGCCTGCCCAGCGGCCCGAACGGTGAAGACCTGCACCTGTCACGTTCGACCTTCCTGAGCAACGACTGGTCGTACTGGGACAAGGACAACTACACGCTGTTCTCCGACATTACCCACCGCTTCAACAACGGCTGGACCGGCAAGCTGGCGGCGCAGAAGATCTGGGCCGAGGCCGATACGTTCTCCAGCTACCTGAGCTACAACGGCCCGACCCTGGAGCAATACTCGGGGCAGTATTTCAACACCGATGACCAGACCAACCTTGACGCCACGCTGTCCGGGCCGTTCCAGTTGGCCGGTCGTGAGCACGAGCTGGTGTTCGGTGCCAGCCGTCGTGAAGAAAAGTTCGACCAGTCCGGCGGCTGGTGGGGGCAGGCCACGCCCATCGATCCTTACAACTTCAACCACAGCGTGATCGCCAAGCCGTCGTCCAGCGACCGCAACCCCTATGCCGGGCGCAACACCAGCATCGAGAAGAGCGTTTACGCCGCCGCGCGGCTGAACCCGATCGACCCGCTGCACGTGATCATCGGCAGCCGCCTGAGCTGGTACGACTACGAGGACCGCGTCAGCGGCGACACCTATAAAGTCACCCAGGAAGTCACTCCGTACGCCGGGGTGATCTACGACCTCAACGACACCTACTCGGTGTACGCCAGCTACACGCAGATCTTCAAGCCGCAGAGCGAGCAGAATGTATCGGGTACCGTGCTGGATCCGATGACTGGCGAAAGCTATGAAATCGGCCTCAAGGGCGAGTATTTCAACGGCGGCCTGAACGCGTCCGTGGCGCTGTTCGACATGACCCAGGAAAACCGTGCCTACGCGCTGACCTCGCAGCCTGATGCCTGTCGTGCACAGAACCGCACCTGCTACGAAGCCGCAGGCGAAGTGCGCAGCCGTGGTATCGACGCTGAACTGACCGGTGCGCTGACCGCTGACTGGCAGTTCTCGGCGTCGTACACCTATGTCCTGAGCCAGTACATCAAGGACGCCAACCAGCGTAACGAAGGCCGGCTGTTCGCGCCGAACCAGCCCAAGCACCTGTTCAAGGTGGCTACCTCGTACAACCTGCCGGGCAACCTGAGCAAGTGGCGCGTGGGTGCTGATGTGTTCGCTCAGAGCGAGACCTTCAACGTGGTCGGCAGCGGCTACGCCACTCAGGACGCCTACGCGGTACTGGGCCTGATGGCCGGCTACCGCTTCAACGAGCACTGGGATGGCCGGGTCAACCTGAACAACGTCACCGACGAGAAATACTGGCAGGGTATCCCTACCGGTTCGGGCAGCGGCACCTATGGCGACCCGCGCAACCTGATGTTCTCGCTGAAATGGACCCTTTGAGTAGGACCGGCTTTAGCCGGGAAGAGCGCGGCTAAAGCGGATCGCCGCCCGCTCGTTCCCTCAAAGACTTGAGGCGCCCAAGTGAACAATACCCCGACTGGTTCGGGGTATTTTTTTGAAGGTCCGAAACCGCTTGCAGCGCATGAACTGCGCAGCAAAGCGAAAATTGATTTTCAACTGACAGCCTCAGGTGTTCTGCGGGGCAATATTGCCCGGTTGACGCCGATTACAGGGCTGCTCTATAACATCAACTCAATTTTCAATAAATTTAGTTGAAGATGGCATCCATCAAAAAACCGAAGTCTCATCTTGAGACACTGGCATACAGCGCCGAGGCGGTGGTCAAGCTGATGCCGCAGTTTCGGGCGGTCGATCAGAAGGGCCGTTATCTGCATTGGCATGACCATCAAGGCGCGACAAGCCCCGCCGTTCAGGGCGGAGAAGGATAGCGCGAACGGCGTAGCCGTCCCTGGTTGCCGTAGGGTGTCTGCTGCTGTTCGATGGATGCACAGCCACAGGATGATGCGAAGTAACATGGCGACACAGATGCTCTTCTACGGCGGTATTTCGTTACAAAGACCCCATGGGCATGCATCTTGAAAACATCGTGCCGTCCGCGCCTAATGGCGTCTTCATTGCTCATGGCTCAAGAGCAGCATGCAACGACTTCAAGCCTTCAAGTACGAACTCATGCCAGACGGCTGGCAGGAGCGGCAAATGCGCCGCTTTGCGGGCTCCTGTCGCTTCGTCTTCAACAAGGCGCTGGCATTGCAGAAGGAGCGCCACGAGCAAGGCGAGAAGAAGCTCGGCTATGCGGGCCTGTGCAAGTTGCTGACTGAGTGGCGCCATAGCACGCAAACCGCATGGCTGGCCGATGCGCCCGTTCACCCATTGCAACAGAGCCTCAAGGATCTGGAACGGGCCTATACCAATTTCTTCGTCAAGCGAGCCGACTTTCCCCGGTTCAAGAAGAAGGGGCAGAACAACAGCTTGCGCTATCCCGACCCGAAACAGATCAAGCTCGACCAGACCAACAGCCGCCTGTTTCTGCCAAAACTGGGCTGGCTGCGCTACCGCAACAGCCGCGAGACGCTGGGTACTGTGAAGAACATCACCGTGAGCCAGTCGTGTGGCAAGTGGTTCGTGAGTATCCAGACCGAACGCGAGATCGATGAGCAGCCCACGGCACAGGGTGCGGCAGTCGGCATCGACATGGGCATTGCCCGCTTCGCCACGCTTTCGGATGGCTCGTTCTACGCACCACTGAACAGCTTCAAACGCCATGAAACCGCGCTGTGCAAAGCGCAGCAGGCGATGAGCCGCAAGGTCAGATTCAGCCGCAACTGGAAGAAAGCGAAAGCCCGTGTCCAGCGCATTCACTCGCGCATCGGCAATGCCCGCCGCGACTATCTGCACAAGTGCTCCACCACGATCAGCCAAAACCACGCGATGGTGTGTATCGAGGACTTGCAGGTACGCAATATGTCCAGGTCGGCGGCAGGCACGGCAGATGCACCGGGAAGAAACGTTCGGGCCAAATCTGGCCTGAACAGGGCCATCCTCGATCAGGGCTGGTTCGAGTTCCGTCGCCAGCTGGACTACAAGCTGGCGTGGCGCGGCGGCTGGCTGATTGCCGTACCGCCGCGAGATACCAGCCGCACGTGCCCGTGTTGCGGCCATGTGTCGGCGGCCAACCGCCAGACGCAGGCGCTGTTCAGGTGCGTGGGATGTGGTTTCGAAGGCAACGCTGATGTGGTCGGCGCGATCAATGTACTAAGGGCGGGACACGCCCGGTTAGCCTGTGAAGTGAGCGCAGAGGTCATGGCGCCAGCAGCAGGAACCTACCGAAGCGACTCGGGGGCGGCTCGATGCCGCGTCTGAGCGCCGTAGGAATCTCCGGCCTTCAGGCCGGGGAGGATGTCAACGAGTCCGGTTTCAACAAGACCCTGAATTTCAGACAAATCCACTTGCTCAAAAAGCTGCTGCGCAATCCGGGTCGGTTGTTTACTGCCAAAGAGGTCAAAAATGACTTCGACATTTCCGAAAATACGGCCAGGACCGATCTGGAAAAGCTCTATCAACTGAAGTTGCTGGGCAAGAGCCGTGAGAGCAAGACCTGGTACTACATCGCCCGTGAAGATGCGATGGCGCATATTCGTGGCAGTGGTTCCAATCGTGGATGAAGGCCCCTTTGGCACGCCTTACATCGCCTTCACCTCCCGCAGGCACTGCCTCAGCAACTCTGACCCGTCGCCGCTGCGATAGCTGATCACGATCGGTGAGGTGGCGTGGCGGTCGAGCAGTTCGCTGTAGCCGATGTCATCGCGGTGCAGGCGTTGTACCGAGGCGGGCACCAGGGTGATGCCGATACCGGCCGCCACCAGGCCGATGGCGGTTTGCAGTTCGTTGGCCATTTGTGCCACATGAATCTTCAGGCCCTGACGGTTGAAGATCCCCAGCACATGGTCGGCGTAGCTGGGCCGCGGGTTGCCGGGGTATAGCACAAATGGCTCGGCGGCCAGGCGTTCGAGGCTCACCGGCCCGGCCAGCAGCGGGTGGCCGGCGGGCAGGGCGGCGACCAGCGGGTCTTCGCGCAGCACTTCCTGGGTGATGGCCGGATCGTCTAACAGCATGCGGCCAAAACCGATATCGATACGCCCGCTTTTCAGTGCCTCGACCTGCTGCAGGGTGATCAACTCGGACAAGCCCAGTTCCACATCGCCAAAGCCGCGCAGGCGGCGGATCAGTTCCGGTAGTTGCCCGTACAGGGTCGAGGGCGCAAAGCCGATGCCCAGCCAGCGCTTGCTGCCGCTGGCAACCCGGCGGGTATCGTCGCTGATGCGCTTGAGCTGCTCCAGCAGTTGCGAAGAGTGCTCATAGAAAAACCGCCCGGCCTCGGTCAGGCGCAGCGGCCTACTGCGCTCCAGCAGCTCTACGCCCAGTTCATCTTCCAGTTGCTGGATCTGCCGGCTCAAGGGCGGCTGGGCGATGTTCAACTGCTCGGCGGCACGAGTGAAGTTGAGGGTCTGGGCCACGACCCGGAAATAACGCAAATGACGCAGCTCCACAATACCTCCTGGGTATGAAGCGAGACTTAATCAATATTGGACCGCCCGGCTGTCGAGCGTCAATCTTGGCCTCAAGCACACCTGACCTGCCGGATAGCTTCATGAGCGATGCAATAACCATCCAAAGCTTTGAAACCCTGATCGTCGACCTGCCGACCATCCGCCCGCACAAGCTGGCGATGCATACCATGTATGGCCAGACCCTGGTGATTCTGCGCATTCGTTGCAGCGACGGTATCGTCGGGGTCGGTGAGGCCACCACCATTGGCGGCCTGGCCTACGCCGGCGAAAGCCCCGAGAGCATCAAGGTCAACCTCGACACCTGGTTCGCGCCGCTGTTGATCGGTCAGGATGCACGCAACCTCAATGCCGCCATGCAGCGGGTTGATCGCGGCATCCGGGGCAATACCTTCGCGCGCAGTGCTGTGGAAACGGCTCTGCTCGATGCCCAGGGCAAGCGCCTCGGGCTGCCGGTGGCCGAGGTGCTCGGCGGGCGGGTTCGTGACGGTGTCGAGGTGGCCTGGACCCTGGCCAGTGGCGACACCGGCCGCGACATCGACGAAGCCGAGCAGATGCTCGATCGGCGTCGCCATCGGCATTTCAAATTGAAGATTGGCGCGGGCGATGTGGCCCGCGATATCGCCCACGTGGGGGCGATCAAAAAAGCGCTGGGTGAGCGCGCCAGTGTGCGGGTTGATATCAACCAGGCCTGGAGCGAAGCGGTGGCGATCAATGCCAGCCGGCGCTTGGCCGAGGCCGGGGTAGAGCTGATCGAGCAGCCACTGTCGCGGTTTGACCGCGCCGGCATGGTGCGCCTCAATGCCCACAGCCCGATCCCGCTGATGGCTGACGAAGCCATCGAGTCGGTACAGGACAGCTTTGCCCTGGCGCAGTCCGGCGTGGCGCCGATTTTCGCGTTAAAGATCGCCAAGACCGGCGGCCCGCGTGCGGTGTTGCGCACGGCGGCGATTGCCGAGGCGGCCGGTATCGGCCTGTACGGTGGCACCATGCTCGAAGGCAGCGTTGGCACCCTGGCCTCCGCTCATGCCTTCGCGACCCTCGACAAACTGGAATGGCACACCGAACTGTTCGGCCCGTTGCTGCTGACCGAAGACATCCTGGTCGAGCCGCCGCTGTACCGTGATTTCCAGCTGCTGATTCCGACCGCGCCAGGCCTGGGCCTGGAGCTGGACGAACAACGCCTGGCGCGCTTTGCCCGCCGCTGACCCCTGATCGACAAGGAACTGCACGATGCTTTTTCACGTACGCATGACTGTCAGGCTGCCGGCCGACATGCCCGCCGAGCAGGCTGCCCGGCTCAAGGCCGACGAAAAGGAACTGGCCCAGCGCCTGCAACGCGAGGGTGTCTGGCGCCACCTGTGGCGCATCGCCGGGTTGTACGCCAACTTCAGCATTTTCGATGTGGCGGATAATCAGGCATTGCACGACACCTTGATGCAATTGCCGTTGTACCCGTATATGGATATCGAAGTGACGCCGCTGTGCAGGCACCCTTCGTCGATCCATGCCGATGATCGCTGAGCCCTGAACCCGACAATCAATACGCAGCAAGCCTGAACAAGAATAATGACGAGGACACGCCACCATGACCGTACGTATTTCCCACACCGCTGACGTCCAGAAATTCTTCGAGAATGCCTCGGGCTTCGACGAGGACGCCGGCAACCCACGGATGAAAACCGTGGTCCACCGGATCCTCACCGACGCAATCAAGATCATCGAAGACCTGCAGATCTCTCCGGAAGAGTTCTGGAAAGCGGTGAACTACTTCAACGAACTCGGTGCGCGTCAGGAAGCCGGTCTGCTGGTGGCCGGCCTGGGGCTGGAGCACTACCTGGACCTGTTGCTGGACGCTGAAGACGAGCAGAACGGTCAGGTCGGCGGCACGCCACGTACCATCGAAGGCCCGCTGTACGTGGCTGGCGCACCGCTGAGTCAGTACGAAGCACGCCTGGATGACGGCACTGACGCTGGCACGCCGCTGTTCATGCACGGCCAGGTCCGCGATGTCGACGGCCAGCCGCTGGCCAACGCCACCGTTGATGTCTGGCACGCCAACACGGGCGGCACCTACTCGTACTTCGACCCGACTCAATCGGAATTCAACCTGCGCCGCCGCATTCAGACCGACGCCCAGGGCCGTTACCGCTTCCAGAGCATCGTGCCGTCCGGCTACGGCTGCCCACCCGATGGTCCGACCCAGGGCCTGCTCGACCAGTTGGGCCGCCACGGCCAGCGTCCGGCACATGTGCACTTCTTCATCTCTGCCCCCGGCCATCGGCACCTGACCACCCAGATCAACCTGGCAGGCGATCCGTACCTGCATGACGACTTTGCCTACGCCACCCGTGATGAGCTGATCGCCCAGATCCATTTCATCGACGACGCCGAGCGCGCCGCGCAGCGTGGCGTATCAGGCCGCTTTGCCGAAATCGAGTTCGATTTCGCATTGCAATCCACCGAACAGGCCGCCGAGCAGGCACGCCGCGAGCGGGTGCGGGCGTTGGAGGCCTGACAATCTATTGATTTTTAATGGATATCCCGTAGGCGTCATGCCGACCGGTCAAGGCCAACGCGGTCCGGTGGGAGCTACCAAGGTAGCTCCCACAAAGGCATGCAGCGCCTAAACGACCAGTATTGCGGCTAAAGCGGATCGCCGCCTGGCCGGTCCGGCAGGGTTCAGCGATGTCTGCACTTGGCAAACATATCCAGCGGCTGACTGTAGTCGCTGGTTTTTACGTTGAGCAGGCCCAGCATCGAGTGAAACAGGTTGTCCTGGCTGAGCGGCTGGTTGCGCGTGGCTTGCAGGCAGTCGGTATCGACGCCGAACGACTGTCGATAACCCTCAGAGAACCATGCCACCATCGGAATATGCCGCTGCTGTTCGGGCGCCACCATGTAGGGCGTGCCGTGCAGGAACAGGTTGTACTCGCCCAGTGATTCACCGTGGTCCGACAGGTAAAGCATGGCGGTGTCGACCTTGTCCTGGTTGCTGCGCAAAATGTCGATCAGGCTGGCCAGCACATGGTCGGTGTACAGCAAGGTGTTGTCATAACCGTTGACGATGCTCTCGCGCGAGCAGTTGTTCAGTGCATTGCTTTTGCACACCGGGGTGAATTTCTCGAACTCGGCCGGGTAGCGTTTGAAGTATTCGGGACCATGGCTGCCCATCTGGTGCAGCACCACAACCGTGTCAGTCTTGAGGTTGTCGATATCGGCCTGCAGGTCGCGCAGCAGGATGGCGTCGCGGCATTCATGGTCGGCGCACAGGCCAGGGTCCTTGTCATTGCTCAGGTCGATGAAGGTCACCCGGTCACAGGTGCCTTTGCAACCGGCCTGGTTGTCACGCCAGATCACGTTGTAACCGACCCGCTTGAGTACATCCAGCAAGCCTTCCTGGGTCTTCGCCGTGGCCGCGTTGTAGCGCTTGCGGCCCAGGTCGGAAAACATGCACGGCACTGACACGGCCGTCTCGGTGCCGCATGACCAGACATCACTGAACGCAATCACATCGCCTTCAGCCTTGAGCCGGGGCGTGGTGTCGCGGGTGTAGCCGAGCAGCCCGAAGTTCTCGGCCCGGGCACTTTCGCCGACCACCAGTACCGTCAGTGACTTGCGCGGATGGGCGCTGGAAGGCGGTTCGCGCAGGGCATCGCTGGCGGTCGGGCGAAAGGTGGTTTTAGCGGCGAGGACCTGCTCATGCAGATAGCTCCAGCCAGCGCCGATCAGGTTGCTCGGCACCACCATCAGGCGCAGCTCGTGATGGTTGCGAAACAATGAGGCCAGCCCCTGGTAGTTGACCAGTGCGACCCCGCCCAGCAGCGCCACGCAGCCGACACTGATCAGCGCTTTACTGAGCACTTCGGCTGGCCAGCGGCGGTAGTTGATCGGCGTCTTCCACAGTAACCATGACGGCAGCACGCCCAGCGCAGCGATATACAGAAACAGCTTGCCGGAGAGCAGACCCAACGCCTCGGTCGGGTTGGTTTCGGCGACATTGCGGAACATTGCCGCGTCAAAGATGATGCCGTACTCGTTCATGAAATAAACAATGCCCGAACCGAGCATGAACAGGGTGATCAGTACCGGTTTAAGGATCCGTTTGAACGCGATCAGGGTGAGAAAAAGATTGAACGTGATCGCGATCAGCGCCGCAAAGGCGACACTTAGAATAAACCCGGTATGGTCAGCGGCAGTCAAACTGAAAACATGCTGCCAAAGGCTCTTGTTAAACGCCAGTAACAAGTAAAAAGTGGCGAGCACGGTCACAACTTCAGGGCGAACGGCTTTGATGTTCGGCATGTGGGTTACTTCACTAATAGGGTGGGCAAGAGAGCACGTCACGCGTTAAGCGTGGCGCTCCGTCGTGTGGCTGGCGGTTAGAAAAGTATCGAATCTTTGTTGCCAGCCCGCCAATGAAACTCAGCGGGCCGGGCCGATTTGCGACGGCTCAGAAAGCATTTGTTCAGCTTGCCCGCGCGGACGCGGCGCACAGCTTGTAACCCAGGCCGTGTACGGTCTGTAGCAGTTCGGTGTCGAACCCGCCATCGAGTGTGCGGCGCAGAATATGAATGTTGCTGCGCAGGCTGCCACCCTTGGGCGTGTCGTTGCCCCACAGGGCCAGTTCCAGCTCTTTGCGCGGGACCAGATGCGGGCTGCGGCGCATCAGTAGCTCCAGCAGTTTCAAGTGGGTCGGGTTGAGTTTCAGCACGGCGTTGGCGCGTGACACCTCCAGGGTGTCGAGGTCGTAGGTCAGGTCGGCCACGCTCAAGACCCGGTTGCCAGTGCCTTGGCGGCGGGCGGTGATGGCTTCCAGGCGCGCCAGCACTTCGGCCATGGCAAAGGGCTTGGTCACGTAATCATCGGCGCCGGCCGAGAACCCCACCAGGCGGTCTTCCAGCGTGTCGCGGGCACTGAGCATCAGGATGGTGACATCCGAGCGCGAGTGCTGGCGCAGGCTATGGCAGATGCGGTTGCCGTCGATGCCAGGCAGCATGATGTCAAGAATGATCGCATCGAACGCCTTGGTCGCTGCCAGGTGCAGCCCGCTCAGGCCGTCTAGTGCGCTTTCGACCTGATGCCCCTTGAGCTGCAGAAACTCCACCAGGTTGTCATGAATATCACGGTTATCTTCGATTACTAATATTTTCATTGTCGGTTGTGTTATGCGCAGTCTGCCGTGGCTACGGCTATCGTTCGGAAGTTGGCAGGGAGAAGACTAGACGACAATCGGTCTGCACGGCGTCAACGGTTTGTGAGAAAAATGTCAAAACCGCTGCCGGTCCGCTTGCTTGCTGTCGGCAGGCTGTCTGACTGACAACCTGATGACATTTTCTTCACCGGCAGCGTACCGCTCAGGGTATAACTTCGCGGCTTTCCTGGCAGGCCTCATTGCGGAGCATCTTTCATGGCCGATGTATTAACGGTCCCGGTATCACGTCCTTTCAACTTTCGCTTGGCAATGGGTTTGCCAATCGGGTTAATGTTGTTGTTATTGATTTTCGATCCCACTGCGCTGGATTACTTTCTGGCCCGATTGTTTTATATCCCCGGCGAGGGTTTCATCGGTGCACACAGTTATTGGCTGGAAACGATTCTGCATGATCGCGCCAAGCAGTTGGTGATTGCAATGGCACTCGGTTTTGCCGTGGCCTTCGCGCTGAGCTGGAAGGTGGCGGCGCTGCGACCCTGGCGCCGGACCCTGGGTTACATCGTCCTGGCGATGGGCTTGTCTACCGCAGTGATCACGCCCTTGAAGAACCTGACCCAGGTGCAATGCCCCTGGAGCCTGAGTGATTTTGGCGGCGTCGAGACCCATACGCCACTGCTCAGCCACCGCGCGCCGAGTCTCAAACCGGGACTGTGCTGGCCGGGCGGGCACGCGGCCACCGGCTTCTCGCTGCTGGCGCTGTTTTTCGCGTTGCGCGACCGCAAACCTGGTGCCGCCCGGGTCGCGCTGGTGTTCGCCATCGCACTGGGGGCGCTGTTCTCTTTGGGGCGGATGATGCAGGGCGCGCATTTTCTGTCGCACAACCTGTGGACCCTGCTGATCGACTGGCTGATTTGTCTGGGTTGTTATCGCTGGTTGCTGTATCGCCCACAGCGCACCGTTGCCCGTGCAGGCACCGCCCTCAGTAGCTGAAATCCCGCCCCAGCTCCTGCTGCATCCACTGCAAGAAGCGCCGCACTCTTGGAAAACCGGCATGCGCCTTGGGAAACACCAGGTGGTGGGCGCTGACCGGCACGCTCAGGCGTTCGGGCGCGATCACCAGCAGCTCGCCGCGGCTCAGGAATTCTCTGGCCAGCAGGGTGCTTTCCAGCGCAAAACCCAGCCCCAGGCGCGCCGCTTCGAGGGCCATATACGAGCGGTCGAAACTCAGCGGGTAGGGGCTGTCGGGCCGTGACAGGCCGTGCTGGGCAAACCACTGTGGCCAGTTAACCAGAGTGGCTTCAGACAACACCAGCGGGCGGTGCAGTAAGTCCTCTGGGCTAGACACCGGGCTCTTCGCCAGCAGTGCCGGTGAGGCCATCACTGCCAGATGCTCGTTGGGTACGCTGCGCACTTCCAGCGTCGGCCAGTTGGGCTGGCCATGGCGGATATCCACGTCGATCTTGTCGCGGCTGAAATGCAGCGACTCGTACGAGCACGACAGGTTGATCTGGATATCCGGGTGGCTCTGGCGAAACTGCTCGATGCGCGGCATCAACCACAGAAATCCGAAACTCGGCGATGCGTGCAGGCGCAGGCAATCGAGGCTGACATCGCTGCTGGCGCGTTCGGTGGCCACGGCAAAACTGTGCAGAATGCCAGAGACATCAGCCAGGTATTGCTCACCCACTGGCGTCAGGGTCACGCCACGGGCGTTACGCAGGAACAGCTGGCGACCGATCATGGCTTCGAGCTTGGCCAACTGATGGCTGACCGCCGAGGGGGTGAGGTTCAACTGCTCGGCGGCGCGTGCCACGTTACCGAAGCGGGCGGTCTGCTCGAAGGCCTGGATGGCCTTGAGCGGCGGCAGGTTTAGAGAGGCATCGGTGGGGGTGGGCATGGGTGGATTTTCCAGTAATCAGTAGTAATCGGGTGTTATGTCCAGTGAGGTGGGAGCGACAGGGCAGCCATCCGTCCTGGTCGCGAAGACGGCACATTCACAGCAGATGTGCAGCTTCACTGGCCCTTTCGCGAGCGAGCTCGCTCCCACAGGGGTACGGCAAAATATCGGTGATGTTGGTTCTGAGTGCTGAATTTTTTTCAGCACTTGCTGAATTTCACGTTATTGCTCAGGCGCAGGGTGGGGCACAAGCTGTGTCCACGATTTATTGCAAATCGAGTTCATAAAAACAAACGGGAGAACGCCCCATGCTGCTGCAAGACAAGATTGCAATCATCACTGGCGCCGCTTCGGCACGCGGTATTGGCCGGGCCACTGCTGAAATTTTTGCGCGTCAAGGTGCCCGGGTGGTCATCCTTGACCTTGACGAGTCTGCCGCTCGCGACGCCGCTGCCGCCCTAGGCGAAGGCCATCTGGGTCTGGCCGCCAACGTTGCCGATAAAGCCCAGGTCAACGCTGCCGTAGCCACTGTGCTCGAACGCTTCGGGCGCATCGATGTGCTGGTCAACAACGCCGGCATCACCCAACCCCTGAAAACCCTCGACATTGGTCACAGCGATTACGACAAAGTGCTGGATGTCAGCCTGCGCGGCACACTGTTAATGTCGCAAGCGGTGATTCCGGCCATGCGTGAGCAGAAGTCCGGCAGCATCGTGTGTATGTCGTCGGTATCTGCCCAGCGCGGTGGTGGCATCTTTGGCGGCCCGCACTACAGTGCTGCCAAGGCCGGCGTACTGGGCCTGGCCCGCGCCATGGCCCGCGAACTGGGACCGGACAATGTGCGAGTCAACTCCATCGCCCCCGGCCTGATCCAGACCGACATCACCGGCGGCCTGATGCAGGATGAACGCCGCCACGCGATAATCGACGGCATTCCGCTGGGCCGTCTGGGCCAAGCGCAAGATGTCGGTAATGCCGCGCTGTTTCTGGCCAGTGACCTGTCGGCTTACCTGACCGGCATCACTCTGGACGTTAACGGTGGCATGCTGATTCATTGATGAGCGCAGCGGGCCTGGCGGCCCGCCATGAATATTCAGCCCTGCCGTACAGAGTGTGGCGACGAGCAATCCTTGTCACCTGATCTGTACACAGTAGGGCGGTCATAACAATAAAGAGAAGACCATCATGACTACCCTGTCACTGGAAGCGGCGTCCAACGTACGCGCCAATGCTTATCGCAAGACCGCGTGGCGGTTGATGCCGTTTCTGATGCTCTGCTACCTGTGTGCCTACCTGGACCGGGTCAATGTCGGTTTTGCCAAACTGCAGATGATGAACGACCTGGCCCTTAGCGAGGCCGTTTACGGCCTGGGCGCGGGCATGTTTTTCATCGGCTATTTCCTCTGTGAAGTGCCTAGCAACATGATTCTGCACCGGGTCGGTGCGCGGGTGTGGATCGCCCGGATCATGATTACCTGGGGCATCATCTCCGGCCTGTTCGCCTTCGTTGAAACCGCCTGGCAGTTCTACGTGCTGCGCTTTCTGCTCGGGGTTGCCGAAGCGGGGCTGGCACCGGGTCTGCTGCTGTACCTCACCTATTGGTTCCCGTCCTACCGCCGGGCCAAGATGACCGTGCTGTGGTTTGTTGCCATTCCGTTGTCTGGGATGATCGGCGGGCCGCTGTCGGGCTGGATCATGAACGCCTTCGCTGGTGTGCATGGCTGGGCCGGCTGGCAGTGGATGTTTGTCATCGAGGCGATTCCCACCGTGGTGGTTGGCCTGATGGTGCTCGGTTACCTCAAGGACGGTGTCCATCAGGCCACCTGGTTGACTGCCGAGGAAAAGGAGCTGGTGCAAAAGGAACTGGAAGAGGACAACCGGCAGAAGGTTACTCATGCCTCCGTGGGCGAGTTCATTCGTGACCGGCGCCTGTGGCTGCTGGCCGGGATCTACTTCTGCGTGGTCATGGGTCAGTACGCGATCACTTTCTGGCTGCCAACCCTGATCCGCAACGCCGGGCTCTCCGACCCGCTGCACATCGGCATGATGACCAGCCTGCCATACCTGTGCGCCATCGTCGCCATGCTGCTGGCCGGGCGCAGCGGCGACAAGCATCAGGAACGCCGCTGGCACCTGGTGATTCCGATGATCCTTGGCGCCATGGGCCTGAGCCTGGCAGCGGTGCTGGGCGGCAACCTGCTGCTCTCGGTCATGAGCCTGTGCCTGGCCGCCGCCGGCATTCTCTCGGCCTCGTCACTGTTCTGGATGCTGCCCACCACCTTACTCGGCGGGGTCTCGGCTGCGGCCGGTATCGCCGCGGTGAACAGCTTCGCCAACCTGGCCGGTTTCTGCTCGCCTTACCTGATCGGCTGGATCACCACCAATACCGGCTCCAGTGCGCTGGGCATGTACCTGATCACCGGGGTGCTGCTGTTCGGCGCCACCCTGGTGCTGCGAGTGCCTGCCGCACTGGTCAATCGTTGATTCAAGGAGTTACGCAATGAGCGCTAACCTGTCATCCGCACCTGCTACAAGCCTGGGCGAACGTGCCCACAATATTCGCCGCCATGCCCTGCGCATGGGTCAGGTCCAGGGTCAGGGCTATGTCGGCCAGGCCCTTGGCGCCGCCGACCTGCTGGCCGTGGCCTACTTCCACGCCATGAACCTGCGCCCGGCCGAGCCGGAGTGGGAAGGCCGCGACCGCTTCTACCTGTCCATCGGTCATTACGCGATTGCCCTGTATGCGGCATTGATCGAGGCGCAAATCATCCCGCTGGACGAGCTGGAAACCTACGGCGCCGACGACAGCCGGCTGCCGATGTCGGGCATGGCCGCCTACACGCCGGGCATGGAGATCACCGGCGGCTCGCTGGGCCATGGCCTGGGCATCGCGGTGGGTGCCTGCCTGGGGCTGAAACGCAAGAACAGTGCGTCGTTCGTCTACAACCTGCTGTCGGACGGCGAACTCAACGAGGGTTCGACCTGGGAAGCGGTGATGTCCGCCTCGCACTGGAAACTCGACAACCTGATCGCCATCGTCGACGTCAATAACCAGCAGGCCGACGGCCACTCCAGTGAAGTGCTGGCCTTTGAGCCTATTGTCGACCGTTGGCAGGCATTCGGCTGGTTCACCCAGCGCGTCGATGGCAACGACCTCGACGCGCTGGTCCAGGCGTTCGATGCCGCCCGCCAGCACCCTGGTGCGCAGCCACGGGTGATCATTTGTGACACCCGGATGGGCAAGGGCGTGCCGTTTCTGGAAAGCCGCGAGAAGACCCATTTCATCCGGGTCGATGAACACGAATGGGATATTGCACTGCAGAATCTGGACGCCGGGAGCAACGTATGAGTACCGTCAAGAACACCACCGAGACCGGCAAGAAACGCCTGACCACCTCCGCGATGATCGCCTCGATTGCCGCCGAAGGTCAGCCGACCCGCCCGGCACCCTTTGGTCACGCGCTGGCAGCACTGGCGGCCCAGCGTCCGGAGATCGTCGGCCTGAGCGCCGATTTGTCCAAGTACACCGACCTGCACATCTTCGCCAAGGCGTTCCCGGAGCGCTTCTATCAGATGGGCATGGCCGAGCAACTGCTGATGAGCGCCGCTGCCGGTATGGCTCGCGAAGGCTGCGTGCCGTTCGCTACCACTTATGCGGTGTTCGCTTCGCGGCGCGCCTATGACTTCATCTGCATGGCGATTGCCGAAGAGAACCTCAACGTCAAGATCGTCTGCGGCCTGCCGGGCCTGACCACCGGCTACGGCCCCAGCCACCAGGCCACCGACGACCTGGCGATCTTTCGTGCGATGCCCAACCTGACCATTGTCGACCCCTGCGATGCGCTGGAAATCGAACAGGCCACCGTGGCCATCGCTGAGCATCAGGGGCCGGTGTACATGCGCTTGCTGCGCGGCAATGTGCCGCTGGTGCTGGACCGCTATGATTACAAGTTCCAGCTTGGCAAAGCCCAGGTAATCCGCCCCGGTAACGAAGTGCTGGTGATCGCCTCGGGGTTGATGACCATGCGCGCTCTGGAAGCGGCCGAAAAACTCCAGGGCGATGGCGTCAGCGTGGCGGTCCTGCACGTACCGACCATCAAGCCACTGGATGAGCAGACCATTCTGGCCGAATGCCGCAAACCGGGGCGCCTGGTGGTCACGGCAGAGAACCATTCGATCATCGGCGGCCTGGGCGAGGCAGTGGCCAGCGTACTGCTGCGCAACGGCGTGACGCCGACCTTCCGCCAGATCGCCTTGCCGGATGCCTTCCTCGACGCCGGCGCCTTGCCGACCCTGCATGACCGCTACGGGATTTCCACCGAAGCGGTCAGCCAGCAGATCAAGGCCTGGCTGTAAGCCTTGTAGGATCGGTCGGGCGGCGATCCGCTTTAGCCGCGAAGCTTTCGCGGCTAAAGCCAATACTGTCGACTTTATCTGCTGTGGATCTGCCGCCGCCTTCGCCAGCAAGCTGGCTCCCACCTGGTCCGCAGTTCTTATCTGAATAGTATTGGCATTAACCTGCATCCGGTTTTTCTCTACCATGCTGGCCTTTGCCCGATGTGTTCAGGAACACCCAATGTCCAGCCTGTATTTGCGTAACGCCACGCCCGCCGACGCCCGCCGCTGCTACGAGATCGAAATCGGCGCCTACGAAGGCGACGAAGCTGCCACTCTGGAAAAGATCGCCACGCGTATCGCCCAATACCCCGAGGGTTTTCTGATTGCGGAAACTGAGGGCCAGATCATTGGCTTCATCAACTGTGGTTGTGCTCAGGTGGTGCAGATGTCCGACGAAGCCTTCAAAGAGCTGGTCGGCCACAGCAGTGATGCGCCTAACGTGGTCATCATGTCAGTGGTCGTTGATCCGTTGCATCAGGGCAAAGGCTACGCCCTGCAATTGATGAACGAGTTCATCGGCCGCATGCGCGCCATGCATAAACAGACCATCCACCTGATGTGCAAGGACCGTCATGTCGGCCTTTATGAGCATATGGGGTATCGCTATGTGCAGCCTTCGGCATCCGATCATGGCGGCATGGCCTGGCATGAAATGATCATGGTGCTGTAACTCGGTGGACTCGCTGATCCTGATCGTCATCCTTGGCGCTGCTCTGGCCGGCTCTGGCCTATGGTTGCCGGCGGCGTGCTTGGCGTGCCGTTGGGCGTGCTGTTGCTGCATCAGGTCGATCCCGTGTGGTTTCGGCTGTTGGTCGGGATTGTGCTGGTGCTGTGGTGCCCGTTGATGCTGTTCTCGGCGCACTTGCCACGCCTGGCTGGCAATAGCCGCCGTGCTGATGCCGGTGTTGGGCTGGTCGGCGGCATCATGGGCGGGCTGGGGGGCTTGAGTGGTCCGGCCCCGGCATTGTGGGCCGTGCTCAACAACTGGGACCGGGCTACCCAGCGCTCAGTGATTCAGGGCTTTAATCTGGCGATGCAGGCCAGCACGATGCTCACTTATCTGCTGAGCGGTACAGTGACCGCCCAGGCGCTGGGGCTGTTTGCGGTGGTGGTGCTGGCGGTGCTGGTGCCGACGCTGCTGGGCGTGCGTTTGTACCGGGGGATGAGCGACCAGCTTTTTCGCCGTCTGGTGCTGGGTTTGCTGGCCTTGTCAGGCTGGTTATTGATCGGCCAGTCGCTGCCCGACGTTCTGGCTGGCGGATCCGCCTAGCCTGTCGAGGCAGCCCGACAGCTAGGCAAGGTGGGCGGGATTGAGCGACAGCAGCTGGCCACTGAGGCGCGAAAACAGTTTCATCGAGTCCAGGGTTTTTTCGTTGCCCAGGACATCGGCGGGATAGGGCGCGGTCGCGCACAAAGTGCCGAAGAACTCGCCGTTGATAAGGAAGATCGGCATCGATATATACGCTTGCAGGCCGAATTTGATGACATTGGGGTGCGAGCGGTAAGCCGGGTCGTCGCTGATGCGTGGCATGATCAGCGGGGTATGCTCCTGCATCACCTTAGTGCAGATGGCAACTTCGTTTGGGATGGTGGAACCGGGCTCCAGGCCCAGGTGCATTTCATCGTTAACGATATAGGCGACCCAGTTTTCCTCATTGAACTTGCCAATCGCGGCAAACTTCAGGCCGGTGAGCAAGAGCACCAGTTGCAATACATTGCTCAGGCCCTCCACTTCGTTGATCGCCTGCAGTTCAAGCCAGTCGAGGCCCGGTGGGGTGTACTGCACAGGAGGTACAGGTTGATGCATGGCGGCTCCTGATTGCAGGTGTTTTGTGGGGGGGACAGGCTTTTGAATTTATCCTTGGCGTGCCTGTCAGCGCAACTTTATTTTCTCCAAGAGAAGTACCAGGCCGATACTCTTCAATGCTGGATCGTTTAATCGTTAGTCAACTAACCGATCTTCAATTCTGACGCCAAAGTTATGTCGGTGTGCCACTGGTGACCTGATTAACAGGCGCTTCTGGTTAGTTGCGCGGTACGCCAATCCCTACGATCAACGCACCGCAGTGCTGGCTTCAGCCAACCTGTTCGATCCAGTCATTGAGGTTGTAGTAGTTACTGATCCGCGCCACTTTGCCGGCCTTGATGTAGAAAAATGCACCGGCCGGCAACACGTATTTCTGACCGTTGGCCGGTGGCAGGCCTTCGTCGTCGGCCAGATACTCACCGTGCACCACGAACTCGGCAGCAGCGCGGCTGCCGTCGTGGTTGACCATGACCACGATGTCGCTCAGGCGCTCGCGGTAGCAACGGTTCATCTTGTTCATGAACGTGGCAAAGGTGGCTTTGCCCATCTGCCGCTCGCCCTGATTGATGTCATGCACCACGTCTTCGGCCAGCAGGTCCAGAAAAGCAGGCATGTCGCCGGCGTTAAAAGCGGCGTAGTAGGCCTGAATCAGTTCGGTGGTGTTCATCGGGCTGTTCCTTATAGGGTGCGTTGACGGGGGCAGCGGGGCTCATGATAAGTTCTGCGCCCTGCGCTGGCATATCCGTCAGCGTCACTTTCTTGGTGGGCAACGCTCAGCATGGACATTCAATTGCTCAAAGGGCCGCAGCTAGAGCCCTGCATCGAAGAGCTGGCGCAACTGCGCATCAGCGTATTTCGCGAGTTTCCGTACCTGTATGACGGCGACCTGGCTTACGAGGCCGGGTACCTGTCGATCTACCTGCGCAGCCCCGACAGTGTCTGCGTACTGGTGCGTGACCAGGGGCAGGTAGTCGGCGCGTCGACGGGCTTGCCGCTGGCGGATGAGACCGAGCAGTTTCAGCGGCCGTTCGTGGCGGCGGGCTGGAACACCGGGCAGATTTTCTACTGCGCCGAGTCGGTGGTGTTGCCGGGCTGGCGCGGTCGCGGCCTGGGGGTGCGGTTCTTCCAGGAGCGCGAAGCCCACGCCCGGCAGCTGGGGCGGTTTGAGTGGTGCGCGTTTTGCGCTGTGCAGCGTCCGCAGGATCACCCCCGGCGCCCGACCGGCTATCAGCCGTTGGACGCTTTCTGGACCCGGCGTGGCTACCGCCATCACCCTGAGCTGCACACTGAATATCACTGGCGCGACCTGGATGAAGCCGAGGAGTCGGGCAAATCCATGTCGTTCTGGTTGAAGGAGCTTGTCTGATGATCAAGGTTGCTGCCTGCCAGTACCATATTGACCTGCTGCAAAGCTGGGAGGCCTACGCCGCCCACCTCACTGAACTCTGCGAAGCAGCAGCCGGGCAGGGCGCGCAATTGCTACTGCTGCCCGAGTACGCCGGGCTGGTGTTGTCCGGGCAATTACCCGCTGCGCAACGCAGCGACCTGCATGCCTCGATCGCTGACATCCAGCCGCTATTACCACGCTGGCTGGAACTGTGCGAAAGCCTCGCCCGGCGCCTGAATGTCTACCTGCAACCGGGCAGCGTGGCGGTGCTGGACGAGGACGGCCAGTACCGCAATCGTGCCTGGCTGTTCGGCCCGCACGGTTGCCTGGGCAGCCAGGACAAACTGATGATGACCCGCTTCGAGCGCGAACAATGGAACATCAGCGCCGGCTCGGGCCTTAAGGTGTTCGATACCGCACTGGGCAAGCTCGGCATCCTGATCTGCTATGACAACGAATTCCCGCTGCTGGCGCGTAGCCTGGCCGAAGCCGGTGCCGACCTGATCCTGGCGCCGAGCTGCACCGACACCGAAGCGGGCTTTTTTCGGGTGCGCATCGGCGCCCAGGCGCGGGCGCTGGAGAACCAGATCGCGGTACTGCAAGCACCCACCGTCGGCCTGGCGCCCTGGTCGCCGGCGCTTGATGAAAACATCGGCCGCGCAGCGTTGTACGTGCCGTCCGATTACGGCATGCCGGCCAATGGCGTGATTGCCGAGAGCGAGGCGTTGTGTCCGTCGGCGAGCCAGTGGCTGATCTGTGAGCTGGATCTGGATGAGGTGCGGCGCTTGCGCGACCATGGACAGGTGTTTACCCGCAAAGACTGGCCACGGCAGTTTGAGAGAGACCTGTGACCATCAAGGCGCGATAAGCCCCGCCGTTCAGGGCGGGGAAGGATAGCGCGGACGGCGTAGCCGTCCCTGGTTGCAGTGGGGTGCCTACTGCAACTGTTCGATGTACGCACCGCCACAGGATGAAGCGCAGTAACACGGCGACACAGATGCCCTTCTACGGCGGTATTTCGTTACAAAGACCCCATGGGCATGCATCTTGAAAGCACCGTGCCGTCGGCGCCTAATGTCGTCTTCCTGGCTCATGGCTCAAGAGCAGCATGTAACGACTTCCAGCGCATTCACTCCCGCATCGGCAATGCCCGCCGCGACTACCTGCACAAGTGCTCGACCACGATCAGCCAAAACCACGCGATGGTGTGTATCGAGGACTTGCAGGTACGAAATATGTCCAGGTCGGCGGCAGGCACGGCCGAGGCGCCGGGAAGAAACGTTCGGGCCAAGTCTGGCCTGAACAGGGCCATCCTCGATCAGGGCTGGTTCGAGCTCCGCCGGCAACTGGACTACAAGCTGGCGTGGCGCGGCGGCTGGCTGATTGCCGTGCCGCCGCACAATACCAGCCGCACGTGCCCGTGTTGCGGCCATGTGTCGGCGGCCAACCGCCAGACGCAAGCGCTGTTCAGGTGCGTGGGATGTGGTTTCGAAGGCAACGCCGATGTGGTTGGCGCGATCAATGTACTAAGGGCGGGACACGCCCGGTTAGCCTGTGAAGTGAGCGCAGAGGTCATGGCGCCAGCAGCAGGAACCCACCGAAGCGACTCGGGGGCGGCTCGATGCCGCGCCTGAGCACCGTAGGAATCTCTGGCCTTCAGGCCGGGGAGGATGTCAACATCAAGGAAGGCACGCGTGAAGCGGTTGCGGCGTTTGAGACAGCGCTGCTGGACATTGTTCAGGTGGTCGAGGCGCAGCGGCTGTTCGGTGATCCGGATTACCTGCTGCACGTCATCACCCGCGACTTGCCCGCGTTCCAGAGACTCTATGACGAGCAACTCACCTCGCTGCCCAATGTGCAGCAGGTGATGTCGACCCTGGTGATGAAGCAGGTGATTGCCGGGCGGCCGTTGCCGATCTGAGGCTGTTGCCGCCGTCATCGGCCGTTAAAGGGGCTATTGAGGTCCGGTATCGATAGCCGATAGCGAGGCACGAAACATAAAGCCTTTCAGGTCTGTTGCCCGGCCATGTAGTGATCAAAGTTATTGATGTAATCATCGAGGTTGTCTTCGAGCATCATCTGGTACTGCTCGCAGAAGTACTTGAGCATTTGCTCGCGGGCCTGGGCCATTTCTTCACTGGATTTGAACCCGCGCGCGCTGACCCAGGTGTTGAAGCGCGTGGCGGCGAACATCATCGATGCGCTCACCGCGCCGGGATTGTCACAGGCGCCGAGTTGTTCGTTGGAAAGGTTGATATGCGCGTCGGCGCGGTCATAGAAGTCGTTGTCAGTGGCTTGTGACATTAAAGAGGGTGTCCTTGGCAGTGCGATTGACAAGCCTGCTATTGGAGCATTTCTGGGCGCAAGCAGCTACAAGGGCGACCCAATGCGCTACTGCGTGTAATCTGCGCGCCGACTGAGCGGACATTTCGTTGATATTGCTGTCAATGTTGCTTGAATGACGCCCAAAACCCGATGTGCACGTGATCATCGAGACCCTTATGGATCAGACCCGCCGACCGCCACCCCCTGAAGCACCTCCGGCCGCACCGCCGGTAAGGCGCGGATTTCCTGCCGATGCGGCTGAACGCCTGCAATTGGCGCTGGATGCCGGGGCGATTATTGGCACCTGGGTCTGGGACATTCCCAACGACTGTGTAACCGCCGATGAGCGTTTTGCCCGCACATTCGGGCTGGCTGCCGAGCGCTGCGCCGCAGGTATCGCGATTACCGAGGCGTTTTCCTCGATTCATCCGCAGGATCGGGAGCGGGTATCGGCTGACATCGAGGCCGCGATGGCTTGTGGCGGCGCGTTCCGTTGTGAGTATCGGGTCCGCCAGGACGATGGCTGCTATCGCTGGGTCGAGGCCAACGGCCGCGCCGAGCTTGACCCTCAAGGGCAGGCAGTGCGCTTTCCGGGGGTGTTGATGGATATTGAGTCGCGCCGCGCCGCCGAGGCTGAGCGTGACCGGATGTCGGCCTTGTTGCGTACCTTCGCCGCTGCCGTACCTGGGGTGGTGTATGCCAAGGACCTTGAGGGGCGGTTGCTGGTCGCCAACCACGGTGCCACCCAATTGATCGGCAAGCCGCCAGAGTTCTATCTCGGCAAGACTGACCTGGAGGTGCTCGAAGACCAAGACCAGGCGCGACAGGTGATGGCCACCGATCAGCGCATCATGCATGGTCGGCGGGTCGAACAGATCGAAGAGCAGGTCGACATGCCCGATGGCTCGGCGACGTTCTGGCTGTCGATCAAGGCGCCGTTGCTCAATGACGACGGCGAGGTGATCGGCCTGATCGGCTCGTCGATGGATGTCACCGCAAGAAAGAACGCCGAGTCGGCATTGCTGGAACTCAACCGCACGCTTGAGGCGCGCATCGGTCAAGCGATTGCCGAGCGTGAGGCGGCTGAAGAGGCATTGCGTCAGGCCCAGAAAATGGAAGCGGTCGGCCAATTGACCGGTGGCATCGCCCACGATTTCAATAACCTGCTGGCCGGCATCAGCGGCAGCCTGGACTTGATGAAACTGCGCCTGAGTCAGGGGCGCAGCGCCGATCTGGAGCGCTATCTGTCTGTCGCCCAGGGCGCGGCCCAGCGTGCCGCGGCCTTGACCCATCGGTTGCTGGCTTTTTCCCGGCGCCAGACGCTGGTGCCGGTGCACACCGATGTGAACGGGTTGATCAGTGGCATGGAAGAGTTGATTCGACGCACCGCCGGGCCTTCGATCAAGCTCAAGGTCGAGCTGGCAGCCGCCTTGAAGACCTGCATGGTTGACCCTGCGCAGGTGGAGAATGCCCTGCTGAACCTGTGCATCAACGCCCGCGATGCCATGCCGAGCGGTAGCGGCGTCATCTCGATCAAGACCTTCAATCAGGTGCTGGAGTCCGGTGCCGAGCTGGACGCAGAATTGGTGCCGGGTACCTACCTGACCATCTGTGTGGCAGACAACGGGGTCGGGATGAGTGAGCAAACCCTGTCCAAGGCGTTCGAGCCGTTTTTCACCACTAAACCGGTCGGTGCCGGAACGGGCCTCGGCCTGTCGATGGTCTATGGGTTCGCCAAGCAGTCCGGTGGGCAGGTGCGCATCCAGTCAGAGCAGGGCAAGGGCACCCGGGTCTATCTGCAATTGCCCGGCTGCGCCGCCCAGGCCGAGGCGCCAGGTCATCCACCGGTGAGCGATGAAGTGCCGCTGGCCGGTGCCGGCCAGACCGTGCTGGTGGTTGATGATGAGTCCTCGGTACGGCTGTTCGTCAGCGAGATCCTCGGCAGTCATGGGTATGTGGTGATCGAAGCGGCGGACAGCCTCGCCGGCTTGCAGCTGCTGCGCTCTGACACGCGCATCGATTTGCTGGTCACCGACATCGGCCTGCCCGGTGGGCTGGATGGCCGGCAGATGGCCGAAGCCGGGCGTAAGGTTCGACCGGCTTTGCCCGTGCTGTTCATGACCGGCTATACGCTGCCTCATGTGCTGGGTGACAGCCCGCTGACGACGGCCACGGCAGTGCTGACCAAACCCTTTGCCTTGCAGGCACTGACCTCAAGTGTCAGTGCCCTGCTGGGGGCTCGGGACTGACGTCGATCGCGTCATCAATCGCGCAGCAACGATTGCCGCCATTTACAAGCCCGCTGTATGTCGAGCTGAAGCTCAGCCCAGTGCCCGCACCACGGCATTGCCCATCTGCTGGGTCGAGGCCGTGCCGCCCAGGTCCGGGGTCACTTCGCCGCTGGCGATTACCTGTTCGATGGCCCGCAGGATATCGTCATGAGCCTGACGGTGGCCCAGGAAATCGAGCATCAATGCGCCGGACCAGATCATCGCCACCGGGTTGGCAATGTTGCGCCCGGCAATGTCTGGGGCCGAGCCATGTACCGGTTCGAACAGCGACGGGAAATGGCGCTCCGGGTTGAGGTTGGCCGATGGTGCGATGCCGATGGTGCCGGTGCACGCGGGGCCCAGGTCGCTGAGGATGTCACCGAACAGGTTGGTGGCTACCACCACATCGAAGCGCTCCGGTTGCAGCACAAAGCGTGCGCAGAGGATGTCGATATGCTGTTTGTCCCAGCTGACGTGGGGATAATGGCTGGCCATGGCTTCAGTGCGTTTGTCCCAGTACGGCATGCTGATCGCCATGCCGTTTGACTTGGTCGCTGAGGTGACGTGTTTGCGCGGTCGCTGGCTGGCCAGCTCGAAGGCGTACTTGAGAATGCGATCGCTGCCGCGGCGGGTGAACACCGATTCCTGGATAACGAACTCGTTAGCGGTGTTTTCGAACATGATGCCGCCCAGCGATGAATACTCGCCCTCGGTGTTCTCGCGCACCACCATGAAGTCGATCTCACCGGCCTGGCGACCAGCCAGCGGGCAGGGGACACCGGGGAACAAGCGCACCGGGCGCAAGTTGACGTACTGATCGAACTCGCGGCGGAACTTGAGCAACGAGCCCCACAGCGAAATGTGGTCCGGGACTTTGTCAGGCCAGCCCACCGCGCCGAAGAAGATCGCATCGAAGCCGGACAGTTGTTCACGCCAGTCGTCCGGCATCATCTGGCCGTGGGCCAGGTAGTAATCGCAGCTGGCCCACTCAAAATACTCGAACTGCAGGGCGATACCATACCGGTCAGCCGCTGCCTGTACCGCGCGTACGCCTTCGGGTAGCACTTCCAGGCCGATGCCGTCGCCAGCGATCGCAGCAATGCGCAGAGTCTTGTTATTCATGTCGCTCTCCAGGTTTGAGGGAATGGGCTCATCCTATCGGCTTACGAATAGGTGATAATCCGCGTAGATATGAATTGAAGGAACACGAGCTGTGAATAATCTGCCCGCACTTGATGACCTGAACGTGTTTGTCCATGTTGCCCGGCGCGCCAGCTTTATAGCGGCAGCCAGTGAACTGGGCATGTCGCCAGCCTATGTAAGCAAGCGCATCAAGCTGCTGGAGCAGGGCATGGGCGTGCAATTGCTGCATCGCTCGACACGTCAGGTGTCGATCACCGAGGATGGCGAACGGGTCTATGACTGGGCCAGGACTATTCTTGAGTCGGTGCAGCAGATGAGTGAAGAGGTCGCTGTCCGGCACGCAGAGCCCAGTGGCGTGCTGCGGGTGATCAGTAGCCAAGGCTTTGGCCGGCGGCTGGTGGCCCCGGCGTTGTCGGAACTGGCGGCGCGCTATCGGCAACTGGATATTCGCCTGGACATCCAGGATCGTTTGGTGGACCTGATCGATGAGGGGGTGGACCTGGACATTCGCGTTGGCGACCAGATTGCCCCGCACCTGCGTGCCCGGCATCTGGCTCGTAACTGGCGGGTGCTGTGCGCCAGCCCGACCTACCTGGAGCGTCAAGGCACGCCGGGCAGCCTGGCAGAATTGACCAACCATGACTGCCTGCTGATCAAAGAGCGCGACCGACCGTTCGGGATCTGGCATCTGCAAGGCCCGCAAGGCGCGCAAACCGTCAAGGTCACTGGCAGCCTGTCCACCAACCACGGCGAAATCGCCCGCCAATGGTGCCTGGATGGCCGCGGTATCCTGCTGCGCTCAATGTGGGATGTGCAGGCCGATCTGGAAGCCGGCCGGTTGCTGCAGGTATTGCCGGGCTACCGGCAGGATGCTGATATCTGGGCGGTGTATACCTCGCCACTGATCAACTCGGCCAAGGTCAGGGTCACGGTTGAGTTTCTGCGCGAATACCTGGCGCGCAAGCTTGGCGGCTAAAGCCAATACTGTTCAGATAAGCGCCGCATGCCTTTGTGGGAGCAGCCAGGTGTGCGGCGCTTAACATTTTCGGCAAAGAAAAAGGCCAGTCAGTGACTGGCCTTGTTCATGTTGCGTGCAACTCAGACGATCACTTGCCCTGCCAGCGTTTCAGTACCAGCGTGGCGTTGGTGCCGCCAAAGCCGAAGCTGTTGCTCATCACGGTGTCGATCTTCGCGTTTTCGCGAGTCTCGCGCAGGATCGGCAGGTCAGCGACCGCCGGGTCCAGGTCGTCGATGTTGGCGGAGCCGGCAATGAAGTTGCCTTCCATCATCAGCATGCAGTAGATCGCTTCGTGAACGCCAGCGGCGCCCAGCGAGTGGCCCGACAGGCTCTTGGTCGAACTGATGGCCGGAGCCTTGTCGCCGAACACTTCACGCACACCCTTGATCTCGGCAACGTCGCCGACCGGAGTCGAGGTGCCGTGGGTGTTGAGATAGTCGATCGGGGTGTCGACGGTCGACAGCGCCTGCTGCATGCAGCGGATCGCGCCTTCGCCGCTCGGGGCAACCATGTCGTAACCATCGGAAGTGGCGCCGTAGCCAACGATTTCGGCGTAAATCTTGGCGCCACGGGCCAGAGCGTGCTCCAGCTCTTCGACCACGACCATGCCGCCACCGCCAGCGATGACGAAGCCATCACGGTCGTTGTCGTAGGCGCGCGAGGCTTTTTCCGGGGTGTCGTTACGCTTGCTGGACAATGCGCCCATGGCGTCGAACAGGAACGACTGGCTCCAGTGCTCTTCTTCACCGCCGCCGGCGAACACGATGTCCTGCTTGCCCATCTGGATCTGCTCCATGGCAGTCCCGATGCAGTGGGCGCTGGTGGCGCAGGCCGAGGCGATCGAGTAGTTCAGGCCCTTGATCTTGAACGGTGTGGCCAGACACGCCGAAACGGTGCTGCTCATGGTGCGGGTCACGCGGTACGGACCTACACGCTTGACGCCTTTCTCGCGCAGGATATCCAGTGCTTCCATCTGGTTCAGGGTCGAAGCACCGCCGGAACCTGCGATCAGACCGGTGCGCGGGTTGGAAACCTGCTCTTCGGTCAGGCCCGAGTCCTTGATGGCGTCGGCCATGGCCAGGTAGGCGTAGGCAGCAGCGTGGCCCACGAAGCGGAACACCTTGCGGTCGATCAGTTCTTCGAGGTTGAGGTCGATGGAGCCGGAAACCTGGCTACGCAGACCCATTTCGGCATATTCCGGGTTGAATCGGATGCCAGGGCGGTTAGCACGCAGGTTGGCGGAGACGGTGTCTTTGTCATTGCCCAAGCACGAAACGATGCCCAGACCAGTGATAACGACGCGGCGCATGCGGGTACCCTTAGAAGTTGTCAGTAGAGGTGAACAGGCCGACACGCAAACCTTCGGCGCTGTAGATTTCGCGACCATCAACGCTCACGGTGCCGTCGGCGATTGCCAGAACCAGCTTGCCGCGCATGGTGCGCTTGATGTGGATGTTGTAGGTGACCTTCTTGGCAGTCGGCAGAACCTGGCCGAAGAACTTCACTTCGCCAGAACCCAGGGCACGACCACGGCCAGGATTGCCCTGCCAGCCCAGATAGAAGCCAACCAACTGCCACATGGCGTCAAGACCCAGGCAGCCAGGCATCACCGGGTCACCTTCGAAATGGCAGGCAAAGAACCACAGGTCGGGGGTGATATCCAGCTCGGCGACCAACTCACCCTTGCCGTACTTGCCGCCTTCTTCACTGATGTGGGTAATACGATCGACCATCAGCATGTTGGGGGCGGGCAGTTGCGCGTTACCTGGGCCAAACAGCTCGCCACGACTGCAGCGCAGCAGGTCTTCCCGGGTAAAGGCGTGTTGTTTGGTCATGCGAGCTCCTCAAAATGTTCACTTGCGACGCTGGCCGATCGGGCCCACGCGCCAGTCCTGACGGACGTTTTCGCCAGGACATTGTCCGGCAGCCTAGTCATAGACTGTTGCGTTGTAATGAAAGTCACAGTGCCGGTGCGATGAATGTACACCTGTACACTGAAAATCTTCGTCCGACCGATATCCATTGCCGAACAAGCTGCCAAGACTGCCGCAATTTATCATTTATCGCCAGTCGCAAGTGGTTGAAAGGCTTGCCAACGCAGTAAAACCTGGTGCAAATCAGCCTGTTTGAACGGTTTCGACAAGTAGTCATTCATCCCGGCCTGCAGGCACGCATCGCGATCACCGTGCAATGCGTTAGCGGTCAGGGCGATGATTGGCACCTGTTCAAGACCCTCGATCTGACGAATCCGACGGGTGGCTTCGTAACCGTCCATGATCGGCAGCCGGCAGTCCATGAGAATCACGGCGTGATGAGCGGCCTGGGCTTTGTACACCGCCTCGGCGCCATCCACCGCGACGTCGACACTGAAGCCCAGGCTGTGCAGCATCGCCTCGACTACCGTGCGATTGACCGGGTTGTCTTCAACCAGCAATACGCAGCGTTCGCCGTTCAGTTCTGCGGTGTTGACCACGGTGGGGGAGTGCTGCGCCTGACTGCCGGTGGTGCGCGGCAGGTTCAATTCCAGGGTAAACACGGAACCTGCGCCTTCTTCGCTATGGGCATGCAGGCTGCCACCCATGCGCTCGGCCAGGGTCCGGGCGATCGACAACCCCAGGCCGGTACCGCCATAACGACGGGAGATGGAACTGTCGGCCTGCTGAAAGGCATTGAACATCGACTCAAGCCGGTCGGCGCGAATACCTATACCGCTGTCGTGCACCGTACAGATTATCCGCACTTGGTCACCATCCAGAGCCCGCCAGCCAGCTTCTACGCGCACCCCGCCGATCTCGGTGAATTTCAGCGCATTGCCAATCAGGTTGACCAGAATCTGGCGGATGCGGGTCGGATCACCGAGCACCTCCAGCTGTTCGATGCCCGCTTGCAGTTGCAGATCAAGGACCAGCCCCTGTTGCTGGGCGGTGGGGTTGAAGGCTTGGGTCGAGGATTGGATCAGCTCGGCGATGTTGAAGGCGATACCTTCGATTTGCAGGGCGTCGCGCTCGATACGCGAGAAGTCGAGAATGTCGTTGATGACCTTGAGCAGGTGCTCGGTGGACTCGGCGGCCAGTGTCGTATATTCGGCCTGCTCGGCGGTCATCGTCGTGGTCTCCATCAATTGCAGCATGCCCAGGACACCGTTCATGGGGGTGCGCAACTCGTGGCTCATCATCGCCAGGAAGTCCGACTTGGCCTTGTTGGCTTGCTCGGCCTGCTCGCGAGTATGAATCAGCTGCGCCATGGAGTGTTGTTGCTCCAGGCTGGCTTGTTCCAGGTTGGCGGCCAGGTTGTTGATGTGCCGGGCCAGGGCCCCGAGTTCAGCGTCGTCGGTGACCGGCAGTGGCGTGTGATAGTCGCCCTTCTGGATGGCCTTGACGACTTCGCCCATTTCGCTGATCGGGCGCGACAGGCTCAGCGCCAGGCCGCGGGCCAGCAAGAACGTGAACAGCAGCGCGGCGAACGCCAGCAAACCGGCCTTGAACAAAATCTCCTGCTGGCGTTGGTTGAAGGTGTCGCGGGACATCCCTACCAGCACCCGGCCCAGATACCCCTCGTTGCCAGCGGTAAACACCGGCTTGGCGTCAATGGCGGCACTGGGCGCGGTGAAATGAATCGGGGCCTGAAAAATCTCCAGCTGACGCTTATTGCCCGTCGGGTCTTCGGCTTGCTGGACGTGGGTCAGCGGATTGTTGCTGCTGTCCTGAATCTCGACGTACTGCACGCTGGGCATCGACAAAGTGGCACGGGTCAGTGCCTTGAGCGATTCTTCGTCGTCATTCAATACGCCACGCTCGGCGGCGGGCGCCAGCTGATTGGCGATCAACTGGCCGGTGTGATTGAGCTCTTCGCGCAAGTCCTGCAAGCGCACGAAGGTGAAGAACGCAGTCAGCAGCACCGTCAACAACAGGGCCGGCCCCAGGCTGATGACCTGGGTACGGGTGTTGATATCCCACTGATGCAATTTCATGACCGACGCCCTTGAGGCGTTGCAAACTCTTGTGACGCGTCCATTTACCCCATGCCTTGCCGACAACATACTGGCCTGTTGCCGCGATCTCCGTGCGTTGCGCGCATGGTAACCAAGATTCACAGGCTTTTCATGGAACTTGTGCTGTGCTGATGTCTCAACCGGGGCAGTAGCGGCCGATGCTTTGCCTTGTTTGGCGCTGGCCGCCACGGTAACGCTCCGTATAATGCCCCATCGCCAGATCAATGGCCCTGGATGGATTGGTTTATGAGCACACTGCAACCTGTAGCGGTTCTTGGTGGCGGCAGCTTCGGCACCGCCATCGCAAATCTGTTGGCGCAGAACGGTCATCAGGTCCGTCAGTGGATGCGTGATCCCGAGCAGGCCGAGGCGATCCGCCTGCACCGTGAGAACCCGCGCTACCTCAAAGGCATCAAGGTGTTGCCGGGTGTCGAGCCGGTCACCGACCTGACCGCAACCCTGGAAGGCAGCGAGCTGATCTTTGTCGCCTTGCCTTCCAGCGCCCTGCGTTCGGTACTGGCCGAACATGTCGAGCGCCTGACTGGCAAGATGCTGGTCAGCCTGACCAAGGGCATCGAAGCTCAGACATTCAAGCTGATGAGCCAGATTCTCGAAGAAATCGTGCCCAAAGCCCGCATTGGCGTGTTGTCTGGCCCTAACCTGGCCCGGGAAATCGCTGAGCACGCGCTGACCGCCACGGTGGTGGCCAGCGAAGACGAAGCCTTGTGTCAGGAGGTCCAGGCTGCCCTGCACGGGCCGACGTTCCGCGTCTATGCCAGCAACGACCGGTTTGGCGTAGAGTTGGGCGGGGCGCTGAAAAACGTTTATGCCATTGTTTCCGGCATGGCCGTGGCGCTGGGCATGGGTGAAAACACCAAGAGTATGCTGATCACCCGCGCGCTGGCCGAGATGACCCGCTTTGCGGTCAGCCAGGGTGCCAACCCGATGACCTTTCTGGGCCTGGCCGGGGTGGGCGACCTGATCGTCACCTGTTCCTCGCCCAAGAGCCGTAACTACCAGGTCGGTTTTGCCTTGGGTCAAGGCCTGAGCCTTGACGAGGCGGTCAGCCGCCTGGGCGAAGTGGCCGAAGGGGTCAATACCCTCAAGGTGCTCAAGGCCAAGTCTCAGGAAGTAAAGGTCTACATGCCGCTGGTGGCCGGCCTGCATGCCATCCTGTTCGAGGGGCGGACCCTGGCGCAGGTGATCGAAGTGTTGATGCGCGGCGAGCCAAAGACCGATGTCGACTTCATTTCCACAACCGGTTTCAATTGAAATCCATACTGATCAGGGAGAAGGTCTTGAGCGAATCCAATTTCAAACGTGAATCCATCGCACTGCGTGTGCTGTGGATGCTGGTGTATCTGGTGGTCTGGCAACTGGCCGAGATCGTGCTGGCCGGTGTGGTGTTGCTGCAATTGGGCTACCGGCTGTTCTACGGTGCACCGAGCGCCAGCCTGATGGATTTCGGCGACAGCCTGAGTCAGTTCCTTGCCCAGATCGGCCGGTTTGGCACCTTCCACAGCGACCAGAAGCCCTGGCCGTTCGCTGACTGGCCAACCCCGCGTGCGCCTGAAGGCGAGGCCCCGCACAAGGTTCCGGCCGCTGCTCATCCGGTTCGCGATGAGGAACCGAAACTATGAAGCTGTGGGTCTTGCGCCACGGCCAGGCTCAGCATCAGGCCCGTAGCGATGCCGAGCGCGAGCTGACTGCCGAAGGCCGCCAGCAGGTGCGCAGCAGTGCCCGCCATCTTGAGGGGCGGGGGCTGCAGCGTATTCTGGTCAGCCCGTATGTGCGTGCCCAACAGACCGCCGATGTGCTGCAAGGTGTCCTCACGGCGGACATCCCGCGTGTTACCGTCGATTGGCTGACCCCCGATGTTCGTCCTGATGAAGCCTTGCGTCAGATCGCCGCGCTGGAGCTGGACGAGGTGCTGCTGGTTAGTCATCAGCCGCTGGTGGGCAGCCTGATCGGTTTGCTGGTGCACGGCAGCGTGCAGGACGCCGAGCCGATGAACACGGCCAGCCTGGCGCAACTGGATGGTGAGTTCGTCCTGGCCGGTGCTCTGCAGTTGCGCAACGTCCACCACGTCTGAGTGCGTCAGATCCCTTACCAAGCAAGGAGCAACCATGAGCCTATGGCGTGAAACGCCCCAGATCGACCGGATCAATGCCGCCGGTGCCAACACCATCGCCACGTCGCTGGATATCCGCTTTGAAGCCTTCACTGATGACACGCTGACCGCCAGCATGGTGGTGGATCAGCGCACTCATCAGCCGTTCGGCCTGTTGCACGGCGGTGCTTCAGTGGTGCTGGCAGAAACCCTGGGGTCGATGGCCAGTTATCTGGTGATCGACACGGCGAAGTTCTTCTGCGTCGGCCTTGAGGTCAATGCCAACCACGTGCGGGGTGTGCGCAGCGGCCGGGTGACCGGCGTGGTGCGTCCGGTACACATTGGCCGCACCACCCACGTCTGGGACATTCGTCTGAGTAACGATGAAGGCAAGCTGTGCTGTATTTCGCGCCTGACCGTTGCCGTGGTGCCTCATGGCCAGGAGCCGCCGGCACGCTGAAATGTGTGTGTCTGCCGTACAGGGCAATGATTCAGCTTGTTTGAACAGTGGCCAAAGTACCCTTGGTGATGTCACTTACGATCATTGCCCGGCCACTGCAGCGCTGCGCAAAATCATCGCCATTGACCCGGCCACGAGTGTGCTGACATGTCGCAACAGGTGTTCTTCGCCCACGCCAACGGCTTTCCCTCGGCCACCTATGGCAAGCTGTTCGCCGCCCTGGCGCCAGAGTTCGCCGTAGCCCATCTTGAACAACATGCCCATGATCCGCGTTTTCCGGTCAATGAAAACTGGCTGAACCTGGTTGATGAGTTGTTGCATCATCTGCGCGAGCAGCCGGGACCGGTCTGGGGTGTTGGCCATTCACTGGGCGGCCTGTTGCACTTTCATGCCGCGTTACGCAGCCCCGAGCTGTACCGTGGCGTGGTAATGCTCGATTCGCCAGTGCTGGGCCTGGCCGACCAATGGATGATCCGCGCCGCCAAGCGGCTGGGGTTTATCGACCGGATCACGCCGGCCGGCCGCACTCTGGGGCGACGCGAGGAGTTTGACAGTCTGGAGGCGGCACGTGCCTACTTCGCCAGCAAAAGTCTGTTCCGCCGTTTCGACCCCGAGTGTTTCGAAGCTTACCTGCGCCATGGTTTGCGCGCCGACGGCGAAAAGCTGACCCTGCGTTTCGATCCGGCCACCGAGATCAGTATCTACCGCAGCATCCCGCACACCAGCCCGCGGCCTACGCGCCAGCTTGAAGTGCCGCTGGCGATGGTCCGCGGCCAGCAGAGCAGGGTGGTCATGCCGCGCCATGGCCTGCAGGTCCGCCGGCTGCGCCACGGTGAATACCTGTCGATGCCCGGTGGGCACATGTTTCCCCTTGAACACCCTGACCAGACGGCACACATGCTAAAAACCCTGTTTACCCGCTGGAATAACCACGACGCAGGCCAGCCATGAACCCGCTCGTCGAAGAAATACGCATCAACCTCGGCCATATCGAGCTGGCCGCGCACCTGTTCGGTCCCGAAGATGGCCAGCCGGTGATTGCCGTGCATGGCTGGCTGGACAACGCCAACAGCTTTGCGCGGCTGGCGCCGGCCTTGCCGGGGCTGCGCATCGTCGCCCTGGACCTGGCCGGGCATGGCCACTCTGATCACCGGCCGGCCGGGGTCGGGTATCACCTGGCAGACTACGTGCAAGACGTCTTGCTGGTCGCCGGGCAACTGGGCTGGCAGCGCTTCTCGCTGTTGGGGCATTCGTTGGGGGCGATCATTTCGGTATTGCTGGCCGGCGCCTTGCCCGAGCGTGTCGAGCGCCTGGCGTTGATCGACGGCCTGTTGCCACTGACCGACGAAGCCGGGCAGGCCCCTGAGCGGCTGGGCGAAGCGCTGCTTGCGCGACTGGCTCTGGGCGACAAGAGAAAACCGGTGTACAGCGATCCGGAGCGGGCCATTCAGGCACGCATGAGTGGCCGTTTGCCGGTCAGCCGCGAAGCGGCCCAATTGCTCGCCCAGCGTGGTTTGATGGCGGTGCCGGGCGGTTACACCTGGCGCAGCGACAGCCGTCTGACGCTGCCCACCGCAGTGCGTTTCACACCTGAACAGGCGCTGGCCTTTGCCCGGCGGATCCGTTGCCCGAGCCTGCTGGTGCTGGCTGAGGACGGCTTGCTCAGTGCTCATCGGGCCTTGCTGGAGGACTTGCCGATCGGCATTCACAGCCTGCCGGGCGGTCATCATCTGCATCTTGATGATGTCACCGGGACACATGCTGTCGCAGACTGTTTCAATCGGCTGTTCTCCATTTCTTGACTTGCGCCGGTCAACTACCGAGGCTGGGCAGGTTGAAACAGGAGTCAATCATGATGGATCACCCCGCAGTCTTTAATTCCAGCCTTTGTCTTTCCCGTCCGGCGCTGTGCCTATGAGCCGCCGCTTACGTTCATTCGGCGCGCCCTGGCTATGCCTGTGGCTGGCCTTGCCGGCCACGGCAATGGCCGCAGACATCGCCGGCAGCCGCGATCTGGATATCGTGCCGCGTCCGGTCGACACCGAAATTGTCGATTACCGGGCGCCTGCCGAACAGGAGCGTACTTATCCGCTCGGCGCCGTTCGCAAGATCAGCGGCCAGTTGCGCTACGATAATCCGGTCACGGCCCGTGGCCCGTTGCAGGCGGTCACTTATGAGCTGCCCGCAGGCCATAGCTCCGATGCCGCCTTTACCGCTGCCCGCGAAGCGTTGCAGGCGCGCCACGCCGAATTGCTGTTCTGGTGTCAGGCCCGTGATTGCGGCGAGAGCAGCCTGTGGGCCAATCAGGTGTTCGGCAACGCCCGGCTGTACGGGGCCGACGACCGTCAGGCCTATCTGCTGTTGCGCCTGGCCGAACCTGAGCAAGACACCCTGGTGGCGTTGTACGCCATTACCCGTGGCAACCGCCGCGCCTACCTGCATGTCGAGCAACTGGCTGCCCAGGCGCCGCTGGGCGATCTGCTGCCGAGCCCTTCCACGTTATTGCGCCAACTCAAGACCAGCGGCAGCCTGGAGCTGGCGCGGCTCAAGGGCGAGCCGCAAGACAACTGGGTCACGGTTCTGGCCCGTGGCCTGAACCTCGACAGCAGCTTGCGTGTCACAGTTGCAGGCAGCCAGGCCCAGGCCTGGCGTGATGCGCTGATTGCCAAGGGCGTGCGTGCTGCGCGTCTGGAAATCAGCGCTGCCGAGCAGCCCGGCCTGCTGGTCAACGTGATTCGTTAAGGTGCAGCGGGCGTGATGATTGGCTGCTGATTGTCACGCCCGGCCACTATGCTCGACTGGTAATTCTTCTCTCTCCTGGACAACGCCATGCTCAATAACGATCGTCTGCTGGTGCAGATTCTGCTCCTGGCACTGTTGGGTGCCTGTTTCTGGGTGATGGCGCCGTTCTGGTCGGCGCTGGTCTGGGGCGCGGTGCTGGCGTTTGCCAGCTGGCCGCTGATGCGCCTGTTGACCCGGGCCTGTCGCGGCAATGAAACCCTGGCGGCGAGCCTGATGTGTCTGTGCTGGCTGGTACTGGTCGCCGCGCCGCTGGTGTGGCTTGGCTTCAACCTGGCCGATCATGTGCGCGATGCCACCAACTTCATCCGTGACGTGCAGGTTGATGGCCTGCCAGACCCGCCCGAGTGGCTGGCCGGCATTCCGCTGGTGGGCGAGCGGCTGGTGGGCTTCTGGAACACCATCGATGAACAGGGCGCGGCGTTGCTGGCCAACATCAAGCCTTATTTCGGTCAGGTCGGTAACTGGCTGCTGGCCCGCAGCGCGCAAATCGGCGGCGGCATTCTGGAACTGACCCTGAGCATTGTCTTCGCCTGGTTTTTCTATCGCGATGGCCCGCGGCTGGCCGCCTTTGTGCTGCGCCTGCTGGAACGGCTGATCGGCGAGCGTGCGCAGTCTTACCTGGATCTGGTTGCCGGTACCGTGCAACGAGTGGTCAACGGGGTAATCGGTACGGCCGCTGCGCAGGGCATTCTGGCCCTGATCGGGTTTCTGATCGCCGGTATTCCGGGGGCGCTGGTGCTGGGCATTCTGACCTTCGTGTTCAGTCTGATTCCCATGGGGCCGCCACTGGTATGGATCCCGGCCAGCGCCTGGCTGATTTTTCAGGAGAGCTATGGCATGGCGGTGTTCCTTGGCCTGTGGGGCACCTTCGTCATCAGCGGCGTGGATAACGTGCTCAAGCCGTACCTGATCAGCCGCGGCGGCAACCTGCCGCTGGTGATCGTGCTGCTGGGTGTGTTCGGCGGCCTGCTGGCATTCGGCTTTATCGGCCTGTTCATCGGCCCGACCCTGCTGGCGGTGGCCTACAGCCTGCTCAACACTTGGGTCGCCGAAGGGCGTCAACAACCGCAGCGCTGATTCACGCCTGAGCGGCGCAGCACAAACGACAATGCCCTCTTGCGAGGGCATTGTCGTTCTTGCGTTGAGCGTTGAGTCAATGCGCGCCAGCGGCCTTGTTCAGGTCCTCTTCGGCCCATTCGGTGTAGATGCAGGCATCGGCAGTGGCCCAGCGGACTTTTACCGGGTCACCGGCTTTGAGCGGCATGCCGGTGGCCGAGAGCGCTTTGACGGTCATCGCTGTGCCGCCTTGGGTGACGACTGCGCAGGTCTGGCTCTCGCCCAGGAACAGCACTTCGGTCACCTTGGCAGTGACTTCATTCCAGCCTTCGGCCAGCGGCTGGGTCTGGGCCTGGTCGACGCTCAGTGCCTGGGCTTTTTCCGGGCGGACCATCAGCAGGATGTCCTGATCGGTCTTCAGGCCCGCGGTCAGGCGGATCGACAGTGGCTGGCCTTCGAAGGTTGCCACCGCGTTGCCTTGTGCCTTGGCGCGCAGGAAGTTGGAGTTGCCCAGGAACGAGGCGACAAAGGCATTGGGCGGGTTCTGGTACAGGTCGTAACCGCTGCCCAGACCGACGATCTTGCCGTGGCTGAAGATTGCAATGCGCTGGCTCAGGCGCATGGCCTCTTCCTGGTCGTGGGTCACGTAGACGATGGTGATGCCCAGCCGGCGATGCAGCTGACGCAGCTCGTCCTGCAAGTCCTCACGCAGTTTTTTGTCCAGTGCCCCCAGCGGTTCGTCCATCAGCAGGATGCGTGGCTCGTACACCAGTGCCCTGGCAATCGCTACCCGTTGTTGCTGGCCGCCAGAGAGTTGCGCGGGGCGGCGGTGGGCGAACTTTTCCAGCTGCACCAGTTTGAGCATGGCATCGACTTTCTTGTCACGCTCGGCGGCATCCATCTTGCGGATGTTGAGCGGGAAGGCGATGTTGTCGCGCACGTTCAGGTGCGGGAACAGCGAGTAGCGCTGGAACACCATGCCGATCCCGCGTTTATGCGGCGGTACGTTGACCAGCGACTTGCCATTGACCAGGATCTCACCGCTGCTGACGGTCTCGAAACCGGCCAGCATCGACAGGGTGGTGCTCTTGCCCGAGCCGCTGGAACCCAGGAAGGTCAAGAACTCGCCGTCCTGGATGTCCAGATTGATGTTGTCCACCGCAGCGAAGTCGCCGTAGTGCTTGTTCAGGTTGCTCAGGCGGACCAGTGGCTGGCCGCTGTGGGCGGAATCTTTGATCACAGCGCTCATGAGGTACTCCGGGCTTCGTTACGGCGACGCAGGGTCGCGGCGATGAACATGACCAGCACCGACAGACCGATCAGCAGCGTCGAGGCGACGGCGATCACGGGGGTCAGGTCCTGACGCAGGGTGGTCCACATTTTCACGGGCAAGGTTTGCAGGGTGGGGCTGGCCATCATCACACTGAGCACCACCTCGTCCCACGAGACCAGGAAGGCAAACAGTGCACCGGCAATCATCCCGGGGCGAATGCCGGGAAAGGTCACCTTGTAGATCGCCTGCAGGCGCGAGGCGCCACAGATCACCGCCGCATCTTCAATCGACTGGTCGAACAGCTTCAACGAGTTGATGATCGAGATGATGGTGAACGGCAGGGCGACGATCACGTGGCTGACCACGAAGGCGAACAGCGTGCCGGTGTAGCCCAGTTTCAGAAACAGCGCATAGACCGCCACGGCGATGATCACCAGCGGCACGATCATCGGCAGGGTGAACAGCCCATACAGAAAGTCGCGGCCCGGAAACCGCCCGCGGACCAGCGCGAAGGCTGTTGGCAAGCCCAGCGCGACCGCGCAGATGGTGGTCAGGATGGCGACCTTGAAACTGGCCAGGGCCGCGTCCATCCAGTCAGGGTTGGAGAAAAACTGCTGATACCACTTCAGCGTCCAGCCCGGTGGCGGGAATACCAGCCACTGCGAGGAGCCGAACGACAGCAGCACGATGAACAGGATCGGCAGCAGCAGGAACAGGGCGATCAGTGCAGTGACGGTGTACAGACCGGTCTTCAGCCGCGGGCCCATGGCATTGGGTGACAGAAGCATGGTCGCTTACCTCGCGTTACTGGCGCCGACCGGGGATTCCGGCTGGAGCTTCAGGTAGAAGTAGAACAGCGTCAGGGTGATCACGATCAGCAACGCGGCGGCCGCACTGGCCAGGCCCCAGTTGAGGAACGATTGCACCTGCTGAACGATGAATTCGGGCAGCATCATGTTCTGGGCACCGCCGAGCAGCGCCGGGGTGACGTAGTACCCCAAAGACATCACGAACACCATCAGGCCACCGGAGAACAGCCCCGGACGGCACAGCGGCAGGAACACCCGGAAGAAGTTGGTCCACGGGCTGGCACCGCAGATGGAGCCGGCCTGCAACACCATCGGGTCGATCGCCTGCATGGTCGCCTGCAAGGGCAGGACGATGAACGGGATCATGATGTAGGTCATGCCGATCACCACGCCGGTCAGGTTATGCACCATTTCCAGCGGCTGATCGATGATGCCCATGGCCATCAGGAATTTGTTGACCACCCCGGAGGCTTGCAGCAGCACCAGCCAGGAGTAGGTGCGGGCCAGCAGGCTGGTCCACATCGACAGCAGCACGATGTTCAGCATCCAGCGGCCCCAGCCGCGTGGCACCAGGGTAATCGCCCAGGCCAGCGGGAAGCCCAGCAGCAGGCTGAACAGGGTGACCAGCCCGGCGACCGAGAAGGTGTTGAACAACACCCTGGCATAGGCCGAGTTGGCAAACAGTTCCTGATAATTGCCCAGCCCCGGGGTGGGTTCCAGGACACCGCGCAGCAACAGGCCGATCAGCGGTGCGAAGAAGAACAGCCCCAGAAAGAGCAGGGCGGGCAGCAGGTTGCGGCTGCCACGCCAGCGTTGTGACAGTGAAGGCTTGATTGTCATGCTCGCTCTCGTGTTCGCTAGCGGGGCGTGAACCGCGCCGGCGGTGCTGGACGCACCACCGGACACAGAGGGTTGGCCGAGAGTCCCGGCCGGCATCTTTACTTGACCAGCCATTCGTTCCACCGCTTGGCGATATCACCACCGTTCTTGGCCCAGTAGGCGAAGTCCAGGGTGATCTGCTCATCCGGGTAGGCAGTCGGCAGGTTCTTGGCCAGGGTCGAGTCCAGGCGGGCCTGGCTGTCGAGGTTGACCGGCGCGTAGGCGCTGAGGTTGGAGAAGTCGGCCTGGCCTTTGGCGCTGGTGGCTTCGGCAATGAACTTCATCGCAGCTTCCTTGTTTTTCGCGCCTTTTGGCACAACCAGGAAGTCAGCCATGACCAGGTTCTGTTTCCAGCTCACGCCCACCGGTGCGCCGTCTTGCTGCAGCGCATAAACCCGGCCGTTCCACATCTGGCCCATGGACGCTTCACCCGAGGCCAGCAGTTGCTGGGACTGGGCACCGCCGCCCCACCAGACGATGTCTTTCTTGATTGTGTCGAGTTTTTTGAAGGCGCGGTCCAGGTCCAGCGGATAGAGCTTGTCCTTTTCTACGCCATCGGCGAGCAAGGCCAGTTCCAGCACGCCGGGGCTCGGCCATTTGTACAGGGCGCGTTTGCCGGGGTAGGTTTTGGTGTCGAACATCGCCGACCAGTTTTCCGGATTCTTGCCGCCGACCTTGCCTTCGTTGTAACCCAGCACGAAGGAGAAGAAGAATGAGCCAGCACCATGGTCGGAAACGAATCGCGGATCAATCCGGTCGCGCTTGATCGTGTTGAAATCCAGCGGCTCCAGCAGGCCTTCACTGGCGGCACGCAGGGCAAAGTCAGCCTCTACGTCGACCACGTCCCACTGGACGTTGCCGCTTTCCACCATGGCCTTGAGCTTGCCGTAGTCGGTGGGGCCGTCCTGCACGACGGTGATCCCGCTCGACTTGGTGAAAGGTACGGCCCAGGACTGCTTCTGCGCATCCTGAGTCGAGCCCCCCCAACTGACAAAGTTCACGCTTTCAGCGGCCATGGCTGCAGCACTCGAGAATGCCAACACGCCAGCAGCCAGGACTGCAGTTGCACGTTTGTTCAACACCATTTTCACGCCCTCATTTGTTGTGTTTTGAGCGGGCCTGTGTTTTGTGCCCGCTTATATCGGAGCAGTGGATCCAAGCGGACCCTTTGAAACTGGCGACCGGGCCAGGAGGCTGTTTTTTTGGCTATCCCTTGCGGGCGCACCTGACGAAAATCTTCGGTCTACGGGATATCATATTATGGTATTCCAAACTTTCTGCAAGCGTTTTGCCTGCCCTGATTCACCTCCTCGTCGCTTTTATTCTGTAAGGGTAGTGGCCGAGTGTTTCACTCGATGGGTCCAGTGAACGGGATGCTTTCGACCACCTCGAGGTCGTAACCGGTCAGACCTGCATATTTGAGCGGCGGGCCGAGGTGACGCAGCTTGCCGACACCCAGGTCCTGCAGGATCTGGGCCCCGGTGCCGACTTCGGAATAGATGCGCGATTGTGAGCGGGTGTACTGGCGGGGCGGTTTGGTCAGCTGCGGTACGCGTTCGAGCAGCGCTTGCGAGGACTCGTGGTTGGCCAGCACCACCACCACGCCATGACCTTCTTGCGCAACCCGTTGCAGCGCGGCCCACAGCGTCCAGTTGGCCGGGCCGGTGTACTCGGCGCCGACCAGGTCGCGCAGCGGGTCGACGACATGCACCCGTACCAGAGTCGGCTGGTCACGTTTGATATCGCCCATGACCATGGCCATGTGCACCCCACCTTCGATGCGGTCTTCATAGGTAAACAGGCGAAAGGTGCCATGCACAGTGGGCAGCTCGCGTTCACCGATGCGCTCGACCGTGTGCTCGTTGCTCAGCCGGTAGTGGATCAGATCAGCGATGGTGCCGATGCGGATACCGTGTTTGGCGGCAAATTTTTCCAGGTCCGGGCGGCGGGCCATGGTGCCGTCGTCGTTCATGACTTCAACAATCACCGAGGCCGGGCTAAAACCGGCCAGGCGCGCCAGGTCGCAACCGGCTTCAGTGTGCCCGGCGCGGGTCAGTACGCCGCCTTCACGGGCGCGCAACGGGAAAATATGGCCCGGTTGCACCAGGTCTTCGGCCTTGGCATCGGCGGCCACCGCGGCCTGCACCGTGCGTGCGCGGTCGGCGGCGCTGATGCCGGTAGTGACTCCGGTCGCGGCTTCAATCGATACGGTAAAGGCGGTGGCGAACACGCTGCCATTGCTGGGCACCATTTGTTCCAGGCCCAGGCGTTCGCAGTGTTCATCGGTCAGGGTCAGGCAGATCAGGCCGCGTGCTTCGCAAGCCATGAAGCTGATGGCTTGCGGCGTGCAACGGTCGGCGGCGAGCAGCAGATCGCCTTCGTTTTCCCGGTCTTCGTCATCGACCAGCAAGACCATCTTGCCCTGGCGGTAGTCGTCAATGATGTCTTCTATACGATCGAACGGCATTATCAGGATCTCGGTGTTATGGTTACGGCGCTCCATACTGGTATACCATAATACGAAGAGTTTCGCAGATTGCTTTCCATTGCAAACCATCCATTGAAAACAGCGAGATCAAGATGAAAGCCTACTGGATTGCCCACGTCGATGTGACCGACCCACAGCAGTACACCGAATATACCCAGCGCGCGCCTGCCGCGTTCAAATTATTTGGTGGCAAATTCCTGGCACGCGGCGGCCGCTGCGAAGCCATCGAAGGCCGTGACACCCCGCAACGCAGTGTAGTAATCGAATTCGATTCTTACGAACAGGCCATTGCCTGCTACAACTCGCCCGAGTATCAGGAAGCGGCGGGGCATCGTGAGGGTGTGGCGAAGGCTGAGATTGTGATTGTTGAGGGGGTTTGAAAGGCGGGGCGTTGTGTCTGGCTGAAACACTGTTCGGTCAGACGCCTCACATCATTGTAGGAGCGACCTTGGTCGCGAATGAGGTCAGTGCATTCGCGGCAGATGCTGTGAATGTACCGGCCCTTCACGCTTTTCCCCGGTCAGCCTGTCCCGTTCACTCAGATCGGAATTTGACCGTCGCCCCCAGCACTTCAAGCTGCTCACTCAAGCGGCGAAGTTGCAGCTTTACACCGCTTGCCGCTGTAAATGGCGGCGCCTCAGCCAATGCTAATGTTTCTTTCAACGACATTTTTCGGCTCTTGCTGATCACCTGAACAACCTTGAGCTTGTGCGGACCCAGATCACTCACGATCAAGTCGCCGCTTTGATAGTCAGCCGGATCGAAGTCAGCGCCATCAAGCGATGACTCTTCCAGATCCTCACCATCCCGGCGCGCATCAAGAATCTCCCGCCAGAATCTATTCGACGAGCCCGTCGCCTCGACGATCAAACGCTCAAACTCAGCGTTGTCTTCATTCACCTGCGCCAATGCGGCCAGCAGCCGAGCGAAAGCGGCGAGGCTCGGGGCAATCTGCGTCGCGTCCCAGCGCCCGGCACCGTGAGGTGCGTAATACACCGGATAACCGCTTTGCGCCTCGGCTGTGGAGATGAAAATGGGGTCGTCCAGCCCGGTCAAAGCGATGACATTCCAGGCGGGATGCCAGGCGCCGTTGGCTTCGCTGGCCAGGCTTTCGCCGGTAAGGCCGTGGGTGCGAAAGCCTATCTGGAAATCATCGAGGCGATCTGGGGCAGGGTAGTGCGTGGGTAAGTATGCGTCACCGACGATGACAGGGTCGGTCAGGAACGCCTGGAGGGTTTCGGGAAGCGGAAGCATGGATCAATGGCGTCCTTAAACAGTAATGCCGATTAATCAAGAATCAGCACAATTCTTGTGGGAGGCAAGCTCTGCTGGCGACTCGCTTGCGTCACATCCATCAGCGTATGCCGACCCACTCGGACATTCCCCAGCAGGGTTTTTGTGTATGACGTTTTTTCGGTCGATCTGTATCTAACGGCCTCAGATCCAGCGCCCTATTATCGTGCCGCCAGCCATGCACATCTCAAACTCTTGTGGCATGTCTGCTACGTCAATCGAGTCGAGTTTTCAGGAGTAATACCATGCCCGAGTTATCCAGTTTATTGGCCTATGGCTTGATCTCACTGGGCATGGTTTTGACGCCCGGACCAAACATGATCTACCTCATTTCGCGGTCTATCTGCCAGGGGCGCAAGGCCGGGTTAATCTCGCTGGGCGGTGTGGCCTTGGGTTTCGTCTTCTATATGCTCTGCGCCGCACTGGGTATCACCGCACTGTTAATGGCGGTTCCCTATGCCTATGACGCCCTGAGAATCGGCGGCGCATTGTATCTGCTTTATCTTGCCTGGCAGGCCATCAAGCCTGGCGGCCGCTCTGCGTTCCAGGTGCAGGATCTGCCCAAAGACAGCCCTCGCAGACTGTTCATGATGGGCTTTGTCACCAACCTCCTGAACCCGAAAATTGCAGTGATGTATTTATCATTGCTGCCCCAGTTTATTAGCCCTGCAGACCATGGCAGCGTGCTGACGCAATCATTGGTGCTTGGCTTTACCCAGATCGTAATCAGCGTCAGCGTCAATGCGCTGATTGCTATCACGGCCGGCTCCATCGCGCACTTCTTCGTGAACAGGCCCGTCTGGCAAACCGCGCAGCGCTGGATAATGGGCACGGTACTGATGGGCTTGGCCGTACGTATGGCAGTGGAGCAGAGGCGCTAAGTCGTGACCTCTTGGCCTTTATTGCTGTTGCTGAGAGTGCACGTTGTCGTGATTTGCCTGTGCCAATGCTGCCAGCAGCTTGCCGAACGCGGCGAAGCTCGGGGCGATTGGCAACGGGTCCCGGCGCCAGTTCAGCTTTGCTGGCGACTGCTGCGGTACATTTTTTATGGATGCGCTGCATTTGCCAGCAGAGCTTGTGTCTACAAGGAAGAGTAAAGTCTCAGCATCTGCTGCGAATATGTCGCCGCCTTCGTTGTGGTCTGGCAAGCCCATCCCCACCAGTCTTGACTGGTCACCACCACGCCGGCCCAACTCAACGAATAAAATGCACCTTCCCACTGTCATCATTGCCTATATAAATCCCATACACCCCCGCCTGCCGCTCCTCGATATACCGCTCCAGAATCTGCCGTATCGCCGGGTAGTAAATACTCTCCCAAGGAATCTCTTCGGGGGCAAAAAACCGGTAGTCCATGGTCTCCGGCCCATATTGGTCGGTCACTTCCAGGGCGATGGCGCGGAAGATGATGTACACCTCGCTGATCTTCGGCACGCTGAAGATCGAGTAGGGCGAGATGATTTCGGCGCGTACGCCTGATTCTTCCCAGACTTCACGCAGGGCGGCCTGTTCGGTGGTTTCGCCGCCTTCCATGAAGCCGGCCGGCAGGGTCCAGGTGCCGGGGCGCGGGGGGATGGCGCGTTGGCACAGCAGGTATTTGCCGTCTTGCTCGATGATGCAGCCGGCAATGATCTTCGGGTTGATGTAGTGGATGTACTGGCAGGCCCCGCACATCAACCGTTGGTGGGTGTCGCCGGCTGGCGTGCGGTGGGTGAGGTCTGTGCTGCCGCATTGCGGGCAGTAACGCGGCAGCGGCATGATCAGCGGCCTATGCGAGGGTCTTTGAGTGCAACGGGCTGTACGATGTCGCGTGCTTCGGTGCCGTCGTCCTGTTTCGATTGCAGGTACTCCAGGGCCACGCGGGCGGCGTTGCGCACGTGGTCGACCGAGGCCTGGTGGGCGGCCAGCGGGTCGCCGCTCTTGATCGCCTCGACCATCCGTTCCATTTCCTGGTTGCTGGCGCCGCGGCGGTTTTCTTGCGACACGGAGGTGGCGCGCAGGTAGCTGATACGGGCCTGCAACTGGCGCAACTGGGTGGCGGCCACGTGGTTGCCCGAGCCTTCGAGCAGCACGTCGTAGAAGCCTTGGACCGAATCGATCACCTGTTGCAGCTCGCCGTCCTTGAGGGCCTGGCGGTTTTCTTCCAGGGCCGCCTCCAGGGCGCGGATGTCGCGGGGTTTGGCGCGCAGGGTGAACAGCTGCACGATCAGGCCTTCGAGTACGCAGCGCAGCTCGTAGATGTCGCAGGCGTCTTCGAGGGTGATGATCGCCACCCGTGGGCCTTTGGCGTCGGCGAATTCCACCAGGCCTTCGGACTCCAGGTGACGCAGGGCTTCGCGCACCGAGGTACGGCTGACCCCGAGGCGGTCGCACAGGTCGCGCTCGACCAGGCGGTCGCCCGGCAACAGCTGGAAATTCATGATCGCGCTGCGCAGTTTGTCCAACACGATTTCCCGCAGGGTGACGGGATTGCGGTTGACCTTGAAGGTGTCATCGAGTGGCAGGCGTTTCATCGGTTCGGCTCGGAGTATGGCTGGCTGCTGGCAAGGATCGGTTCATCAGAGGGTAGCTCCAAAATGGCTGCGCTCGGCAATACGGCGTTGAAATCGACCTCAAAATGCTCATGTACTCAATGTACATTGCGCTTGTTCGGCCAATTTCGCCTTGTCTTGCCTTCGCTCGCCGATTTTGTAAACACCCTCTTACACGAACGCTGATAGTCTGCCGAAGCCAGTAAATGACTGGACTAACGCAAAAGCCCGCGCACCCCAAGGGGGCCCGGGCTTTTGCCGAGTTTATCACGCAGTTGCCCCGAACCAACAAGGCCACCCATGACGATCAGTCTTAGCCGAACGCGGGCAGGGCGCCGAGCTTGCCGCGATGATAGATCATCGGGGTCACCGGCTCTGGCGGCAGGATCAGGTTCTTCACCGCACCAACGATGATGGCGTGGTCGCCGCCGTCGTACTCACGCCACAGTTCACACTCGATGATCGCTGTAGCCTTGGCCAGCAACGGGTTGCCCAGCTCGCTCAGGGTGTACTCGATGCCTTTGGCCTTGTCCTTGCCTTTGCCGGCAAAGGCGTAGGCTTCGGCTTGCTGGTCGGCACCGAGCAGGTGAATGGCGAAGCGCTTGCTGTCACGCAGCACCGGGTAGGTGTCCGAGGCGTAGTTGGGGCAGAACAGCACCAGCGCCGGATCGATGGACAGCGCGCTGAACGCACTGGCCGTGATGCCTACCAGGTTGCCTTCGGCGTCCAGGGTGGTGACGATGGTCACCCCTGACGGAAAGGAGCCCATGACTTCTTTGTAGATACCGGGTTCGATCATTTGCTGCAGCCTCGGTTAACGCATCACGAAAGGATCGGGCATCGGTGCTTGCGAGAGATTGATCCATACCGTTTTCAGTTCGGTATAGGCCAGCACCGAGTCGATGCCGCTCTCGCGACCGTAGCCGCTGTTCTTGAAACCGCCGATCGGCGCCATGGCCGATACTGCGCGGTAGGTATTGACCCAGATGATACCGGAACGCACGTCGCGAGCCAGCCGGTGTGCGCGGCCAAGATCACGGGTCCAGATGCCAGCCGCCAGGCCGAACTGCGAGTCGTTGGCGATCGCCAGCGCCTCGGCCTCGTCCTTGAAGCGAATCACCGAGGCCACCGGGCCAAACACTTCTTCCTGCATGATCTTCATCGAGTTGCTGTCGCACTCGAACAGGGTTGGCTCATAGAACCAGCCGGCCTCGGCGTTTGCCGGGCGTTTGCCACCCAGGCGCAGGCGTGCGCCTTCAGCGACGGCGTCGGCCACCAGGCCTTCAACGACTGCCAGTTGCTGGGCGGTAGCCATCGGGCCCATCTCGGTGGTTTCGTCTTGCGGGTTGCCGATCCGGATGCGCTTGGCGCGTTCGACCAGACGCTCGACGAATTCATCGAAGATCTCGTCCTGCACCAGCAGCCGCGAGCCGGCCACACAGCTTTGCCCCGAGGCGGCGTAGATGCCGGCGACCACGCCATTGATGGCGCTGTCCAGATCGGCGTCGGCGAAGATGATGTTCGGCGACTTGCCGCCCAGTTCCAGCGACAGCTTGGCGAAGTTCTCGGCGCTGCTACGCACCACATGGCGCGCGGTGGCGGCGCCGCCGGTGAAGGCGATCTTGCGAATCAGCGGGTGGCGGGTCAGCGCGGCGCCGGTGCTTGGGCCGTAGCCGGTGACCACGTTGACCACACCCGGCGGGAAGCCCGCTTCCAGCGCCAGGCGCGCCAGCTCCAGAATGGTCGCCGAGGCGTGCTCGGAAGGCTTGAGCACGATGGTGTTGCCGGCCGCCAGGGCAGGGGCCAGTTTGATCGCGGTCAGGTACAGCGGGCTGTTCCACGGGATGATCCCGGCGACCACGCCCATCGGCTCGTGCACGGTGTAGGCAAACAGGTCAGGCTTGTCCAGCGGCAGGGTGCCGCCTTCGAGCTTGTCGGCAAGCCCTGCGGTGTAGTGAAAAAACTCGGGCAGGTAGCCGACCTGGCCGCGGGTTTCGCGGATCAGCTTGCCGTTGTCACGGCTTTCCAGCTGGGCCAGGTGTTCTTTGTTCTCGGCAATCAGATCGCCCAGCCGACGCAGCAGCTTGCCCCGTGCGGTGGCAGTCAAACCGCGCCAGGCCGGGCTTTCGAAGGCGGTCTGCGCCGACTGTACGGCACGTTCGACGTCGGCTTCATCGGCATCGGGCAACTGCGCCCAAGGCTCGGCCAGCGCCGGGTTGAGGCTGTCGAAAGTCTTGCCGGAGAGGGCATCGACCCATTGGCCGTCGATGCACATCTGAAAACGAGTGAGGGTCATGCAACATCCCCTTTGATCGGGTTGTGTAAGGCCGCGGATTTGTCGAGGAAGTCGAGCAGCACCTGGTTGACCAGGCGTGGCGACTCGACCGGCATCATGTGGCGCTGTTCAGGCAGGATGGCCACTTCGGCGCCCTTGATGCGCATCGCCAGTTGGCGAGCCATGTCCGGGGTCGAGCCTGGGTCCAGCTCGCCGGTGGCGATCAGGGTCGGCACATTGATGCTGCCCAGGTCTTCGGCGCGGTACATGTCCTGGGTGGCGAACAGTTTATAAGTGGTCAGGTAACCCTGCAGATCGTTATTGGCCAGGTCTTGGCGAATCGCGGCGATCTGCGCCGGGTTGGCCGCCTGGTATTCACGGCTGAACCAGCGCGCCAGTGCTTCGCTGGCATTGGCATCCGGGCCGTGTTCGGCGACCTGGGTGGTACGGGCAATAACGCTGGCACTCTGTTCGGGAGAGCGGTTGAACACGCTGTTGAGCACCACCAGGCCGGCCAGACGCTGCGGATGATGCAGTGCGAAGGCACGTGCCACCAGACCGCCCATTGAGAATCCGATCACCGTGGCGTGTTCCAGGCCCAGATGGTCGAGCAGTTCCAGCAGTTGTTCGGCATAGCCTGGCAGGCCGGTGTCCGGGTCCGGACGCGGGCTGGCACCATGGCCGAGCATGTCATAGGCAATGACCTGGTAGCCGGTCGACAGACCGACGATCTGCCCGCCCCACATTTCTTTGTTGAGTCCCACCCCGTGAATCAACACCACGGGGTGGCCTTGGCCGGTCGCCAGATAACTGGTGCCGGCCGGGGTGCGTTCAGCGGTGAGCCGAATCATGGATTGCTCCTACACAGGCGTATCAGACTCTGTAGCGAAAGGGGCACTGCGCGGCCATCCTGGCCTGCACGCGCCATCCTTTCGCACAGATCCGGAATGAAATTACTGAGCCGCTTTCTCGGCAGCCAGTTCTTCCAGGTCGATGTAGCGGTTGCCGATGCGCGGGTGCAGGCGGCCGCCGTTGGCTGCGCCCAGTACCACGACGATTTCGTCGGCACGTGGCGCATCTTCGATCTGGAATTCCAGAGTGATGTAGTGCGAACGCAGACCTTCGTCATCCTTGTGCATCATTGGCACCTGGATCGAAGTGCCCGGGCCGCCACGCTTGTTGGTGAAGCTCAGGTAGCTCTTGGCCTTGACCGCTTCGCGGTAGTGGTTGCCAAAGCGCAGGGTGTGGATTACCGCAGAAGCGTGCTCGATTTCGCCATCAGCGCCGACCACAGCGGCCTTGCCGTAAGCTTCGATCTTGTCGGCACCACCGATGGCGGCGGTCAGGCGCTCAACCATCAGCGCACCCAGGTCGGAACACCAGGCACGGATTTCAGGCTTGAGGTCTTCCACGAAACCACGACCCGCCCACGGGTTCTTGATCACGGCGGCCAGGCCGACCATGGTCACCGGCTTGTCAGTGGCTTTGCCACCTTCAATCAGGGTTTCTTCGGTGTAGGTGACGATCTTGCGAATTTCGAAGCTCATGGAGGACTCCCATAGGTGGGTCGTTGTATTTGGTATGATGGTATACCATAAGATTGTCCGCGCAAGTCCTTTCTATAAAGCCGGTGAAAAAAAGCCGCTTGGGCCTGCCCGGACCGTGACCGGCGACGTCAGCACTATCCAGTTTCGGCACAATATTGCCCGCACCCAGGCGCCCGGAACGGAACTTGCCTCAGTGCCGACGACTGCGTCGGGAGTGACAGGCGATGAACCATTTCACTGTAGCGGGCGATACGCCTGCACTGGATTTTTCCGGCCTGCGCCGTAGCCAGGCCACCGATATCGATGAGCATGCGCATAACCTGTCCAGTTGGCAGCTCAGCTACGACCAATTGACCCCGGGACGCTTCGCGGGCGAGCTCACCGAGCTGCGCTGCGGCTGGATGCAACTGGTCCGCGACCGCTCTAATCAGGCCATGATCAAGAGCGGCCAGGCCTGGCAAGGTGCGCTGACGTTCAGCTTGCCGCTGGCCGAACATGGCGATGTGTATTGCGCCGGGCACACCATCAGTCGCCCCAGCCTGTTGGTGGCGCAAGCCGATGACCTGCCGCAAGTGCGCACCCCAGGCCCGCTGGACCTGCTGTGCATCGCCGTGGAACGCGACGCATTGCAAGACATACTGCAGCGCCAGAACCGTGAATTGCAGATTACCTCTTTTCCCACCTGTTACCGTCTGGAGGAGACCGGGTTACACCTTGAACTGCGTGGGGTGCTCGATGACTTGTTCAGCACTGACGCGCAGACCCTCAACTATGAGTCGATTCGCCATGCGCTGCGCGACGCGATCATGCTGCAATTGCTCGATCAGGTGGCCCCGGATGGCGAGCACCTGAACGCCACGGCCCGCAAGCGCATGGTCGACCGGGCCAGGGAGTACGCACTCACCCACCTCGACCAACCCTTCACCCTGCTGGACCTGTGCAACAACATCGGTGCCAGCCGGCGCAAATTGCAGTACTGCTTCCAGGAGGCGCTGGGCCTCAACCCGCTGGCTTACTTGCGTGCGGTGCGCCTCAATGCGGTGCGTCGTGAGCTGTTGCGTGGCAGTGCCGCGACCTCGGTGCAGGACGTGGCGGCGCGCTGGGGCTTCTGGCATCTGAGCCGCTTTTCGGGTGAATACCGGCAGATGTTCGGCGAGTTGCCGTCACAAACCCTGCGTCGCAGCGGTTGTGCTGAAAACGGATAACGGCCTTTGGCCGCTACCGTCGAGGATGTCCCTGACACTCAACAAGGGGCATCCCATGAACCATAAAAACAACAACGCGCGGGTTTTGTTACTGGCCACGCTGGCAGGGCTGTGCGGGACCGCCCTGGCGACCGAGAACGGTGCACCCACCACCGCTGTCGGGGTCTATGACTTCGGTGCCGGGATGACACCGCCGGTCACCCCCAACGGTACGCTGGGCCTGCGCACTTCCTTTTATTCGGCCAAGGTGCAGAAAGACCGCCGCGGCAACGACGTCAACAATGACTTTTCCCTGAGTGTGCTGTCGTTGGGGCTGGCCTACATTCGCATGACCGACTACCAACTGTTCGGTGCCAATTACGGCTTCAGTACGGTGGTGCCGTTCTTCAAAATGGACGCCGAACTCGGCATCGACACACCGGTCGGGCGGCTGGAGTTCGAGGCCGATCCGTTTCGCTTGGCTGACGTGCAAATAACCCCGCTGATCCTGCAGTGGAACCTGTCGCCGAACCTGTTCGTCAACGCGCAATTCCAGATTCAGGCACCGACCGGCGACTACGATAAAAACCGCCTGATTTCTCCCGGCCTCAATCACTGGACCTTCTCGCCGATCGTCAACGGCACCTGGATCAGTGACAACGGTTTCGAGGTGTCGTCCAGCTTTGAAGTCGACGTCAACACCCGCAACAACGCCACTGACTACAAAAACGGCGTCGAGTACCGCCACGAGTTTGCCGTGGGCCAGCACTTCGGGCCATGGACGGCGGGCATCGGCGGCTACTACTACCGCCAGTTCAGTGACGACGACGCGCCGAACCTGGCCACCGGCAACCGTGCCCGGGTCATGGCGGTGGGGCCGGCGCTGAGTTACTTCAAGCCGGGCCTGCCGCCAGTCTGGCTGCATGCCTACAAAGAGTTCGACGCCCGCAACCGGGCCGAGGGCTATACCGTCGCCTTGCGCATCGCCCACAGTTTCTGAGGACTTCAGCATGACTACTGCACATGAGGGCAGCCTCCGGGTTGCCCGTGGGCGCCGTGAGGGCGTGTTACTGATGTTGGGGTCGAGCCTGACCATTATGGGCTCGGTGATGATTGCGCCGGTGCTGCCGCGTATCGGCGCCGAATTCGGCCCGACCACCGCCCATGCCGAGGTGCTGGTGCCGCTGGCGGTGACCGGCCCGGCGCTGGCCATCGCGCTGTTTGCGCCACTGGCCGGCTGGCTGGCCGACCGACTGGGGCGCAAGAACCTGCTCGTGCTCGGTACCTTGCTCTATGCGCTGCTGGGCGCCTTGCCGCTGCTGCTCGATGACTTGCGGGCGATTGTTGCGGTGCGCATGTTGTTCGGCTGCGCCGAGGCGGCGGTGATGACCTGCTGCGCCGCCTTGATCGCCGACTATTGGCATGGCGAAGAACGGCTGCGCTACGTCAACCGCCAGGTGGTGACCATCGGCCTGGTTGGCGCGCTGTTTTTCGTCGCCGGTGGGGCGCTGGGCGAACACTCGTGGCGCTGGCCGTTCGCGCTGTATCTGTTGCCGTTACTGCTGCTGCCATTGATGGCCCGCTGGCTCTGGGAGCCGGACCGGCAGGTTGCTCAGGTGGCGGGTGAAGAGGGCGCCCGGGTGTCCCTGGCGGGCGTGTTGATCGGCTATGCGCTGGTGCTCGGCGGCATGATCCTGACCTTCGTGGTGCCGATCCAGACGCCCGGCTTGCTGGTGGCCATGGGCGTGACGTCGAGCACCCTGATCGGGCTGTCGGCAGGTCTGGGGCTGCTCTCGACCCTGTTCGGCTCGCTGGGCTGGCCGTTGCTGCGCCGTCGCCTCGGGGTGCCGGGTTGCAATGCGGCCTTGCTGTGCCTGATGGGCCTGGGGCTGTGGCTGCTGATGCGCGCACAAAGCTACAACGCTGTGCTGGTGGCGGTGTTCATTCACGGCCTTGGGGCCGGGCTGCTGGTGCCTAACGTCATGGCCCCGGTGATGAATGCGCTGACCGCGCGCACTCGGGGTCGTGGCCTGGGTGGTTTTACCGCGTGCCTGTATCTGGGCCAGTTCATCAGCCCCATCGTGGTGCTGGCGGTGGCCGCTCAGGCCGGCGGCATCCCTCAGGCGATCTTCTGCCTGGCGCTGGCCGGGTTCGGCATGGCACTGCTCTGCGCCCTGATTGCTGTACAGCGTCGCCAGGGCATTGCGCCAGCGGCTTCTTCTTTGAATCATCAGGAATGACCGACATGCAAGACATCCACAATCTGTTCGACCAGGAAGACGGCACCGGCCTGGCCACCCGGGTGCGCAATGCCGAGCTACACCCCGCTGAACTGCTGGAGGCGGCCATCGTGCGCCTGGAGCGGGTCGAGCCGCAGCTTAACGCGGTGGTCGAGCGGCTGTATGACGATGCCCGTGCAGCCGCCCGACAACCGGCCAGTCGGCTGGGGCCATTCGCGGGCGTGCCGACGCTGGTCAAGGACCTGTTCTCGCCGCTGGCCGGCGCATTGATGAGCAATGGCTCCCATGCCCTGGGCCTGGCGCGGCCGGATTTCGACGGCGAACTGGTCAGCCGCCTGCGGCGCAGCGGGTGCCTGTTGATGGGCACCAGCACCTCGCCGGAGTTCGGCACCTCGTACACCACCGAATCTCAGCGCTTCGGCGCCACCGGCAACCCATGGAGCCTGGAGCACAGCAGCGGCGGCTCCAGCGGCGGGGCGGCGGCCTTGGTCGCGGCACGGGTGGTGCCTTTTGCCCACGGTAATGATGGCGGCGGCTCACTGCGGGTGCCGGCGTCGTGCTGCGGGGTGTTTGGCTTCAAGCCCAGTCGTGGCTTGCTGCCGTCCGGGCCGATCGTGGGCGAAGGCTGGGCGGGCATGGGCACCGGTCACGCGATCACCCTGAGCGTGCGCGACAGCGCCGCCCTGCTTGATGCTACCGCTGGCACTGACCTGGGCGCACCCTATGCCGCACCGCTGGCGGCGCGGCCCTATCGGCTGGCAGTGCTCGACGAGCCGGCGCCGCTGCGCATCGCACTGGTCGAACAGGTCGGTCCGTGGCCGGTGTCTGCTGACAGTCAGGCAGCGCTGCGCGATGCAGCAACGCTCTGCGAGTCGCTGGGGCATCGGGTGGTGCAGGAAAGCCTGCCGGTGGACCTTGAGGCGTTTCTCGATCAGGTATTCACCATCATCGGCGCCAGCACCCGCAACTACCTCGATGTATTGGGGCAAATGCGCGGCGCGCCGGTCAGCCTCGACGAAGTCGAAGCCCGTACCCGGATCATCCTGCGTGATAAAGGCGAAGTAACCGGTGCCCAATATGCCGGCGCGGTAGAGTGGATTCATGCGTTTGGCCGGCGTATGGCGGGGTTCATGCAGAACTACGATGTGATCCTTACCCCGACCCTGGCCCGCCTGCCGCCACGTCTCGGTGAGCTACAGGTCGAGAGCGACCGCTGGTCGCTGCAGCAACTGATCGAGCATTTCCACAGCTACTCGCCGTACACCGCCCTGTGCAACGCCAGCGGCCAGCCAGCGATGTCGGTGCCATTGTACTGGAGTCCGAGCGGGTTACCGCTGGGGGCGCATTTCATGGGCCGGTTTGGCGAAGAGTCATTGCTGTTGTCCCTGGCCGCCCAACTCGAACGCGCCCGCCCATGGCGCGGCCGGGTGCCGCCGGTCAATGCCATGGGCAGTCAGCCTCGCTGATATCGCGGCCCTTGTAGGAGCGGCTTCAGCCGCGAAGGCTTCGCGGCTGAAGCCGCTCCTACGGGATATCTATTAAAAATCAATGATTTGCATTTTGTTTGATGAGAGTGGCAGGCCGGCGCTCCGGTTGTCGGGGTGCCGAACCACAACGAAGACGGCGGCACATTCACAGCAGATGCAGTGAATGTACTGGCCTCTTCGTCGGAATACCGCCCAGACCAAGGTCGCTCCCACCGGGGAAGTATTGCGGTTAAAGCTGCTGCTACGCTTCCTGACGCTCTTCATGCGCATGCGGTTTGCGCCGCAGCACTGACAGCACCCAGACAAAGAAGATCGGCACCAGAATCACTCCCAGCAAGGTCGCGCTGAGCATCCCGCCGATCACTCCGGTACCCAGCGCCCGCTGGCTGGCGGCCCCGGCACCGGTCGCCAGCGTCAGCGGCACCACGCCGAGAATGAACGCCAGCGAGGTCATCACGATCGGTCGGAAGCGCAGGCGTGCCGCTTCCAGCGCTGCTTCACGCAGCGGCTTGCCTTTTTCCCACTCTTCCTTGGCAAATTCCACGATCAGGATGGCGTTCTTCGCCGCCAGACCGATGATGGTGATCAGGCCGACCTTGAAGTACACGTCGTTAGGCAGCCCGACCGCAGTCACCGCCAGCACCGCACCCAAGGCACCGACCGGTACGATAAGCATGACCACCAGCGGAATCGCCCAGCTTTCATACAGCGCCACCATCAACAGAAAGACCACCAGCAGCGCCAGTACGAACAGTGTCGTCGCCTGGCCGCTGGCGATCTTCTCCTGGTACGAAAGGCCCGTCCATTCATAGCCGATGCCCTCGGGCAACTGCGCCATGATCCGCTCCAGCTCCGCCATCGCGGCACCGGTGCTGACGCCGGGCGCAGCGTCACCGGCAATCGAGAACGACGGGTAACCGTTGTAGCGGGCGATCTGCACCGGGCCTTCTTCCCAGCGTGTGGTGATGAACGCGCCCATCGGCACCGGTGTACCGCTGCTGTTGGGCACGAACAGCTTGAGTACGCTCTCCGGGGTCATCCGCGAGGCGGATTCGGCCTGCACCACCACCCGTTGCTGGCGTCCGGCATTGGCGAAATCGCCAACCGTGGCCGAGCCGAAGGCGGTGGACAGTGCATTGCTGATCGACTCGAAGCTCACCCCCAGCGTGCGGGCTTTTTCCCGGTCGATATCCAGACGCAACTGTGGCGCCTCGGCCAGACCTTCCATCATCGCGTAGAGAATCAGCGGGTTACCGTTGGCCTGACCAAGCAACTGGTTGCGTGCCTGGATCAGTGCTTCACGGCCAAGACCGCCACGGTCCTGCAGGCGCAACGAGAAACCGCCGGAGGTGCCCAGGCCTTCGATGGGCGGCGGCGTGACCGCCATGACCGCGCCGTCGTTGATGCTGGCAAACGCCTGGTTGAAGGCAGCGGCTTCATCGGCGGCTGACTGGCCGTCGCCCCGCACTGACCAGTCCTTGAGGGTCGGGAAGGCCAGCGCGGCGTTCTCGCCCATACCAGAGAAGCTGAAACCAAGAATCATGGTCACCGCATCGGTGGCTTCGCGATTCATCAGCCACTGTTCCAGTTGCTGGGCGGTCGCGTCGGTACGTGCCCGTGTCGCGCCGGGCGGTAACTGCACATCGACGATGGTGTAGCCCTGGTCTTCGATGGGGACGAAGGACTCCGGCAGGCGCAGGTAGAAGAAACCCAGCAGGGCGACGATGCCGACATAGATCAGCATGTAGCGCCCGGCGCGTTGCAGCAGGCTCGAATTGAGCGCCGTATAGCGCTCGGTCAGGCGCCCGAAGCGGCGGTTGAAGCCACCGAAGAAACCGGTTTTTTCATGATGGCCCTTGGCAATGGGCTTGAGCAGGGTAGCGCACAGTGCGGGGGTGAAGGTCAGGGCCAGGAAGCCCGAGAACAGAATCGACACCGCCAGCGACAGCGAGAACTGCTGGTAAATCACGCCCACCGAACCGCCCATGAACGCCAGCGGCAGGAACACCGCCGACAGCACCAGGGTGATGCCGACAATCGCGCCAGACACCTGGCCCATGGCCTTGACCGTAGCTGCGGCCGGCGACAGGCCTTCTTCGGCCATGATCCGCTCGACGTTCTCGACCACCACGATGGCGTCATCGACCAGAATGCCGATGGCCAGGACCATGCCGAACATGGTCATCATGTTCACCGAGAAGCCCAGCAGGTACATGATTGCCAGGGTGCCGGCCAGACACACCGGCACCACGATGCTGGGGATCAGGGTGTAGCGGATATTCTGCAGAAACAGGAACATCACCAGAAACACCAGGACCATGGCCTCGACCAGGGTGTAGATCACTTTCTGGATGGCTACATCAACGAACTTGGAGGTGTCGTAGGGAATCGAGAATTCCACGTCTTCCGGGAAGCTGGCCGACAGTTCTTGCAGGCGCTGCTTGACCGCTTCGGCGGTGGCGATAGCGTTGGCGCCCGGCGACAGTTGCACCGCGCCGGCCACTGCAAGCTTGCCGTTCATGCGCGCGTCGAAGTTGTAATCCTGGCTGCCAACGGCCAGGCGCGCGACCTCGCCAAGGGTGACGTTGGAGCCGTCCGGGTTGGCGCGCAGCACGATCCGGGCAAACTCGTCCGGGTTGTCCAGGGTGCCTTTCACGGCCAGTACGCCGGTCAGTTCCTGGCCTTGCGCACCGGGGCTGGAGCCGAAGCTGCCAGCCGGCACCTGGACGTTCTGGGCACTGATCGCGGCGGTCACGTCACTGATCGACAGCCCATAGCCGACCAGCTTCTGCGGGTCGATCCATACCCGCATGGCCGCTTCAGAGGCAAAAAACTGCAGCTTGCCGACACCGGGAACCCGGCGCAGCTCGTTATTGACGTTGCGCGCGGCGTAGTCGGCCAGCGCCACGGTGCTGCGGCCTGCGGTATCACCCTTGTAGTTCAAGGCGTAGATCAGCAAAAAGCCGGCGCTGGCCTGTTCGACCTGCAGGCCCTGGGTCAATACCGCCTGGGGCAGACGCGCTTCGGCCTTTTTGATGCGGTTCTGAACTTCGACCTGAGCCAGGTCCGGGTCGACACCGGGCTGGAAGCTCACGTTGATCTCGGCAATGCCGTTGGCGTTGCTGGTCGAGTTGTAGTACAGCAGGCCCTTGGCGCCGTTGAGCTCTTCCTCGACCACGCTGGTCACCGAGTCGACCAGCACCTTGGCAGAGGCGCCAGGGTAGGTCGCGGTAATGGTGATCTGCGGCGGTGCCACGTTGGGGTATTGGGCCACGGGCAGCGAGGGCAGGGCGATCAACCCCGCCAGCAGGATGAAGATGGCGACGACCCAGGCGAAGTTGGGCCGCTTGATGAAAAACTCTGACATGACGGTTCCTCGTAGTCAGGCTTAGCGGGCGGCAGGCTGGGCCTGTGCTTGCACGTGATCGGGTGCCTTGACGCTCACTTTGTCACCGGGGTTGAGGCCGTTCATGGCGCCGACAATGACCTGCTCACCGGCCTGCAGGCCGGCGGTGATCTGCCAGCGTGAATCCTGCATCGCGCCGGTCTGTACCGGGCGCGCCTGGGCAGTGCCGTCAGTACCAATCACCATCACCCGAGCATTGCCGTCGGCGCTGCGTTGCACGGCTCGCTGCGGCACCAGAATGGCCTGCGGCTCGACGCTTTGCGGGGCCTGAACCCGCACGAACATCCCTGGCAGCAGCAGGCCGTCCGGGTTGTTGAAGCGCGCTCGCAAGGCCACCTGGCCGGTATTGCGCTCGACATCCACATCGGTGAACAGCAAGGTGCCGCGGCTCTTGTAGTCAGTGCCCTCGACCCTCAGGGTCAAGGCCTCTTCACCGCCTTTGGGCAGCCGGCCGTCCTGCATGGCTGCACGCATGCGCAGGGCATCGGCGACCGGTTGGGTAAAGTCGACATGCACCGGGTCCAGTTGCTGGATAGTGGCCAGCAGTGTGACTTCGTTCTGGCCGACCAGCGCGCCTTCGGTCACGGCGGCACGCCCGACCCGTCCGGAAATCGGTGCCTTGACCGTCGCATAGCCAAGGTTCAACTGCGCGGTCTCGACATCGGCCTGGGCTGCCCGGCGCGCCGCCTGGGCATTCTGCATGGCGGCTTTGGCGGTATCAAAGGCTTGCTGGCTGACCGCTTCGATCTTCACCAGCGGCTCGTAACGCTTAAGGGTGGCCTGGGCGTCATACAGGGTCGCTTCGCTACGCGCCAGGTCGCCCTGGGCTTTGGACAGCGCGGCCTTGAATGGCGCCGGGTCGATCTGGAACAGCACCTGACCGGCCTTGACGTCACTGCCTTCGGTGAAGTTGCGGCTCAGCACAATACCGGCGACCCGGGCCCGCACCTGAGCGACCCGCACTGGTTCGACCCGGCCGGGCAGTTCACTGATGACCGTGAACGGTTCTGCCTTGACTGTCAGGGCCTCGACCTCGCGCGGCCCGCCTGCACCCGGCGCCTGTTCCGCTGGCTGTTGATCACATCCGCTCAGGCCCAAGACGGCCACCAGCGCCACCGCCGTAGCGATCCGCCCTCTGTGCATTTTGCTCATTACTCACCCGGGGCAGTGCCCATAGTCCTTTTCAATAAGCTGGCAATGATCTATCTTTGTGCTATATGAGTCAATATTGACTCATGTGATGCTTGTGTGAGCAATTTTGCAATATTCATTGTGATTGTGAGCCATTTCTGCACAATGGCGCCCACGCTGTTCTTGCCGAGTGAAGTCCCGTCTCATGGATCTACCTGCTTCAGACACCAAGTTTTTAAAGGCCCTGGCGGTTGCCGTGGTCGATCATCAGAGTGGCACGTTCAAAGACATTGCTCAGGCCGCCGGGGTCAGCAAGGCGACCCTCAATCGCTTCTGCGGCACTCGGGCAAATCTTGTCGAAATGCTACACGAGCACAGTTCCAGGCTGATGTTGCAGACCACTGTCGATGCCGACCTGCAAAACGCACCGCCCCTGACGGCCTTGCAACGTCTGATCGAGGGGCATCTGACCCACCGGGAAATGCTGATCTTCATGATGGCCGAATGGCGCCCCGACTGCATGCAGGAAGATGCCGAGATGCGCCGCTGGATGCCGTACTCCGATGCGCTGGATGCGTTCTTTTTGCGTGGCCAGCATGCCGGGGTGTTTCGTATCGACATCAGTGCGCCGGTGCTGGCCGAGCTGTTCTGTTCAATGATCTTCGGCCTGGTCGAATCCGAGCGGCGTGGCCGGGTGGCCCGTGCGGCGATGCCGGGGGTATTGCTGAAGTTCTTTCTCGAAGGTGCAGGCAAGGCCTGAAATCACTATTTCAGCGCCCCTCACCCTCATAGCGATCCAGCGTGTCGCGGGCGATTTGCCGGCCCAGCGCGATCAGTTCCGGGGCCTTGTAGAACTCGAAAAAGCGGCACACCCGCTTGGGCACGTTGATCAGGATATCCGGCGGGTAACCGGCGATCTTGTACTGCGCCAGTGAGGTCTGCATCACCTCGAAGCTCTGGTTGATCAGGTCGAGCAGCGACGCCGGGCCGACGTTGTCGATGACAATTGCGCCGGTCGCGGACTTCGGCGCGCCGGGTTTTTCCGGGGCCGCTGCGGCCTGCTGGCCCTGCGGGTCGGCACTGGGTTCATTCAGCCATGGGTTGAATGGCTGGGGTTGGTCCTCGCCAGCCAGCGGCTGCTCGTTGCCTTCGAGGCGACGCCGAAACGGCAGGCGCGAACCGATTGAACCGAGCAGCAGGTCGAAGCGTTTTTTCACCGCTGGCGGGCGCTCGATGACCGGCAGGCTGTAAGGCTGCTGGTGGGTGGCGTTGAGGTTGACCGCCACAATCAGGTCACAATGGCTCGATACCACCGGCACGATGGGCAGCGGGTTGAGCAGGCCGCCGTCGACCAGCATGCGCGAGCCCTGCATGACCGGGGTAAACAGGCTGGGGATCGCCGCCGAGGCGCGCATCGCCTGATGCAGGCAGCCTTCCTGAAACCAGATTTCCTGCTGGTTGGTCAGGTCGGTGGCGACGGCGGTATAGGGGATCGCCAGGTCTTCGATGTTGATGTCACCGACGATCTCGCGAATCTGTCCGAAGACTTTCTCGCCGCGAATTGCGCCCAGCCGAAAGCTCACATCCACCAGCCGCAGCACGTCGAGGTAATCGAGGCTTTCGATCCAGTCGCGATAATGACCCAGCTTGCCGGCCGCGTAGATGCCGCCGACCACCGCGCCCATGGAGCAGCCGGCAATGCAGGCGATCTCATAGCCGCGGCGTTCCAGTTCTTCGATGACCCCAATGTGCGCATAACCCCGTGCGCCACCGGAGCCCAGTACCAGCGCGATTCTTTTGCTCATGACAACACCCTCTGTGGTCTCAAATGACTACAAAAACGGTTACGCTTTCGAGAGATGGTCATGGCACTTTCACTGCACGGCATCGTCCAACAGCTACCCCCTAATACGTTTGAGGAAACATCCCATGAAAGCCTGGATCTGTCTGCCCTTGATTATCGTGGCGCTGGCTGGCTGTGCAGGCAAGACCAGCTATCGGGCCAGTTGTGGCAACCAGCTCGACGCCGCCTGGAAAGAGCTGGATCTGGCCAAGGCCGAAGGTTTTGCCGGCACTGTCAGTTACTCCAAGGCGCTGTCATTGTTGACCGGTGCCAAGACCCAGCAACAGTTCGAAGCCTTCGAAGGCTGCACTGAAAAGGCCGAGAAAGCCCGGTTCTATATCCGTGAGTCGCGTGCAGGTCGCTGAGTCACCAATTAACAGAAAGCATTTGAATCAAACCATCTCTATGCTGAAAAGACCTACGCTACTCGTAGTGTGTCTTACTTGTGGCACAGCAATGGCCATCAGCTGTCAAGAGAGGTTGTGTGATGGGGAGAAAACTCGATGCCTGTCTGAGCGCGATCAATGAGGTCGTGCTGGGCAAGGAAGCCCAGGTTCGAATGGCTGTTACCTGTTTGTTGGCAGGCGGCCATCTGCTGATCGAAGACCTTCCCGGAATGGGCAAGACCACCCTGAGCCATACCCTGGCCAGGGTGCTTGGTCTGAGCTATCAACGTATTCAGTTCACCTCCGACCTGCTGCCGGGCGACATCCTTGGCACCTCGGTGTTCGACCGTGAAACCGGGCAGTTCACCTTTCATCCGGGGCCGATCTTCACCGAATTGGTGCTGGCCGATGAAATCAACCGCGCCACCCCGAAAAGCCAGAGCGCGCTGCTTGAAGCCATGGAAGAGGGGCAGGTGTCTATCGAAGGCGCCACGCGGCTGCTGCCTGACCCGTTTTTTGTCATCGCGACCCAGAACCCGTTCAGTTCCGGCGGCACCTTCGCCTTGCCGGAGTCGCAACTGGACCGGTTCCTGATGCGTATTTCGATGGGCTATCCGGCCCGTACAGCCGAAAAAGCCTTGCTGCTGGGGCAGTCGCGGCGTCTGTTGTTGCCGCAGATCCAGCCACTGCTTGATCATGCCGAGCTGGGTTTGTTGCAGGCTCAGGCGCGCCAGATACGGGTCAGTGATGCGTTGGTCGATTACGTCCTGCGGCTGGTCGATGCCACGCGCAGCCAGCCACAGTTCGCTTTTGGCCTGTCGCCCCGTGCCAGCCTGGCCTTGCTGGCGGCAGCGCGGGCCTGGGCGCTGATCGCGGGCCGCGATTATGTGATTCCGGAAGATGTCCAGGCAGTATTGCCTGCGGTGGTCGGCCATCGGCTGCGTGAGCGCAGTGACCCGACCGGGCATGGCGGTAATGCGTTGGTGCAGTGGTTGCTGCGTGAGGTGCCAGCGCTGTGATCGAACGCTTCAAGCCTGTCTGGCAACGCTGGTTGGTGCGGCGCATTCCGGCGGCGACGCGCATCGTGCTCGATCACCGGCGCATTTTTATCCTGCCGACCCGTAATGGCGCGGCGTTTGCCGGGCTATTGCTGTTGATGCTGCTGGTGGGCATCAATTATCAGAACAGCCTGGCCTATGGCCTGACGTTCCTGCTGTTGTCGGTGGGGCTGCTGGGCATCGTCCATACCTATCGCAACCTCAGTGGCCTGATCATCAGCGCTGGCGCCGCCCGCGCGGTATTTGTCGGTGAGACCGTGTTACTGCGCCTGCGCCTGGACAGCTCCGGCCCGGCCCACCAGTGCGTTGGCGTGGGGTGGGATGCGCTGAGCCTATTGAGAAGCAATGTGCCCGCCGCCGGCAACAGCGAGCTGGAGTTAAGCCTGCCGGCCCAGGCCCGCGGTTGGCTGCGCGCGCCGCGGTTGCGGGTCGAGAGCGTGTTTCCATTGGGTTTGTTGCGTGCCTGGACCTGGCTCGACCTGGAGCAGACGGTGCTGATCTACCCGCAGCCGGTCGCCGGGCGCATGCCATTACAGGCCGGGGTGCAGCCGCATGCCGAAGACGATGGTCAACTGACCCGCGGCCAGGGGGTGGACGATTATCAAGGTCTGCGCAGCTACCAGCCCGGCGATAACCTGCGGCGTCTGCACTGGAAAGCCTGGTCGCGGGGGCAGGGGTTGCTGGTCAAGGATTTCAATGACCTCAGCGGCCATGACCTGTGCCTGGATTTCACCGTGCTTGATGGTGATATCGAGCAGCGGCTGTCGCGGCTGTGTTATTGGGTGCTGGAATTGTCACAGCGGCAGCAGCCGTTCGCCATGCGCCTGCCCGGTTTTGAAGTGGCCATCGACAGCGGCGATCGTCATCGTGAGACCTGCTTGCGCGCCCTGGCACTGTACGGAGTGCGCGGATGAGCAAAGCCGAGCTTTCCCTGCCCATCAGCCGCATCGCCCTGACCTGGCTGTTATTGGCCCAGGCGCTGATCATCGTGCCTTTTGTCATGCATGTGCCGCCGCCATTGATTGGCCTATGGCTGGTGTGCACGTTGTGGCGCATCCAGGTATTTCGCATGCGTGCGCGGATACCCAGTGCCTGGGTCAAGGTTGCGCTGTTGATTGGCACGGCGGGCGGCGTTTATCTGGCGCGAGGCACCCTGATAGGGCTGGAAGCCGGTGCGGCGCTGCTGATTGCCGCCTTTGTGTTGAAAATGCTGGAAATGCACACCCGGCGCGATGCGCTGGTACTGATTCTGCTTGGGTTCTTCTGTGTGGTGGTGGGCTACCTGTTTGAGAGCAACCTGTTCTGGGGGCTGTTCACCCTGTTGCCGGTCGGCGCCTTGCTGGCGGCGCTGATTGGCCTGAACCAGAGTGACCCGCAGAGCAATCCGGGCGCGACGTTGCGTCTGGCCGGCAAGCTGATGCTCCAGGCCGTACCGCTGATGCTGGTGCTGTTCCTGTTCTTTCCACGGCTGGAGCCGATCTGGTCGCTGCCACAGCCGGGCAACAAAGGCATGACAGGGCTTTCAGACAATATGGCGCCGGGGGACATGGCTGAGCTGAGTCGCTCGCCAGCACTGGTGTTTCGCGCCAGCTTCGACGGCGAGCTGCCGGCGCGTAACCGCCTGTACTGGCGCAGCCTGACCCTCGATCAGTTCGATGGCCGGCGCTGGTCGCAGTCGGCACCGACCCAAGGCGTGCAACTGGCGCAGTGGCAAAAGCAGGGCGAGCCGCTGGGTTACAGCATCGTGATGGAGCCGAGCGGCAAGCCCTGGTTACCGAGCCTGGACGTCAGCCAGAGCGATCAGGGCGATGTGCGCCTGATGAGCGACTTTCGCCTGCAGCGGCGCCGCCCGGTCAGCCAGTCGTTGATGTACGCCGCCCAGGCCTGGCCGCAGGCATTGCGTGACGTGCGGCCCAATGCCTACCTGCAGCTACAGGCCCTGCAGTTGCCTGCCAAGGGCAACCCGCAGGCCCGGCAATGGGCGGCTGACTTGCAGCGTCGCTACCGGCAGCCAGACAGGCTGGCCGAGGCGGTGCTGCGGGAGTTCAGTGAGCAGGCCTTTCATTACACGCTCAAGCCACCGGTGCTGGGGCCCGACAGTGTCGACGACTTTCTGTTTGCCAGCCGTCAAGGCTTTTGCGCGCACTACGCGGGCGCGATGGTTTTCGTGCTGCGCGCGGCGGGCATTCCGGCCCGGGTAGTGGCCGGCTATCAGGGCGGCGAATTCAACCCCGCTGGGGAGTACCTGACCGTGCGCCAGTACGATGCCCACGCCTGGGTCGAATATTGGCAGCCAGAAATCGGCTGGCGCTCTGTCGACCCGACTGCTGCGGTGGCGCCACAGCGTATCGAGCAAGGGCTGGAGCAGGCCCTGGCCGCCGATGAAGCGTTTCTGGCTGACGCACCGATGTCGGCGCTGCGCTACCGTCATGTACCGTGGCTCAACGATTTGCGTCTGGGCTGGGACAACCTCAACTACGGCTGGCAGCGCTGGGTGTTGGGCTATCAGGGCCAGCAGCAGTTGCAAGTGCTCGATCGCTGGTTCTCGGGTTGGCAGGTGCCGGCGTTCGTGGTTGCCTTGCTGCTGGCATTGGCGCTGGGGGTGTTGTGGGTACTCAAGCCCTGGCAGCGCGAAAGCGATGCGCAACTTCGTCTGTTCAATGCGTTCGAACGCTTATTGGCGCGCCATGGGCTGCGACGCTTGCCGGGCGAGGGGGCTCAGGCATTCGGTGAGCGTGCCGCGCTGCGGTTTCCGCAGCAGGCGTTGGCCATCGAGGATTTCATCGTGCAGTTTATCGCCCAGCGCTATGCTGCACCTTCGACCTCCTTGCATGGCTTGCGCCGCGCCTTGAAGAATCTGCGTCGTCAGTTGCCCTGGCGTCTGGCGAGCGCGAAGAACCGACATCCGTGACTCTGGGGAACAACCATGACATCGATGGTAAGCCATCTGATTGCCGAAGTACTGGCGCTGGAAGTGCGGCTGTATGCCTGTCAGGCGCGCCTGGCGGTATCCACCGACAGCGAGGCGCTGCACGACCTGCGTACCACAGTGAGGCGCCTGCGCAGCCTGCTGCGGCCATTGCGCGGGATTCGCGGGGTCGACGAGCTGGAAGATGCGGCCCGGGAAGTCGGCCGCCTGACCACGCCACTGCGTGATCAGCAAGTGCTGTGCGCGCAACTGCACGACAACGGTTGGCATGCCCTGGCCCGACCCCGCGAAGCGTTTCTGGACGATGCCTGCCCACGGGTGGCGGGCAGTCCGCAACTCAAGCGGTTGTTCGAGCGGCTGGGCAAATTCCCGGAGCAACTGCGAGAGCAGCAGCGCGCCGGGCTGGTGCGCGGTCTGCGCCGCAGCATCGAGAAAGTCATGGATAAACAGTGGCGCAAACTGCGCGACGCCATTGCCGACCCTGAACACGATCGCCACCACCTGCGCCTGTTGATCAAACGGGTGCGCTACGCCGCCGAGGTCTATCCCGACCTCAGTCACCAGCCCAAGGGCATGAGCAAACGCCTCAAAGACGCCCAAGGCGCGCTGGGCGACTGGCACGATCACCTGCAATGGCTGGCGCTGGCCGACCAGCACGCGGACCTGACGCCCTGTGTAGCGCTATGGCAGACCGGCATAAGCCGCGCCGAAAGCAAAGGCGAATCGGCCTTGCAGCGACTGACCCAGGCATGCTTCCCGGAATAAGGCATATCGACCGGCTCTATGGCGCAAATGCCTTTTTCCCGGGCCTGCAGAACTGAGTAAGCTGACCGGGCTGCCTTGCGCCAGATCCAACCCTGTTCTGTGAAGTACACACATCTCGGTGCCAGCCCAGACCTGTCGGCACGGGGCCTGCGGCGATCTGTAAATCCTGAACCTGAACGGAGCCTCCATGACCTTTGCCCAATTGCTCGCCGCCGTAGCCGATAACCCTCATTCGCTGACCATCCCCGGGCACTGGGCGCAAGGCCGGGCCAGCTTTGGCGGCCTGGTGGCAGCGCTGCAGTACCAGGCCATGCGCACCCAGGTCGAGGCCAGCCGACAACTGCGCTCGCTGGCAATCACCTTTGTCGCCCCGGTGGCCCCTGACGTGCCGGTCGCATTTGAAACAGACATCCTGCGTCAAGGCTCAGCAGTCACCCAGGTGCTGGGCCGCACCGTGCAAAACGGCGCAGTCACGACCCTGATTCAGGGCAGCTTCGGCGCTGCACGCGACTCGATAGTAAGTTTCGCGCCGGCCCCGATGAGCACCGACGTGCCGCCGCTCGAACGTTGCACCGCGCTGCCATTTATCAAAGGCGTCATGCCGGATTTCTTCCAGCACCTGGACATCCAGTGGGGGTTGGGCGGGTTGCCGTACAGCGGCACCCCGGCACCGGCCATTGGTGGTTACGTACGGCTGCGCGATGCTCAGCCACAGCCACTGACCGAAGCCCATATTCTGGCACTGGTCGATGCATGGCCGCCCGGCCTGCTCGGCTGGCTGAGCAAACCGGCGCCGCACAGCTCACTGACCTGGACCATCGAATTTATCCACCCGCAACCGCAAATCACCACACTGGACTGGTGCCGTTACCATGCACAGGTTGAACAGGCGGCGGCCGGTTACGGCCATGTCGCCGCCACGCTACGTGCGCCGGACGGCGAGTTGATCGCCATCAGCCGCCAGACCGTGACCGTGTTTGGCTAACCCCCGTAGGAGCAGCTTTAGCTGCGAAGGCTATGGTGCCGGGTGTGTCTGGTCTGGCCTCTTCACGAGCGAGCTCGTTCCCACTGTATTTCAGGTCAGGATCGGGGCGAGGGCGACAGGGCGGCAATCCGTCTTAAGGGGCGTCAATGCCGATGCCGGTCCTTCCAGGCGCGCCACCAGGCGCCACTGAACACAAAGCGCGGGAAGGTCACGAATTGCTCCATCACCAGCCGACTCACCGCATCACTGCGATTGGCGAAAGGTTCTGGTGGCTGTTTTTCCAGCCGGTGCCCATGCCGTTGCAGGCCCAGCGCCGCCGCCAGGCCAATCACGCCGATGGCAATGGAGGTCAGGCTCCAGGACAACACCCCGTCCAGCAGCAACAGCGCCGCGAGTATGAACAGTGGTACGGCAAGCAGGTGCAGGGTCAGGTTGGTCGGATGGCGGTGCGTGGCCGCATAGCCACGCCATTGCCAGCTGTGCAGGTTGGGAAGTCGCTTGGCCATGTGGCGCTCCTGTTCAGAAACATCACCGCAGCGGCAACTGCGGTCCAGTGTCTGAAGTCTAGGCTGACCAACGGCAGGCGGCGAATCGAGGCTGACTATCGGCCTCATAGCGGGCCGCCAGTGGCGACCCGCTGCGCTTATAACTTCAACTGCCCAATCGACCTGTTCAGTTCACCGGCCAGGGTCGCCAGATCGCTGCTGGTGGAGGCCGAATCGACGGTCTGGGTCACGGTGCGTTCGGTCACATCGCGAATGCTCACCACCGCACGGTTCATCTCCTCGGCCACCTGGCTTTGCTGCTGCGCCGCCACGGCAATCTGGGTGTTGCTCTCGCGCATCTGCGCTACGGCGTCGGCGATGGCGGCCAGCGCCTGACCGGCTTCCTGGGCCTGCTGCACGCATTCGTCGGCCTTGAACGAGCTGTCCTGCATGAAGTCCACCGCGTCGCGGGTGCCAGACTGCAGGGCTTCGATCATATTGGTGATCTCGTCGGTGGAGGTCTGCACGCGCTTTGCCAGGTTGCGCACTTCGTCGGCGACCACCGCAAAACCACGACCCATCTCGCCGGCCCGAGCCGCTTCGATGGCCGCGTTGAGGGCCAGCAGGTTGGTCTGTTCGGCAATGCTGTGGATCACATTGACCACGCCGCTGATCTTCTGGCTGTCTTCGGCCAGGCGTTGAATCATCTCGGCGGTCTGCTGCACGCCGCTGGACAGGCCGGCAATCGACACCTGGACCCGATCCACCACCTGCTTGCCGCTGCCGGCCAAGGTGTCAGCAGTCTGCGACTGGTCGCGGGTGGTGCTGGCGTGCTGGGCGATATGGTGGACAGTGGCTGACATCTCGTTGATCGCGGTGGCGACCTGATCGGTTTCACTCTGCTGGCCGAGCATGCCGTGGCGCACTTCGCTCATCCCGCTGGCCAGATTGGCGGCACCGGCGTCCAGCCGTGCGGCGGTCTGCGACACGGTATTGACGACGCGCTGATAGCCTGCCTGCATGGCATTGAAGGCCTTGGCCATCTGCCCGACCTCATCTTCACCGCCACTGGGGGCGCGTACCGAGAGGTCTCCGCTGCGCTCGACATGCAGCATCACATCCTTGAGGGCGTTGAGCTGGCTGAGCAGGAAACGGATCAGCAATTGCGAAGCGCAGAGCATCAGGGTCATCAACAGAAATACCGCGATGGCGTACTGGCCAAAGCGCTCAAGCAGCACGGCCTTGAAGTGCGGTGCATAAGCGAGCACGGCCAGGCGCTGGCTGTCATTGCGCTCGACCACTTGGGCACCATACAAGGTGCGTTCGTTGAGCGGCAGATCAAGCTCGACCCAGCCACGCTCCGACGCCAGGGCTGGCAGCGCCTGACCATTCACCGAAGGCGTCTGGCCGGCCGGGTACGCCACCACATCGATGCCGGTCGGCAGCGGCTGCCCGGCCGGCCACGCTGTCAGCAACCGGGCCTGACTTTGTGCGGCCTGCTGGGCGCTGAGCTGGCGGCTCTGTTGCTCCAGTTGCAAGGCGTACAGCACCAGCATCAAGGTGGTGAAGAAGGCCACCGTGTTGACGGCCCAGAACTTGTACTTCAAAGAGAGGTTGCTAAGCCATGAGCCCATGAGTGGTCTTCTTTATGGTCGTAGTGGAAGGTATTCAGCAAGGTGATATCACCTTGCCTTATTCATCCCCGGGGCCGTTGATTTGTGTCAACAAAATCCGAGGTTTCATCTCCCGCTAGCACTGGCAGACCAAAGAAGCTGCGTGCGCACTCGCTGGTATGCCTGGCCAGGTCGTCGGTGCTTTCGCCACGGTGCAGTGCCACTTCGCGCAGCACTTCGGGCAGAAAGGCCGGCTCGTTGCGGCCATTTTTCGGCTTGGGCCGCAATGTACGCGGCAGCAACCATGGTGCGTCGCTTTCGAGCATCAAGCGGCCGCGAGCAATGTCACGCATCAACGGGTGCAGGTGGGTGCCACGACGCTCGTCGCAGATCCAGCCGGTGATGCCGATGTGCAGGTCCATGTCCAGGTAGCGATACAACGCCTGCTTGTCACCGGTGAAGCAATGCACCACGGCGGCCGGCAGGTGATCGCGGTAGTCGCGCAAAATAGCCAGCAACCGTTCACTGGCGTCGCGCTCGTGGAGAAAAACCGGGCGTTGCAACTGCGCAGCCAGAGCCAGTTGTGCATGCAGCACCCGCTCTTGCTGCGGCCTGGGTGAAAAGTCGCGGTTGAAGTCCAGGCCGCATTCACCGACGGCGCGCACCCGTGGCTCGCGCAGCAGGGCGCTCAGTTGCCGCTCGCTTTCATGGCCCCAGTCGCTGGCATGATGGGGGTGAAAACCGGCGGTGCAGAACAGTTGCTGGCCGCTTTCATCCAGTTCGTGGCAGAGCTGAAGGCTCTGTTCGCTGCACGCCAGATCGGTGCCGGTGAGCACCAGTTGGGTGACGCCGGCGTCGAACGCGCGTTGCAATACCGCCTGTCGGTCGGACGTGAAGCTGGCGTTAGTCAAGTTGACGCCGATGTCGATCAATTGCATGGTTCCACCTCTGGCCTGATGCCGCTGAGCATAACAGAGCCTGTCGCAGTACCCGAAAATGCTGTGCATTCAATACCTTGGACCTCGCGGTTCAACGCTTTTGGCAACACCTGAAGGGACCTTACCGTCACCGTACGGGTCATAAGGGACCTTTTTCTGTCTGTCTTACCTGGCTTTTTGGCTGATCCAGAATGCCCCACGGAGAGCGAATGATCCGAGCCGCGCTATTGTCCATCGTTTGCCTGGCGCTTACTGCGCCGTTATCGGCTGAGCCGCGCAAGGTCGCCCACAACGGTCCCCAGGCGGTGCAAAAACGGGCCCAGGTTCGCGACCTGCCGGCCATTCGCAGCAGCAAGGTGTTGCGCGTACTGGTCAACCAGAGCCGCAACAGCTCTGGAGATATCAAGGGGCAGGAAGTCGGCGTCGAGTACGAACGTTTGCAAGCCTTTGAAAAGCACCTCAATGGTCAGCGTGGCGGCAAGGTCACGTTCAAAATCATTCCAAAGGCCAAGAGTCAGTTGCTGGCCGCGTTGCTGCGCGGCGAAGGTGACCTTATTGCGCCGGGTGAGCTGCTTGAAACTGCTGGCAAAGGCGTGAGCGCCAGCCGGCCGATCGTTGCCGACGTAGCGCTGGTGGTGGTCACTGGCCGTGGCCAGCGCAGTTTCAAGCACATCGAGCAGTTATCCGGGCGTACCCTGAGCCTGCCGGCCGGCAGTGTGGCCGATGCGGCGGTGCATGACCTCAACCTGCGCCTGGCGCAGCGCAAGCTGGCCCCGGTGCACATCGAGTGGGTCGACCCCAGCCTGTCGGTAGAGGATGTGCTGGAGATGGTCCAGGCCGGGATTTATCCGCTGACCCTGGTCGAACAGCCGATTGCCGAGCGCTGGGCGCGGGTCATGCCCAAGCTGCGCGTCGAGCGCAACCTCAAGCTTGAAAGCCACGGCAATATCGGCTGGTTCGTCCGTGAAGACGCGCCGCTGTTGCAGGCCAGCATCAATGGTTTTCTGGCCACTTACAAAGCGCCGGCCAACCAGGATCTGGTCTTCGAAAAAGCCTTCAAAAAAATGTACCGGGTCAATAACCCATTGGCGCGCAGCAACCTGCAACGCCTGCACGAACTGCGGCCGATCCTGCAACGCCATGGCGATGCTCACGGCATTGACTGGCTGGACCTGGCCGCGCTGGCGTTCAAGGAGTCAAAGCTCGATACCACGGCCAAAGGCAGCGGCGGCGCTACCGGGCTGTTGCAGATCACCCCGTCGGCTGCACGGCGGGTCGGGGTCAATAACATTCACACCGCCGATGGCAACGTGCAGGCGGCAGCGCGCTATATGGCGCTGATTCAGCGCAAATTCTTTGCCAGCCCGCAAATCAACGAGCGCGAGCGCATGGCGTTTGTGCTTGCCGCCTACAACCTGGGGCCGGAGCGGGTCCAGAGCATGCGCCAGGAAGCGCGCAAACGCGGCCTGAACCCCAACCAGTGGTTCTTCCAGACCGAACGCATCGCCATGGAACAGAAGGGCGCAGGCGTGGTGACGTTCGTCAATAGCGTCAACAAGTACTACCTGGCTTTTGACCGGCAACGCGACGCGCTGGAGCGTGGGCCGGGTGCAAGAAAGTACGTCACGCGCAATTGATCGAATAATTCGATTTTAATGCCGAGTTTTTTGCGATTTTCATATTTATTGATTCGATTATGATGGCGCCATTCCCGCTTATCACTCAATTGGAATCACCGAAATGAAAAACCTGATCAACACTGTTCTGTCTACCCGTGCTGGCCTGGGCATCACGGTCATCCGCATCATCGTCGGTATTATCTTCATCGCCCACGGCAGCCAGAAGCTGTTTGGCGCCTTCGGTGGCTACGGTCTGGAAGGCACCGGCCAGTGGATGGAAAGCATTGGCCTGACACCTGGCTACCTGATGGCGCTGTTGTCTGGCAGTGCCGAATTCTTCGGCGGTGTGGCCTTCGTCATCGGTCTGCTGGCCCGTCCGGCCGCCGCGGTGCTGATCTTCCTGCTGGGTGTGGCGATCATCAGTGTGCATTTGGCCAACGGCCTGTTCATGGCCAACAACGGCTACGAATTTGCCCTGGCGCTGCTGGGCGGCGCGGTGGCTGTGCTGATCGAAGGGGCAGGCAAGCTGTCGGTTGACCGGGCGATTGCCGCGCGAGTCTGAAGCCACTGAATTGATCGACGCTGCCAGGACCGTGCATTGCACGGTCTTGGGCGTTACTGTGCTTGCGTTGCCCTCACTACTGGCCCTAAGATGGCCACCTGCGCCGATTTAACAACTACTTGCGGGGCGCCCGGCTCAAGCCGAAATACCGCTAAAACGTTGGTTCGGTGTTGCCTCCCACCGCTGCCCAGCGGAATCAGTGAGGCAGAGACCCAGAGCATGAGCCAGACCCAGCGCCGCCCCCTGCGTATTTCCCCCGTCACCGCCTATATCGGCCGCAAGAACCCGCGGATCCTGCTCGGTGGTGTGCATCAACCGACCCTGCTGCGTTATCTGGACGGCTGGCCGCGTAAAGGCGGCAAGGCCAGTGCCTTTCTGTTGCAGTTCGTCGATACCCGCCAGCCGTTGTCCGGCTACGCCAATGACCAGTTCGATCTGGCGGTGATCCATGCCCCGGATGCCGATAGTGCGCCGGCGGTGATCCGCGACCTGACCCGGATTGCCCGCCAGGGGCTTATTACCCTGGGCTGAAGGTTGCGCGGGCGGATCAGTTGCCTTGATCCGCCAGCCGATAAGCAATGCTGTTGATGTACCAGGTCGCCTGGCCATCGGGGATCTGCACCACCACCTCGTCGTCTTGCTCTTTCTTGAGCAGCGCCCGTGCCATGGGCGAGTCGATGGAGATGTAGTCGCTGCGGCCGTAGATCTCGTCGTGGCCGACAATGCGAAACTTCATGGTCTGCCCGTCATCGTTTTCGACTTCGACCCAGGCGCCGAAGAACACTTTGCCCTCCTGCTGCGGCGAGTAATCCACGACTTTTACATCTTCCAGACGTTTGCGCAGATAGCGCACGCGGCGATCGATTTCGCGCAACAATTTCTTGTTGTACTGGTAGTCGGCGTTTTCGCTGCGGTCGCCCAGTGACGCCGCCCAGGAGACTTTCTGGGTGATTTCCGGGCGATAAACCCGCCACAGGTGATCGAGTTCGGCCTTGAGCTTGTCGTGGCCTTCGCGGGTGATGATGTTGGTCGCCAAGCCGCCTCCGTTGGCAGGTTGATCAAGGGCTGGACGGCGCCCAGCCAGGGACAGGCGCTGAATATAACGGGCCGTGTCGGGGGACGGGAAGGTACATGGAAAGAAGGTGTAAATTATTTACTACTCTTTTGGCCAAAAAGGCTTCAGAAACCATGAGAAACAACGATACAAATGGCGTATTGGCTTGATGTGCCGTCATTTAGCTATTGCAGTACCTGTAAAAATATTCTTACAAATTATTCTGGAGCGTGCCTGTGAAAATCGTGCGAAAGGTCAGCCTGGCCGCGGCTGCCGTGCTGTTTCTTACGACCAGCCTGTTATCGTTGTCGCAGATCACTCAGGTGCGCGACACCCTGTATAAGCAAACCTCTGCAAGCATCGGCGAGTCCAGCAGTGCGCTGGCCCGGCAGATCGAGAACTGGCTCAATGCCAAACTCAGGCTGATGGACCTGATGGCGCAGAATATCGCCGCCCGTTACAGCCTTGAGCAGATCAACCTGAGCATTAACAGCCAAGTGCTCAAAGATGAGTTCATCATGATCTTCGGCTCGCTGGACGCCGACGGCAAAACCCTCAAGAACCTCGATTCCTGGCAGCCCAAGCCGGACTGGGACGGTCGTGTGCGGCCCTGGTATGCCCAGGGCAAGGCCGCTGACAAGACGGTGCTCACAGAGCCCTATGTCGATGGCATCACCGGCGAGAACCTGATTTCTGCGGTCACCCCGATCCGCAATGGCGGGCAGTTCATGGGTGTGCTGGGCGGTGACCTGCGCCTGAAAGTGGTAGTCGATGCGGTCAATACCCTGGACTTCAACAAGGCCGGCTACGCCTTCCTGTTGAGCAAAAACGGTACGATCATTTCTCACCCCAAGGCCGAGATGAACGGCAAGAACTACAGCGAACTGTTTGCCGGCCAGCAGCCAACGCTGACCGGCGGCTTGCAGGATATTCATGCCGGCGACAAGGATCTGCTGGTGTCTTTCACGCCGTTGAGCAATCTGCGCGGCGCCGACTGGTACATTGGTGTGGTGCTTGACGAGAAGATCGTCATGGCCGAGGCAGACAGCCTGACGTGGCGCGCCATCATCGCCACCGTGCTGGGCGTGGTCCTCAGCCTGCTGGTGCTCGGCACGTTCATGAGCCATCTGCTCAAACCGCTGGATCTGCTGCAACGTTCGATCAAGGAGGTCAATAGCGGCGAGGGTGACCTGACCCGCCGACTGCCGGCCAACGGCACAGATGAAGTGGCGACCGTGTCCAGAGAGTTCAACGATTTCCTGCAAAGCCTGCAGAGCCTGATCAGCCAGATTCTCGGCACCTCCAGCCAGGTACGGACCAGCACTGCGGCCACCTCCCACGAGGCCACCCAGGCCGATGAGCGGCTGCAGCGTCAGTTGCAGGAACTCGATCAACTGGCCACTGCCATGCAGGAAATGTCGTCGACTGCCGAGGACGTCGCGCGCAATGCCCAGGTGGCGGCCCAGGCGGCGCTGGCGGCCAACCAGGAGGCCGAAAGCGGCGAGCGGGTGGTGTTGCGCTCGACAGAGGCGATCAAGCGGCTGGCAGGTGAAATGGAAGACGCAGGGCAGGCGGTTCTGGAGCTGGCGCAGTTCAGCGATAACATTGAGTCGATTCTGGGGGTGATCACCAGCATTGCCGAGCAGACCAACCTGCTGGCGTTGAACGCTGCCATCGAGGCGGCGCGGGCCGGTGAGTCAGGGCGCGGGTTTGCCGTGGTGGCCGATGAGGTGCGTACCCTGGCTTCGCGCACTCAGCAGTCGACCCAGGAAATCCGCCAGATGATCGATCAGTTGCAGGCCGGCGTGCGTCAGGCCGAGTCGCGTATGCAAAAAAGCCGCGACAGCGCCAGCAAGACCGCCGAGGAAGCAGGCGCAGCCAACGAGATGCTGGCGCGTATTCGCCAGGCCATCGTGCACATCAACGACATGAACACCCAGATCGCCACCGCAGCCGAAGAGCAGAGCGCGACCACTGAGGAGATCAATCGCAACACCACCAATATCCGCGATATCAGCCACGAAGTGGCTGCCGGTGCCGAGGAGCAGGTGCGTCAATGTGCGCTGATGGTTGAGCAGGTGGGCGAGCAGGGTCGCTTGCTGGGGCGCTTCAACGTCTGAGTCTGAGTTCGCGCCTGAACTGGCCGTTCAGGCTCTGGCCAAATGCAGCAGATCGCGCATCGCCCGCCGGGCCAGGCGGCTCATCACCGCCGATTGCAAGCGTCCGGCCGGTGCGCCGGTGCCCAGCGCGCCGACCAGTCTGCCGTTCAGGCGCAGCGGGATTGCCATGCAATGCAGGCCCTGTTCGGAGTTTTGCAGGTCCAGCGCAAACCCGCTTTTGCCAATCTGCGCCAGTTCCTGCTCCAGTACCGGGCCCAGTGCCTGCTTGCGTCTTATTCTGCGCAGCAACGCCGGGTCGTTGGCGAGAAATACCTTGCCCACTGCGGAGGTGGTCAGCCTGTCGCGGCGTGCATCGGCGCTCCACTCCAGTGGCCTGCCGTGACGGTCCAGGGCCGCCAGCGCCAGGTAGTTGCGGGTGCCGCCAGGTACGGCCAAAACACAATTTTCTTCGCACAGTTCGTTAAAGGCACGCAGCGCAGGATTGAACAGTTCGCGCAGGCGGCTGGCAGGCGCGGTGCCGGACTCGGCCAGTGCCCCCATACGCAGGCCCAGACTGTAGTGCGTGCCGCAGCGGTTCACGTAGCCCAGCTCGACCAGTGTGTCGAGTAGCCCGTGGCCGGTGCTGCAGGACAGCCCGGTGGCGGCGCACAGCTCCTGCAGACGCGCACCCTGAGGCTTGATCTTGAGCTGTTCGAGCAGGCTCATGCCGCGCTCCAGCGACTGGATAGCGCGATTTCGCGGGTTCGGCCTGCTGTCCTCTGGCGTATTTTTCGGCATTGCCGGAATTTCCCTGTTTTGCTTGAGCAACCTCACGAGCAGTGCGTGAGGCTCGATAGAGTACCTGCGTTTTCATTTTGCTGGAGCAGATTATGGATCTTCAACTCACAGGCAAGCGGGTATTGGTCAGCGGCGGCACCCGTGGTATCGGCCGGGCGATCGTGGAAAGCTTTCTGGCTGAAGGCGCACAGGTTTCGTTCTGTGCCAGGAACAAAGACGAGGTGCGGGCCGCCGAAGCTGCGCTTGGGCGGGATTGTTGTGGCTTCGCGCTGGATATCACCAGGCCCGCGCAGGTGGCCGACTGGGTCGCCAGCAGCGCCCAACGGCTGGGGGGTATCGATATCGTGGTGCCCAACGTCAGCGCATTGGCGGCTGGCAGCGAGGCTGAGGTGTGGCGCAAGGCATTCGACACCGACCTGCTGGGTACGGTCAGCCTGGTTAGCGCCGCGCTGCCCTGGTTGAGGACGTCTCGGGCGGGCGCGGTGGTGCTGATTTCCAGCGTTTCAGGACGCGAAGTCGATCAGTTCGCTGAGCCTTACGGGGTGCTCAAGGCGGCGTTGACGCATTACGGCAAGACCTTGTCGGCGCGGCATGCCGGGGAGGGCATCCGGGTCAACACCGTTTCGCCGGGCAATGTGTATTTTTCGGACGGTGTCTGGGGCACCATTGAGCGCGAGCAGCCAGAGACCTTCGCCCAATGCCTGGCGGCCAACCCGTTTGGGCGCATGGGCCGGCCGGAGGAGGTGGCACGGGCTGCCGTGTTTCTCGCCAGTCCTGCCGCCAGTTTCATTACCGGCACCACCTTGCTGGTCGATGGTGGCCTGAGCCGTGGCGTGCAGTTCTGAACACCCGTCGGCCGCCTGCGGTCGATACTGATCAAGCCGATCCATCATGGAGAAATCATGGAAACTGCTGTCTGGAATGCCGATCCCCTGATCTGGGGCCACGGCCCGCGTACGTTCGAAGTGTTTCTGGAGCCGACGTGCCCGTTTTCGATAAGGGCGTTGAACAAGCTCGATGACTTTCTCGCCGAAGCGGGTGAGGACCGGGTAACCCTTAAAATCCGCCTGCATTCGCAGCCCTGGCATATGTTTTCCGGGGTGCTGGTGCGTTGCATCCTGGCCGCCTCGACCTTGCCTGGCGGCAAGGACACGGCCAAAAGGGTGATGGCGGCAATTGCTGCGCACCGTGAGGAGTTCGAGTTCGATCACCATGCCAGCGGCCCGAACATGGACGCCACGCCTAATCAGATCATTGCCCGGCTCGAAGGCTATAGCGGTGTGAAGCTGGCCGAGGCGTTCGCTCAGCCGCAACTGGAACATGCCATCAAATGGCACTGCAAATACTCCCGCCAGAACAGCATTCACGTATCGCCGACTTTCATGGTCGATGGGGTGGTGCACGATGCGATTGGTAGCAGAGACAAGCCGGCCGAGTGGATCGCCAAGGCGAATATCTGACACCCGCGTGGTGCCGGCCGGTCGTTACAGACCGGCCGGCGCGGTGATTCAACCCTCGCGCAACACGCTCAGCGGGCTGGCGTTGAGTGCCCGGCGCGTGCCGTAGACTCCGGCGCCCCCGACCAGCACGGCACCGATCAACGGCAGTACCAGCAGCCACGGGTGCGGTGCCCATTGCAGGTCGAAGGCGAAGCGGTACAAGGCAAAGCTCACCAGTTCACAGCCCAGCGCGGCCAGCAGGCCGCTGGCGGCGCCCAGCAGACCGAACTCGATGCGTCGTGACTTGATCAGCAGGGCCCGGCCGGCGCCCAGTGCGCGCAGCAATGCACCTTGGCGAATGCGTTCGTCCAGGGTCGCCTGCAAGCCGGAGAACAGCACCGCCACGCCCGCCGCCAACACGAACAGCAAGACGAACTGCACGGCCAGGGTCACCTGATCGAGAATGCTGCGCACCTGTGCCAGCAGTGCCTCGACGCCGAGGATGCTGATTGACGGGAAGGCGCGCGACAGCTCGACGATCTGCCGGTCATGACCCGACGGCACATAGAAACTGGTCATGTAGGTGGTTGGTAGGTCGGTGAGGGTGCCGGGCTGGAAGATGATGAAGAAGTTCGGCTGGAAGGTGTCCCAGTTGACATCGCGCAGACTGGTGACCACGGTTTCGCGGGTCAGGCCGCCGACGTTGAAACCCAGGCGGTCGCCAAGCTTGATGTTCAGGCTGTCGGCCAGCTTGGCTTCCACCGAGACACCGGGCACGGCATCGGCGGCCGGTGCCGGGGCGTTGCTGTCCCACCAGCGGCCGGCCGTGATGCTGTTGCCCTCGGGCATGGCAGCGGCCCAGGTCAGGTTCAGGTCGCGGCGGGTGGCGTTTTCGCCCCGCGAGTCTTTGGTGACGAACTGGCCGACCGGCTCGCTGTTGATCGTCATCAAGCGTCCCGGCACCACTGGGTACAGGGGCGCTGCGTGGCTCGACAGGCCGGTGAGGGTCTGACTGAAGCGATCCTTGTCGGCAGGCAGGACATTGAGGACGAAGTAGTTCGGAGCATCTTCAGGCAACTGATTCTGCCAGGTGTCGAGCAGTTCACCGCGCAACAAGGCGATCAAGCCCATCGCCAACAGAATCAACCCGAAGGCCAGCGACTGTCCGGCGGCCGCCAGCGGGTGGCGCAACAACTGGCCTAGGCCCAGGCGCCAGGGCAGTGGCGCCCCGGCCAACAGCCGGCGCAGGCTGTTGAGGCCGATCAGCAGCAGAGCACCGAACACCACGGCAGCGAGAATACCGCCACCCAGCAATGCGAAGGTCAGCACCAAGTCGAGGCTCAGGCGCCACATGATCAGCCCCAGCGCGACGATGGCCGCGCCATAGACCAGCCAGGAACTGGCCGGTACCGGCAGCATGTCGCGGCGCAGGACCCGCAGCGGCGGGACCCGGCCCAGTGCCGCCAGCGGCGGCAGGGCGAAGCCGGCAAGGGCCACCAGGCCTGTGCCGATCCCTGCCAGGGCCGGAATCACTCCGCCGGGTGGCACGGTGGCCGGCAGCAGGTTATGCAGCAGGCTGAACAGGCCCAGCTGTGCCAGCCAGCCGATCAATGCGCCGCTGGCACTGGCCGCCAGGCCGATGACCGCCAGTTGCATACCAAACAGCAGCAGTGCTTCGCGGCGTGACAGGCCCAGGCAGCGCAACAGGGCGCTGGCATCGAAACGCCGGGCCGCAAAGCGCGCTGCCGACATCGCCACGGCGACCCCAGCAAGCAACACCGCCACCAGGCTGGCCATATTCAGATAGCGCTCAGCCTTGCCCAAGGCTCCGCCGATCTGTTGGCTGCCGTCGCGGGCGTCCTTGATTTCCTGGTGCGGTTGCAGGCCCGGCTCGATGGCCTGGCGGTAGGCGGCCAGCGACTGGGGCGAGCCGGTCCACATCTCGCGGTATGTCACCCGGCTGCCGGGCTGGACCACGCCGGTGGCCTGCAGGTCTTGCAGGTTGATCATCACGCGGGGGGTGAGGCTGTAGAAGTTGCCGGCGCGGTCCGGTTCATAGGTCAGGATGCGGGTCAGCTTCAATGGCTTGGCCCCGACATCAATGGTATCGCCGACTTTCATGTTGACTGCCGGCAGCAACCGCGCTTCGGCCCAGGCCTCGCCGGGAGCGGGGCCTTTACTGGCTTGGTCGGCCTGGTAGAGGTCAGGTGCGCTTTTCAGCTCGCCGCGCAACGGGTAGGCGTCGTCGACGGCCTTGATGCTCGACAGCTGAATGCCGTCGTCGGTGGCGATCACGCTGGAGAAAATCACGATCTGGCCGTGCTTGAGTCCCGCCTGCAAGCCGGCAGCGCGCTGCTCGTCAGTGGCAGGGCTGGAGCCTTCCAGAATCAGGTCGGCGCCAAGAAACTCGGTGGCGCGCAGCAGCATGGCAGCATTGAGCCGGGCGCCGAAGTAACCGATGGCGGTACTGGCGGCCACCGCCACCATCAGGGCAAAGAACAGTACGCGCAGTTCACCGGCGCGGGCATCGCGCTGTAACTGGCGCAGTGCAAGGCTGAACAGACGCGTCAGGGGCATACGTGCCATTAAGGCTCCAGAGGGGCGACCTGGCGCCCGGCTTCAAGACGGATCAGGCGGCGGCAACGGTGTGCCAGGCGCTCGTCGTGGGTGACCAGCACCAGGGTGGTGTTGCGTTCCTTGTTCAGTTCGAACAACAGGTCGCTGATCCGTTCACCGGTGTGGCTGTCGAGGTTGCCGGTCGGCTCGTCGGCAAACAGCACGTCCGGGTCGGCAGCAAAGGCCCGGGCAATGGCGACCCGTTGCTGCTCACCGCCGGACAGTTGGCGTGGGGTATGGGTCAGGCGCTTGCCAAGGCCGACCCGCTCCAGCAGGGTTCGGGCCTGTTCGCGGGCGTCCTTGCGGCCTTCGAGCTCCATCGGCAGCATGACGTTTTCCAGGGCATTGAGGCTGTCGAGCAATTGAAACGACTGGAAGACAAAACCGACGTGCTCGGCGCGAACCCTGGCGCGTTCGTCTTCGTCCAGCTGGCTCAGATTGCGGCCCGAAAGAACCACGCTGCCGGCGCTTGGCAGGTCAAGGCCGGCCAGCAGGCCGAGCAGGGTGGATTTGCCTGAACCCGAAGCGCCGACAATGGCCAGGGTGTCACCCTTGTTCAGTTCAAGGGAGAGTTCGTGCAGGATAGTCAGGTCACCTTCGGTGCTGGGGACCACTTTGCTGAGGTTTTGGGCACTGAGAATACTTTCACTCATGGAGAATCCGATGCGTGCGTGGTTATTGAATGCTGCTCTGGGGTCGTTGTTGCTGCTGTCACAGGGCGCAGCGGCGGGCACAGTGTTGATCGTTGGGGATAGTATCAGCGCGGCTTTCGGCCTGGATACCCGTGTGGGCTGGGTGAGTCTGTTGCAAAAACGCATGCAGGAGCAGGGTTTCGACAGCAAGGTGGTCAATGCGTCGATCAGTGGCGACACCAGCGCCGGCGGGCTCGCGCGGCTGCCTGCGCTGCTTGCAGAGCATAAACCGCAACTGGTGGTGCTTGAGTTGGGCGGTAACGATGGCCTGCGTGGACAACTGCCCGCGCAATTGCAACAAAACTTGACCAGCATGGTAGATCAGTCACAAAAGGCCGGTGCCAAGGTGCTGTTGCTGGGCATGCGGATCCCGCCTAACTACGGGCCGCGCTATACCCAGGCATTCGAAGCCGCCTATGTTGATCTGGCCAGGGAGAAACAGTTGCCGTTCGTGCCGTTTTTCCTTGAAGGCGTAGGCGGGGTGCCTGCGCTGATGCAGGCTGATGGCATCCACCCTGCCGCCGCGGCCCAGAACACGTTGCTGGAAAACGTCTGGCCGACCCTGAAACCCTTGCTTTGAGGCTTTTCCAGCGGGGCGCTTTCGGCTAATGTTGCGCCCCCCTCACTGGAGCCCTCCATGCCGCGCCCTGCCTGGTCCCTTTTTGCTTATCAGATGATCGAACCTGACGAACAGCTCGATCTGTTCGCCTGCCAGGAAGCCAGGGTCCATTTGATCGCCCGGCAACTGGTGCTGGGAGGCACCGCCGACCGGACGCTGTGCGGTACGTTGCTGCCGGCTCAGCCGCGCCTGTTACAGGTTGAGACACAAATACTTCAGCAAGAGCGCCTGTGCCCGCTGTGCAAGGCCATCCTTGACGCGCAGCGGCGTGGCATGCACCCGATCTGGCCGGAACTGTAAGCGGCGCGAGCCAGCAGGCTCCCGGTCGCGTCAAGCCGGGTGTACACTGCGATTTCTACCGTGTTTAGCCGAAGGATTTCACCGGATGTTGTCGCGCATTCCTGTCGTTGCCCGCTGTCTGTCGCTTGCCGCCCTGTGGGTCGCCTGTTCTGCCCAGGCCACCGAACTGCCCTTGCCGCCGCCAGGCGAGGATATCGTCGGCCAGGTGCAGGTCATCGATGCGAGGTACGAAGACACCTTCGCCGATCTGGGCACCCGCTATGGCCTGGGCTACCTGGAAATGATCGCCGCCAACCCCGGCGTCGATGCCTGGCTGCCTGGCGCCGGTACCAGGGTCACGCTGCCAACCCGCTTCATCCTGCCACCCGGCCCGCGTGAAGGTATCGTGATCAACCTGGCCGAATACCGCCTGTATTACTACCCCAAGGGCAAGAACGTGGTCTACACCTACGCCTTGGGCATCGGTCGCGAGGGCTGGGGGTCGCCAATCGGCAATACCCGCATCGTTGCCAAAACGCCGAACCCGACCTGGACACCGCCAGCGTCGATCCGCGCCGAACATGCGGCCGATGGCGATATCCTGCCCGCCGTAGTGCCTGCCGGCCCTGACAACCCGCTAGGACCGTTCAAGTTCGGCCTGGGTATGTCTGGCTACCTGATCCACGGCTCGAACAAAAAGTTCGGCATCGGCATGCGCACCAGCCACGGCTGCTTTCGGATGTACAACAACGACGTCCTGACCCTGGCTGACATGGCCCCGGTTGGCACCTCGGTGCGCATCATCAACGAACCTTACAAATTCGGTGTCAGCGGCGGCAAGGTCTACCTTGAAGCCCACACCCCGCTCGATGAGCAAGGCAACCCTTCGGTCGTCGACAAGCACACTGCGGTGATCAATAGCTTGCTCAAGCACGAGGACCTGGCCAACAACATGCGCACCAACTGGGATCTGGTGCGTGACGTCGTAGCGGCGGAAGACGGCATCCCGACCGAAATCGCCGTGCCGGCCGCCAATACCCCGGCGGTGCCTGTGCAGGACAATGTGCAGGCGGTGTTTCAGTAATTGATGAAAGCGCTGGGCAGGGAAGCCTATTGCGCTAAATTGAACCGTTCGCGGCTGAAGCCGCTCCTGCGCCGCCGGTTCCCCAGGCAATAAAAAAGGCCGACCCGCGAGCGGGTCGGCCTTTTCACAATCCCGAAGGGACTATTACTTGCGGCTAGCCTTGTCCAGCATGCGCAGAGCACGCTCGTTGGCTTCGTCGGCAGTTTGCTGAGCTTTCTGAGCAGCAGCCAGAGCTTCGTCAGCCTTACGGTAGGCTTCGTCAGCACGAGCTTGTGCACGTGCGGCTGCATCTTCAGTAGCAGTCAGACGAGCTTCGGTTTCTTTGGAGACGCTGCTGCAACCGGTGGCCAGAACGGCGGCCAGAGCCAGAGCAGAGAATTTCAGAACGTTGTTCATCGTGTTCCCCTTCAAGGACTTATTTCAAATTCGTCATCTCTCGAAAGTGAGAAAATGACTGGCGTACATAGTACTCATTGTTTGTAGTAAGTAAACGGACGAAGCGCAAGATACCCACAAAATTCTTGTCGCTGAAAGTCTTTCGTCATACTTCTCAAGTGGATTGTATGAAAACTATCCACTTCGGCCTGACGGACGAGCTGTTGTTGATTGCTGTTCAGGGTCTTTGCAAAAGCCTGGGCAGCCTGTGGCGTGATGTCACAGTGACTTTGGCGGTCATCAAGGCGTCTCAATGGACAACTTGCGAGAGTGTCAGGTTCCATTATCAAACAGCAGATTGCGGGGCCTGATTTTTAACGGACGGTTTGCTTGAGTAGATTGGACAATCACGCCTACTATTTGGTAGTGCTGTTCAGGTTGATAGGCGATGTGTCGGTCGTTACCTGTACAACACAGGGCGGCATAGAGGTTCCTTCGCCGGAAAAACATCGGTAAGGTAGGGGTCCAATTCCAAGACCCGCTAGGAGTAATGATGAGCGAGGCGTTGTCCATTGAACATGATCAGGCCAAACATCAGTTTGCAGTCGAGATCGACGGCCATCGCGCCTATTTGACCTACATGGACCTGGGCAAGCAGACCCTGGATTTCTATCGCACCTTCGTGCCTGATGCCCTGCGCGGTCGCGGTGTTGCGGCAGCGCTGACTGAGCATGCGCTGGCCTTTGCTGACCAGGGCGGCTATACCGTGATTCCATCGTGCTCGTATGTCGAGCGTTACATGGAGCGCCATCAGCGCCGTAGCGGCGCCCAGGATGTGATTGGCTGATCGGTCACCCAGAATTGAAAACGCCGGGCTTTGCCCGGCGTTTTGCATTGTGCTTGTGGCCTGGCGCTGAGACTCAGCCGCGGTTACGCGCCGGCAATACGTCCTTGAGCTTGGCGTGCATGCTGCGCAGGGTCTTTTCAGTCGCCGACCAGTCAATGCAGGCGTCGGTGATTGATACGCCGTATTGCAGCTCTGCCAGGTCTTTCGGAATCGACTGGCAACCCCAGTTAAGGTGGCTTTCAACCATCAAACCGATAATCGACTGGTTGCCTTCGAGAATCTGGTTGGCCACGTTCTCCATGACCAGTGGCTGCAGGCCCGGGTCCTTGTTGGAGTTGGCGTGGCTGCAATCGACCATGATGTTCGGGCGGATCTTGGCCTTGTTGAGGTCTTGCTCGCACAAGGCGACGCTGACCGAATCATAGTTGGGCTTGCCGTTGCCGCCACGCAACACCACGTGGCCATAGGCATTGCCTTTGGTTGTGACGATTGACACGCCGCCTTCCTGGTTGATGCCCAGGAAACGGTGCGGCTTGGAAACCGACTGCAGGGCATTGATTGCTACGGTCAGGCCGCCATCGGTGCCGTTCTTGAAACCTACCGCCGAAGACAGGCCCGAGGCCATTTCCCGGTGGGTCTGCGATTCGGTGGTGCGGGCGCCGATGGCCGACCAGCTGATCAGGTCCTGCAGGTACTGCGGCGAGATCGGATCCAGCGCCTCGGTGGCGGTAGGCAGGCCCATCTCGGCCAGATCCAGCAGCAGTTGCCGACCAATGTGCAGGCCGTCCTGGATCTTGAACGAGTCGTCCAGGTACGGGTCGTTGATCAGGCCTTTCCAGCCCACGGTGGTGCGCGGCTTTTCGAAATACACGCGCATGACCAGATAGAGCGTGTCCGACACTTCAGCGGACAGCGCCTTGAGGCGCTCGGCGTATTCTTTGGCTGCCTTCAGATCGTGGATCGAGCAGGGGCCGATCACGATGAACAGGCGGTGATCCTTGCCATCGAGAATGTTGCGGATCACCTCACGGCCTTCGCTTACGGTCTTGAGCGCCGCAGCAGTCAGGGGAATCTCGCGCTTGAGCTGATCCGGGGTGATCAGTGTCTCGTTGGAAGCGACGTTAAGGTCGTCAATCGGTAAATCGGCCATCGGTTTACTCATCTGGTCACGGTGGCTGGCCGCCGGCGGGCGGTCCCAGCATATTGAGCGTTGCGGGTGCCGAACCTTATCGCGTTAGCGCGTGTTTCTACAAGCTGGCGTTACCGTGCGCTGGCCAATCTGCGCCGCCCATGAGCGGCATATGAACAGTGACGCAAATCTCGATAAACTCATGCCTTGTCGTTCTGGAGCGTACCGCGTGGAGCAATTGCAGCTCACTGACCTTGATATTGACCGTCAGCTATTGGATTTGCCAGGCCGCTCACTGTTGCTGTTCACCGGACAAGGCTGTGCCAGTTGCCGGTGGGCTTACGAGCAACTGCCACACATGAGCTTGCCGCTTGAACGGTTGTGCTGGATCGACGCTGAACGTAACGGCGGTGCGGTGGCGCGTTATGAAGTGTTTCATTTGCCGGCCTTGTTTGTGGTGTGTGACGGCCAGTTTTATGGTGCGATACGCTCCTCCCTGAACCGGGTAATGCTCACTCAGGCGCTTGAGAAGGCCTTCGCCCAGCAGCCTGACGAGCTGCCCTGAGCCTGACAACAAGGATCTGTGCCAATGACCTTAACGACTCAACGCCCGCGCATCGGCATCATCGGTACCGGTGCGATCGGCGGTTTTTATGGCTTGATGCTGGCGCGCGCCGGCTTCGACGTGCATTTTTTACTGCGTAGCGAATTCGCTGCCGTGTGCCGGCAGGGGTTGCGGGTCGACAGCCAGGTACACGGCCCCTTGCTGCTTGCACCGGTCAATGCCCACCGCAGCGTTGCCGACATGCCGCCCTGCGACTGGTTGCTGGTCGGCGCCAAATCGACCTCTAACGCTGACCTGGCTCCGTTGATCGCCCAGGCCGCCGCGCCTGGCGCGCGGATTGTGCTGTTGCAGAACGGTCTCGGTGTCGAAGACCAATTACGTGCCTTGCTGCCCGAGACCCTGCATATTCTTGGCGGGCTGTGTTTCATCGCGGTGTACCGCCAGGCGCCCGGTGTCGTCGTGCATCAGTCCGGTGGTGCGGTCAACCTGGGCTATCACAGTGGTCCGGCAAGCGAGTCGGCGCAGCGTCAGGCGGTGGTCGAGGAGGGCGCAGCATTACTGCGCGCTGCCGGGGTGGACAGCCAGGCCATGGCAGATCTGCAGCAGGCGCGCTGGCAGAAGCTGGTCTGGAATGTGCCTTATAACGGGTTGTCGGTGGTGCTGCAGGCGGGTACCGGGGCACTGATGAATGACCCGGCTGTTCGCGAGCTGATTGTGAGCCTGATGAATGAAGTGATTCAGGGCGCTGCTGCCTGTGGCCATGTGCTGCCGGAGCAGTATGCCCAGACCCTGTTCAGCTTTACCGAAAAAATGCCCGACTACTGGCCGAGCATGTACCTCGATTACCGTGAGCGGCGCCCGCTGGAGCTACAGGCCATTTACGAAGCACCGCTGAACGCAGCCCGTGTCGCCGGATGTGACATGCCACAGGTGCGCATGCTGTATCAGGCGCTGACATTCATCGATCGTCGTCAACGGGCGGATGTGCCAGCCGCCCTGGCATAAGCTGATACGGGCATGGCGGACCGGTGCCAGGTTCGCCGCCGCATTGGTAGGGCGCTGCTAAGCTCAATCAATCTCCGCCATTTCTGGCAGTCCGGGAGGCCGTATGATTCGTTCGATGCTGTATGCCACAGATCTCGGTCTGTACGCGCCTTACGTGACGCAACATGCGTTGGCACTGGCTCGAACCTTCAATGCGCGGCTGCACGTCATCCATGTTGTCGAGCCGCTGGGGCTGTTCGCCGAGTCGGTGCTACAGAGCTATCTGGATGATGAAGCACTCCGGCAGTTGCACGGCAAAGGCGTGAGTACATTCATGGAAGGCATAGAGCAACGGATGCTCGACGGGTTTCGTGAAGAGCTGGGCGAAGGGCATCAGGACCTGTCCTTCATCCGCACGGTGCGAGTCGTGCAGGGCGATCCTTGCGATGTGATTCTCGAACAGGCACGTGAACTGGCTGTAGACCTGCTGGTCATCGGCAGTCATAGCCGAATGGTCGGGGAGGGCGCGCCGATCGGGCGTACCGTTGCCCGGGTTTTGCAGTATTCGGTTGTACCGGTTTACATGGTGCCCATGATGCAGAGCGGGCAGCGATGAAAAAATTGATGGTCTGAAGTGAAATCGCGCGTGCCATTACCGCGTAAAGGTGATAAAAAGTTCTAGCTTTCTAACTCAGACCATTAATACAGTTATATACCGTCGCTGATGCCCATCTGCTTGAGGGATACCTATGAAGCTTCAACAACTGCGCTATATCTGGGAAGTGGCGCACCACGACCTCAACGTTTCGGCGACGGCCCAGAGCCTGTACACCTCCCAGCCGGGGATCAGTAAACAGATTCGCCTGCTCGAAGACGAGCTGGGCGTGGAAGTCTTTGCCCGCAGCGGCAAGCACCTGACCCGGGTCACCCCGGCTGGCGAGCGGATCATCACGACCGCAGGCGAAATTCTGCGCAAGGTCGAGAGCATCAAACAGATTGCCCAGGAATTCTCCAACGAGAAGAAAGGCACCCTGTCGATTGCCACGACCCATACCCAGGCGCGCTATGCCCTGCCGCCGATCATTGGCAGTTTCATCAAGCAGTATCCGGATGTGGCCTTGCACATGCACCAGGGTTCACCGACACAGATAGCCGAGATGGCTTCTGATGGTACGGTGGACTTTGCGATTGCCACCGAAGCGCTGGAGCAGTTCGGTGATCTGATCATGATGCCGTGCTATCGCTGGAACCGTTGTGTGGTAGTGCCGCAGGGGCATCCGCTGACCAAGGCGCCGAAACTGACCCTTGAATTGCTTGCCGAGTACCCGATCGTAACCTACGTGTTCGGCTTCACTGGCCGTTCAAAGCTCGACGAAGCATTCAGCAATCGTGGCCTGGTGCCCAAGGTTGTGTTCACTGCGGCTGACGCCGACGTCATCAAAACCTATGTGCGGCTGAACCTGGGGGTGGGGATCGTCGCGCACATGGCGGTCGATGAGGAGCTGGACAAGGATCTGGTGGCGCTGGATGCCAGCCATCTGTTCGAATCGAGCGTGACCAAGATCGCCTTCCGTCGCGGTACCTTCCTGCGCGGCTTCATGTGCGACTTCATCGAAAAATTCGCCCCGCACCTGACCCGTGAAATGATGGCCAAGGCCATTCATTGCCATAACAAGCAAGAGCTTGAAGAGCTGTTCGCCGGCGTGGAATTGCCTGTTCACTGACAAATACCAAAGTGAACAACTGTAGGAGCGACCTCGGTCGCGAAAGAGCCGATACAGCCTCCGCATTTGCGGCGTCTGGCCAATCTTCGCGACCAAGGTCGCTCCTACGGCAGCTTGCTCAAGCCTTGCTGATCAAATTGCCAGCGTGCAGCCCGCATTCTTTCTGGGTCGACTCTTCCCACCACCAGCGGCCTTCGCGCTCGTGCTGGTTCGGCAGCACCGGGCGGGTGCAGGGTTCGCAGCCGATGCTGATGAAGCCGCGTTCGTGCAGGCTGTTGTAGGGCAGTTCCAGCATGCGGATATAGCCCCACACTTCTTCACTGCTCATCTGTGCCAGCGGGTTGAACTTGTACAGTGGGCGCTCTGGGGTCGAGAACGCACTGTCGATTTCCAGGGCGGCAACCTGGCTGCGGGTGCCCGGGCTCTGATCGCGGCGCTGGCCGGTGGCCCAGGCTTTCACTGTGCTCAGCTTGCGGCGCAGCGGTTCGATCTTGCGCACACCGCAGCATTCACCGTGGCCATCCTTGTAAAAGCTGAACAGGCCCTTTTCGCGTACGAAAGGCTCAAGCTTGCTGTGATCCGGCGAAATGATATCGATGTCGATGGCGTAGGTCTCGCGCACCTTGTCGATGAAACGGTAGGTTTCCGGATGCAGACGGCCGGTGTCGAGGCTGAAGACCTTGACGTTCTTGTTGATCTTCCAGGCCATGTCCACCAGCACCACGTCTTCGGCACCGCTGAACGAGATCCACAGTTCATCGCCGAAGTGAGTAAAGGCCAGTTTAAGGATGTCCTGGGGGGATTTGTTGGCGTACGCCGCGGCCAGTTCGGCAACGTCGAATGGTTGGCTCATCAGGTGTGTTCCTAGTACTGAGGTGGCGCTTAAGCGCTCGTGGTGGCGGCCATGGTAACAAAAACTGTCTGAGTGTGAGCGCGTTGCCCCCGCGTGGAGCCTGACAGTGGTGAGGTTTTTTCCAGATGCGACGTCAGCTTGCGCTGTGGCGACATTAGCCTCTAAAGTGCCGCTTCTCTCAAGATCCATTCAAGGAGTGTTCTGTGGAAATTGCCTGTCTCGACCTGGAAGGTGTGCTGGTTCCGGAAATCTGGATCGCCTTTGCCGAAAAAACCGGTATCGAAGCCCTGCGGGCAACCACCCGGGACATTCCCGACTATGACGTGCTGATGAAGCAGCGCCTGCGCATTCTTGACGAGCATGGCCTGAAGCTGTCCGATATTCAGGCAGTGATCGGCACCCTCAAGCCGCTCGACGGCGCCGTGGAGTTCGTCGACTGGCTGCGCGAGCGCTTTCAGGTGGTCATCCTCTCGGATACCTTCTACGAGTTCTCGCAGCCGCTGATGCGTCAACTGGGCTTCCCGACCCTGCTGTGCCACCGCCTGATCACTGACGAGACGGATCGGGTGATCAGCTATCAATTGCGCCAGAAAGACCCCAAGCGCCAGTCGGTACTGGCCTTCAAGAGCCTGTACTACCGAGTGATCGCGGCCGGCGATTCGTACAACGACACCACCATGTTAGGAGAAGCCGACGCCGGAATTCTGTTCCATGCGCCGGACAACGTGATTCGCGAATTCCCGCAGTTCCCGGCGGTGCATAGCTTTGAGGACTTGAAGAAAGAGTTCATCAAGGCGTCGAATCGTGAGTTGAGCCTGTAGGGCGGGCACCGCCGGGCTTCTTCAGCGGCGCAAGCTTTCGCCGCTGAAGCGGCTCCTACAGGCTCTCCAGGGTACGCAGTAGCACACCGACTTTGGTAAAGCATTCCTGATATTCCGCCTCGCATTGCGAGTCGGCAACGATGCCGCCGCCGGCCCAGCAGGACACCTTGCCATCCTTGACCAGCAGGCTGCGGATGGCAATCGAGCTGTCCATTTCGCCGCGCACGTCCAGATACAGCAGCGAGCCGCAGTACAGGGCGCGGCGCTGTGGTTCCAGTTCATCGATGATCTGCATGGCCCGGATCTTGGGGGCGCCGGTGATGGAGCCGCCGGGAAAGCTGCCGCCGAGCAAATCCAGGGCGTCACGGTCGGCGGCCAGTTCGCCGGTGATGCTGCTGACCAGGTGGTGCACGTTGGGGTAGCTTTCGATGCTGAACAGCTCCGGCACCCGCACCGAGCCGGTCCGGCAGTTGCGGCCCATGTCGTTGCGCAGCAGGTCGACGATCATCAGGTTTTCTGCACGATCCTTCGGGCTGGCCAGCAACTCATCGGCCAGCCGCTGGTCTTCGTCAGCGTCCAGGCTGCGTGGCCGGGTGCCTTTGATGGGGCGGGTTTCAACCTGGCCTTGGTGCACCTGAACGAAGCGCTCCGGCGATACGCTCAGCAGCGCAGCACCTTCGGCTAACGGTATATAGCCCGAGAAGGGCGTCGGGCAGGCTTCGCGTAGAGCGGTATAGGCCGCCCACGGATCACCCGAGCAGGTGGCCTGGAAGCGTTGGGTCAGGTTGACCTGATAGCAGTCGCCTGCCTGAATGTAGTGCTGCAGGCGGGTAAACGCTGCGCGGTACTGGTCGGCGCTGAGGTTGGCGGCAAACGGGCTGTGCAGCCGGAAGGTGTCAACACGGTTATCGCCCGGTTGGCTGAATAGCTCGATCAGCCGCTGGCGCTCGGTGCTGGCCAGGGCGGGATGAAACATCAACTGGCTGGTAGCGGCCTGATGGTCGCTGATCAGTGCCCAGGCATACAGCCCTATTTGGGCGTCTGCCAGTTGCAGGTCGTCCACCGACTGGCCCGGCAGGGTTTCCAGACGACGGCCGAAGTCATAGCCCAGGTAGCCCATCAAGCCGCCTGCGAAAGGCAGCTCGCAGCCTGTCGGCAGGTCGGCGCTGCCAAGTTGGGTCAATGCCTGGCGCAGGCGTTGCAGGAATGCCTCGCCGCTTTCCTGCTGTTGGCATTGCAGGGTTTCCAATGGCCAGGCGCTGCACAGGTCAAAGCGGCCGCGCTGCGCCGTCGGCCGACCACTGTCGAGCAACACGGCGCCGGGCGCCTGGCGAATCCTGGCGAAATAGACACCCGGATCAGGGGAGTACGGCAAAGGGTGCAGCGTGCAGGTTGGCATGCGTGACTACGATCAACGACGGAAAGGCGCTGATTGTAATCACCGGCGCCCCATCAGGACAGACCCCTGTCGTTGTCTGGCTGGCGTGCGAAGTATGCGGGTCAGGCGGGCACGTGGCCAAACAGCTGCTGAACGAACCTAACCCGTTGCTCCGGGGTTTGTTGTTCATCGTTGAGCGCCAGCTTTTCCAGATGCGCTTCAATGGCATGGGTGCGCAGAGTCAGGCCGCAGTCATTGGCAATCTGGATGTTCAGGCCGGGGCGGGCATTGAGTTCGAGAATCAACGGGCCTTTTTCCTGGTCCAGCACCATGTCGACGCCGATATAGCCCAGGCCGCACAGCTCGTAACATTCGGCCGCCAGCTTCATGAACCCGTCCCAATAGGGCAGTTGCACCCCATCCACCGCATTGGCGGTGTCGGGGTGTTTGCTGATGATGCGGTTCAGCCAGGTGCCTTTGAGGGTGATGCCGGTGGCCAGGTCGACGCCCACGCCGATGGCACCCTGGTGCAGGTTGGCCTTGCCGCCGGACTGACGGGTCGGCAAACGCAGCATGGCCATCACCGGATAGCCCATTAGCACGATGATGCGAATGTCGGGCACACCTTCATAGCTGATGCTCTTGAAGATGGTGTCGGGAATTACCCGGTATTCGATCAGCGCCCGGTCGCGATGGCCGCCCAGCGAATACAGGCCGGTGAGGATGCTGGAAATCTGGTGCTCGATCTCCGAACGGCTGACCAGTCGCCCGGAGACACTGCGAAAGCTGTCCTCGAAACGGTCGGCGATGACCATGATGCCGTCGCCACCGGCACCTTGGGCCGGCTTGATAACGAAATCATCATGGCCACCGATGATCTCGTCCAGACGGTCGATTTCCTTCTCGGTGGAGATCACGCCGTACATCTGCGGCACATGAATGCCGGCGCTGATGGCGCGCTCCTTGGTGATGATCTTGTCATCAACAATCGGGTACAGGCTGCGCTTGTTGTACTTGAGCACGTAGTCGGCGTTACGCCGGTTGATGCCCATGATGCCGCGCGCTTGCAGTTCCTTCCAGGTCTTCCACCAGCCAATCATTTGGCGTCTTCCTCTTTGAGGAAGGCGCGAAAACGAACCAGCTCGGTCAGGCGATAACCGCGGTAGCGACCCATGGCAAGCATGAAGCCGACCAGCACCAGCAGGATGGCCGGGAAGGTGAACACAAAGTAGGTCAGCTCCGGCACGGTCATGATCAGGTAGGCCAGCGAGGCGGCGAACAGGGTGCCCGCCCCGACTTTCATGGCATGGCTGGCGCCGCGCTCTTCCCAGGTGATCGACAGCCGTTCGATGGTCATGGTCAGGATCACCATCGGGAACAGCGATACCGACAGGCCGCGTTCGATGCCCAGCTTGTGACTGAACACGCTGATGACCGCGATCAGTACCACCACGAAGGTCAGCACCACCGACAGGCGCGGCAGCATCTGTAGCTTGAGATGCTCAAGGTAAGAGCGCAGTGACAGGCCCAGCGCGGTGATCACGGTAAACAGCAGGATGCCGAAGTCCAGCTGGGTCTCGCGAAAGGCCAGGGCGATCAGGACCGGTGTGAAGGTGCCCAGGGTCTGCAGGCCGATCAGGTTGCGCAGCACCAGAATCACCAGCACGCCGATGGGGATCATGACCATGATCATGAAGCTCTGCTGGGTTTGTAGCGGCAGGCCGTACAGCGAGTAGGAAAGAAAGTCGGCGTCGGTGTTTTCATCGGTGAGCTGGGCCAGGCGGATGGCGTTCATCTCGCTGTTACTCAGGGTGAAGCTCACCGTGGCCTTGCGGGCGCCATCCACGCTGACCAGCGGCTCGTCGCCAGTCCACCACAGCAGGCGATCGCCCGGCAGGCCGGACTCACCGGTCAGTGGGTTGAAATACAGCCAATCCTTGCCGTTGAAGCTGCGCAGCCACAGTTCCGGAGTCTGCGGGGTGCCTGCTTCGAGGCGAATGGTGTGTACCTTTTCCATTGGCACATGCGCGATCGACAGCAGCAGGTCGACCACCTGGGCCCTGCGGGCCGGCGACGGATCGCCTCCGAGCAGCAACTTGGCGTTATCGTCGTTGCTGTTGTTGACCCGCTTGATCGCCTCGCTGACGAAGGTTTCGACATCCGCCGAGTGCTGGCGTATGGGGGCCAGCAGGGCGTCGGCGGCGATCTTCTCGGCCCCTTCTACCGGCAGGCTATCGCGGAAAATCGGGCCTTTGGGCTTGGGTTTGTCAGCGCTGTAGCGTTTGGTCAGCACCAGCCGGTAGTACAGGGTCTGGTTACCGTTGGCGCGGCGCGATGACCAGGTGGCCTTGCGGTTGCCGTCGACGCGATTGACGCTGACCCCATAGTTATTGGCGATGAAGCTCTCGTTGAGGCTGATGTAGTCCTGGTTCAGCGGCGGAACAAACATCTGCACTTTGACCGACTCTTTGGCGTTGGCGAGGAATTCGATCTTGGCGTCGATATTCCACAGGTCGTCGGTTTCGTCTTCGGTCATCGGGATGCCGAGCACCAATACCTGCCAGGCCGTGATCGCCAGGCCCAAGGTGACCAGGACGCCGATCAGGATTTTCAGGTGAAGGGTAAGAGCGCGCATGGGATTACTCTGCGTGTTGAGCGATTTTGGCGGCACAGGCAGGTTTGCCGGCGGCGTATTTCAAGCTGGGGTCGACCATCGCGTTGAAGCGTTTGAGCGCGTCGGCGCCAATCAAAAGCGGGTATTGGAAAGCGCGGCGGTCGGTCAAGTTCACTTCCAGGTGACGTAAATCTTCACCCAGGCAGACGTCCAGGCTGATCACCGGCCTGGCGCTGTACTGCTGTTCTTTATTGGCGCCCATATCATCGGCGCGGCGCTTGATCTGGCCGACCCGCAGCAGCGGTTTCTCGATGGGGTGGGCATGAGCCTTGTCGATGGCCAGGTAGAAGCGCACCCAGCGTTGCCCGTCACGGGTGAAATACGAGATGTCACGGGCGCTCAGTGAGGCGGTGACAGCACCGGTGTCGAGCTTGGCGGGCACATCAAGGTCGATTTCCGGCAGCCGGGCGTATTCGTTCAGGCCGTAGACCGATCGGTCGGCAGCGAGTGCGGGTAGGGGCAGTATCAGCAGGCAGAACAGAAAAAAGCGGGTCATTGGGTCCTGGTACATCGGAGAAAAACGGTGACAGCCTCAGACCCGCAGCGGGGCTATGGGTTCGCAGGTCATGTAAAGAGGGGCAAAAAACGCCGGGCATTCTAACATGAAGCCTTTATGACGCCAGCCAACTGCCAGCTATCATTGTTTCGTCCGGTATTAGACGATTGTCGACAATCCATGTATTTGTTTTGACGTATTTTCTATCGTTGGCTAGATTGTCGGGTATGTGAAATCAAAGGTGTCGACAATATGCTGGATGTGGTTGAGCCGTTGCCGCCAGCCGGCGTACCTGCCGGGCAAGAAACTGAAACACTTTCCGAGAATGTGTTCCGGCGTATCCAGGCCGCTATTGTCAGCGGCGAAATCGCCCCCGGCAGCAAAATCTCTGAACCGGAGCTGGCGCGCACCTACGGCATCAGTCGTGGTCCGCTGCGTGAGGCAATTCACAGGCTCGAAGGCCAGCGGCTGGTCGTGCGGGTGCCGCACGTCGGGGCGCGGGTAGTGTCGCTTACCCATGCGCAGATGATCGAGCTGTACCAGATCCGTGAGTCGCTGGAAGGGTTGGCTTGTCGGCTGGCGGCCGAGCGGATGAGCGAGGCGCAGATCCAGCAATTGCGCGACGTGCTGCATACCCATGAGCACGACGCAGCGTTCCAGGCCGGGCTGGGCTACTACCAGCAGGAGGGCGATTTTGATTTCCACTACCGGATCATTCAGGGCAGCGGCAACCAGACCCTGAGCCAGATGCTGTGCGGCGAGCTGTATCAGTTGGTGCGCATGTACCGCATTCAGTTCTCCACGACACCCAATCGTCCCCGCCAGGCCTTTGCCGAGCATCATCGCATTCTCGATGCGATCGCCGACCGTGATGGCGAGCTGGCCGAACTTTTGATGCGCCGCCATATCGGCGCCTCCCGACGCAATATCGAGCGGCATTACCAGGCCGCCCCCGACCGAGGTGAAGCATGAGTCACGTCCATACCAGTCCCGGCCAGCGCCTGCGCGATGCAGTGGCCAGCGAGCAGCCCCTGCAAGTGGTGGGCACCATTAACGCCAACCACGCCCTGTTGGCCCAGCGCGCCGGGTTCAAGGCTATTTATCTGTCAGGTGGCGGGGTAGCGGCAGGTTCGCTGGGCTTGCCGGATCTGGGGATTTCGGGTCTTGAAGACGTGCTGATCGATGTGCGGCGTATCACCGATGTCTGCGATCTGCCGCTGCTGGTGGATGCCGACACCGGCTTCGGCTCGTCGGCCTTCAATGTGGCGCGGACCGTACGCTCGATGATCAAGGCCGGTGCCGCCGGCATTCATATCGAGGACCAGGTCGGCGCCAAGCGTTGCGGCCACCGGCCCAACAAGGAAATCGTCTCCCAGCAGGAGATGGTCGACCGCATCAAGGCCGCAGTGGATGCCCGTACCGATCCTAGCTTTGTGATCATGGCACGCACCGACGCGCTGGCGGTTGAAGGTCTGGACGCGGCGCTGGAACGCGCGGCGGCCTGCATTGAAGCCGGGGCCGACATGGTGTTCCCGGAGGCGATCACCGAGCTTTCCATGTATCAGCAGTTCGCCAGCCGGGTCGGCGTGCCGATCCTGGCCAATATCACCGAATTCGGTGCCACGCCGCTGTTCAGCACTGACGAGTTGCGTGAGGTGGGCGTAGGCCTGGTGCTTTATCCGCTGTCGGCGTTCCGCGCGATGAACAAGGCCGCAGAAAACGTATTTAACGCCATCCGCCGCGACGGCACGCAGAAGAACGTGATCGACAGCATGCAAACCCGCATGGAGCTGTACGACGCGATCGATTACCACCGCTTCGAGCAAAAGCTTGATGCGCTGTTTGCCCAGAAGAAGGGCTGAACCAGGTACAGCTCGGTCAGGCGTCTGTACGTCGGTGGGAGCTGGCTTGCTAGCCAAGACTGCGGCACATATGCAGCAGATGCTGTGGCTTTCGCGGCCCCTTCGCGAGCAAGCTCGCTCCTGCAGATGATCGTCGCAAGACTGTGAACAACCCGAAAAGATTGCCCATTCCCAGAAAAAACAGATAACCGGAGAATGTCATGGCTGAAGCAAAAGTATTGAGTGGCGCCGGCCTGCGTGGTCAGGTCGCCGGCCAGACTGCCCTGTCCACCGTCGGCCAGTCCGGCGCCGGGCTCACCTACCGTGGTTACGATGTACGTGAACTGGCCGCAGGCGCCAGTTTCGAGGAAGTCGCTTACCTGCTGCTGGACGGTGAACTGCCGACTCAGGCGCAGTTGGCCGATTACCAGCAGCGCCTGAAAACACTGCGTGACCTGCCGCAAGCCTTGAAAGAAGTGCTTGAGCGTATCCCGGCCAGCACCCATCCGATGGATGTGATGCGCACGGGCGCGTCGATGCTCGGCACCCTTGAGCCGGAGCAGGGTTTCGACCAGCAGCGCGCCGCCACCGACCGCCTGCTGGCGGCCTTTCCGGCGATCATGTGCTACTGGTATCGCTTCAGTCACGACGCTCAACGCATCGACTGCAGCAGCGATGAGCCGGACCTGGCCAGCCATTTCCTGCGTCTGCTCTCGGGCAAGAGCCCCAGCGAGCTGCATCGCAAAGTGATGAACGTCTCGTTGATTCTGTACGCCGAGCATGAATTCAATGCCTCGACCTTTACCGCTCGGGTGTGTGCCTCGACCCTGTCGGACCTGTTCTCCTGTGTCACGGCTGCGATCGGCACGTTGCGTGGCCCGCTGCATGGCGGTGCCAACGAAGCTGCAATGGAAATGATCCAGCGCTTTGGCTCGGCAGAAGAGGCCACTGAAGGCACGCTCGGCATGCTGGCCCGTAAAGAAAAGATCATGGGCTTTGGCCATGCGATCTACCGTGATTCGGATCCGCGCAACGAGGTGATCAAGGACTGGTCACGGCAACTGGCCGCGCAAGCAGGCGATACCGTGCTGTTCCCGGTGTCCGAGGCCATTGACAAGGTCATGTGGGACGAGAAGAAGCTGTTCCCCAACGCCGACTTCTACCATGCTTCGGCGTACCACTTCATGGGTATCCCGACCAAGCTGTTCACGCCGATCTTCGTCTGCTCGCGGCTGACTGGCTGGGCCGCGCATGTGTTCGAGCAGCGGGCCAATAACCGCATCATCCGCCCCAGCGCGGAATATATCGGCGTCGCGCAGCGGCCTTTCGTGGCGCTGGAGCAACGCTGAACGGGCAGGGAGGCCAACCATGAGCCTCCCACCCTTAAATCCTACCGTGACCGAGTCTGCGCCCCATGAATCTTCAATACCGCAAACCTCTGCCTGGCACCGCGCTCGAGTATTTCGATGCCCGTGAAGCGGTGGAGGCCATCAGCCCCGGTGCCTGGGCGGGGCTGCCATACACCTCGCGGGTGCTGGCAGAAAACCTGCTGCGCCGCTGCGCGCCAGCCAGCCTCCGTGCGTCATTGAGCCAATTGATCGAGCGTCGCCGCGACCTGGATTTCCCGTGGTTCCCGGCACGGGTGGTGTGTCATGACATCCTCGGCCAGACCGCACTGGTGGATCTGGCCGGGCTGCGCGATGCGATCGCTGATCAGGGCGGTGACCCGGCGCGGGTCAACCCGGTGGTGCCGGTGCAACTGATCGTCGACCATTCGCTGGCCGTGGAATGCGGCGGCTATGACCCGCAGGCGTTCGAAAAGAACCGTGCCATCGAGGACCGCCGCAACGAGGATCGCTTCCACTTCATTGACTGGACCAAAAAGGCGTTCAAGAACGTCGAGGTGATCCCGCCCGGCAACGGCATCATGCACCAGATCAATCTGGAGAAAATGTCGCCGGTGGTGCAGGTGCTTGACGGTGTGGCGTTCCCCGACACCCTGGTCGGCACCGACAGCCACACGCCGCACGTCGATGCCCTGGGGGTGATCGCCATTGGCGTCGGTGGTCTGGAGGCCGAGAATGTGATGCTGGGCCGTGCGTCATGGATGCGCTTGCCGGACATCATCGGTGTCGAACTGACTGGCAGCCGTCAGCCGGGCATTACTGCCACCGATGTGGTGCTGGCCCTGACCCAATACCTGCGCCAGCAAAAGGTGGTCGGTGCGTACCTGGAATTTTACGGCGCCGGTGCCTCCAGCCTGACGCTGGGCGACCGCGCGACCATCTCCAATATGGCACCGGAATATGGCGCCACCGCTGCGATGTTCTCCATCGATCAGCAGACGCTGGACTATTTGCGCCTCACGGGGCGTGAAGAACAGCAAGTGCAACTGGTCGAGCACTACGCGAAGATTGCCGGCCTGTGGTCCGACAGCCTGGCCGAGGTGCAGTACGAGCGGGTATTGAGCTTCGATTTGTCCAGTGTGGTGCGCAGCATGGCCGGCCCCTCCAACCCTCATGCGTGGGTCGCGACCACTGATCTGGCCGCCAAGGGTATTGCCAGTGCCTGGCAGCAAGTGCCGGGGCAGATGCCCGATGGCGCGGTGATCATCGCCGCGATCACCAGTTGCACCAATACCAGCAACCCGCGCAATGTCATCGCGGCCGGGCTGCTGGCGCGTAACGCCAACCGGCTGGGGCTGACCCGCAAACCGTGGGTCAAATCCTCCCTGGCGCCGGGCTCCAAAACAGTGGCGCTGTATCTGGACGAGGCCGGGCTCACATCCGAACTGGAGCAACTCGGTTTTGGCGTGGTGGCGTTTGCCTGCACCACTTGCAATGGTATGTCCGGTGCGCTGGAGCCGCAGATCCAGCAGGAAATCATTGACCGTGACCTGTATGCCACGGCGGTGTTGTCCGGCAATCGCAACTTTGACGGGCGTATCCACCCTTACGCAAAGCAGGCCTTTCTGGCGTCGCCGCCGCTGGTGGTTGCCTATGCCATCGCCGGGACGATCCGTTTCGATATCGAGAACGACGTGCTGGGGGTGGCCGACGGCAAGGACATTCGCCTCAAGGACATCTGGCCCAGCGACGAGGAAATCGACGCTGTGGTGCGTGCCTCGGTCAAACCCGAGCAGTTCCGCCAGGTCTACATCCCGATGTTCGCCATTGAGGCGGATCAAACCGCAGTCGCGCCGTTGTACGACTGGCGGCCGATGAGTACCTATATTCGTCGCCCGCCTTACTGGGAGGGGGCGCTGGCCGGCGAACGCACCCTTAAGGGCATGCGCCCGCTGGCGGTGTTGCCTGACAACATCACCACCGACCACCTGTCGCCGTCCAACGCCATTATGGCCAGCAGCGCGGCGGGTGAATATCTGGCGAAAATGGGCCTGCCGGAAGAGGACTTCAACTCTTATGCGACGCACCGCGGCGATCACCTGACCGCGCAGCGGGCAACGTTCGCCAACCCGCAACTGGTCAACGAAATGGCGGTGGTGGACGGCAAGGTCCAGAAAGGCTCGCTGGCGCGTATCGAGCCGCAAGGCCAGGTCACCCGCATGTGGGAGGCCATCGAAACCTACATGCAGCGCAAGCAGCCGTTGATCATCATCGCCGGCGCCGACTATGGTCAGGGCTCGTCTCGCGACTGGGCCGCCAAGGGGGTGCGCCTGGCTGGCGTCGAGGCCATCGCAGCCGAGGGTTTCGAGCGTATCCACCGCACCAACCTGGTGGGTATGGGGGTGCTGCCGCTGGAGTTCAAACCCGGCACCAACCGTCTGACCCTGGGCATCGACGGTTCTGAAGTGTTCGACGTGGTGGGTGAGCGTACGCCGCGGGCGACCCTTACCCTGGTGATTACCCGGCGTAACGGCGAGCGCCTTGAGGTGCCGATGACCTGTCGTCTGGATACCGCTGAAGAAGTGTCGATCTATGAGGCAGGCGGGGTATTGCAGCGTTTTGCCCAGGATTTCCTGGCCGGCGAGGTGGCTTGATGCCCGGTTGTAATGTTTCGCGGACAATTCCGCCACGATTTCAGGAGACCTGTTGATGGCTCATCCGGCGCAACTCAGAATTCCCGCCACCTACATGCGCGGCGGCACCAGCAAGGGGGTGTTTTTCGTCCTTGATGACCTGCCGCAAGCGGCGCAGGTGGCAGGGCCGGCCCGCGACGCGCTGCTGCTGCGGGTAATCGGCAGCCCCGACCCCTATGAAAAACAGATCGACGGCATGGGCGGGGCGACCTCCAGCACCAGCAAGACGGTGATCCTCTCGCGCAGCCAGCGCGAGGGCCACGACGTCGATTACCTGTTCGGTCAGGTGGCGATCGACAAACCCTTCGTCGACTGGAGCGGTAACTGCGGCAATCTTTCTGCTGCGGTGGGGGCCTTCGCGATCAGCAGCGGGCTGGTCGAGCCGGGCCGTATCCCCCATGACGGCGTGGCCATCGTGCGGATCTGGCAGGCCAATATTGGCAAGACCATCATTGCCCATATTCCGATCAGCGCAGGCCTGGTGCAGGAAACCGGTGACTTCGAACTCGATGGGGTTACCTTCCCGGCGGCTGAGGTGCAGCTGGAGTTTCTCGATCCGGCCGCCGATGAAGACGGCGAGGGCGGTTCGATGTTTCCCACCGGTAACCGGGTCGACGAGTTGCAGATTCCGGGGCTGGGCAGTCTTAACGCCACCTTGATCAACGCCGGTATTCCCACGGTGTTCATCAATGCCCAGGATCTGGGCTACAGCGGCACCGAGTTGCAGGTCGATATCAACGCTGACCCCAAGGCTCTGGCGTTGCTGGAAAGCATCCGTGCCGAAGGCGCGCTGCGCATGGGCCTGATCAGTCAGCTCAGCGAAGCGGCGCAGCGCCAGCACACCCCCAAGGTGGCTTTCGTGGCACCGCCGGCGGACTACAGCGCCTCCAGTGGTAAAACCGTCCGCGCCCAGGACATCGACCTGCTGGTGCGGGCCGTGTCGATGGGCAAGCTGCACCACGCGATGATGGGCACTGCGGCCGTGGCCATCGGCACCGCAGCGGCGGTGCCCGGCACCCTGGTGAACCTGGCCGCCGGCGGCCAGCCGCGCCAGGCGGTGCGTTTCGGTCATCCGTCCGGCACCTTGCGGGTCGGTGCCGAGGCTGTCGAGGTCGACGGCCAGTGGCAGGTGACCAAGGCCATCATGAGCCGCAGCGCGAGGGTGTTGATGGAAGGCTGGGTGCGGGTGCCGGCGGGAGCGGCTTAAGTCGCGCAAGCCTGGCAGCCGCTACAGCGCGGGCCGCTGCAGGTTGAGCCACTCCTGCACAGCCGGATGCTGCCACTGGCGGCTGGTGTACTCCACCAGCGCCTGAGGCACCGGGTCGCCGTTAAGGATCAGGCGGTTGAGGGTGACTGCCAATTCCACGTCGACAATCGACCAGTTTCCGAACAGATAATCCCGGCCATCGGCCAGCAGGCTCTGGGCGGCCTTGATCAGCTTGTCGGCCGCAGCCTGCGCATTGGCTGACAACGGGGCCGCGACCTTCTGGCCGTAGAACACCACCAGGGTCGAGCGCTCCTGACGAATGGGCAGCAGGTCACTGCGCAGCCAGGCCTGAATCTGCCGTGCCCTGGCACGCAACTGACGATCGGTGGGCAATACCGGGTGTTCAGCGAAGCTGTCTTCCAGGTACTCAATGACTGCCGAGGATTCCGAGAGCGCAAAGTCGCCCTGCACCAGGGTCGGGACGCGGCGGGTCAGCGACAGGTCTATGTAGTCTGGCGCCTGATGGTCGCCGCGGTCCAGGTCGAGTGTGCGCAACGAGAAGGGCAGATGCTTCTCACGCAATGTCACGAAAACGGCCAAAGCCCATGGGCTGGTGTAGTGGCTGTCGACATGTAGCAGCAGGTGGTCGTCGCTCACGGGGCATCTCCTTATGACTTGGGAGTCCACACTAAGCGAGCGTCACCTATTAATAAAATTCTGAATTTCTATGCCGCCATTCCTGGCAGGAATATCAGAGTGACTCGCCGGTTGCGGCATAGTGTCGCGCCCATTGCTTACTTGAAGCGTCTTTCAACGCCTTTTTCCACCAGCACCTTGGCCGAGATCTCTTCCACAGAGAAGTGCGTGGAGTTGAGGTTCGGGATGTTTTCACGGCGGAACAGGTTCTCGACTTCGCGCACTTCAAACTCGCACTGTGCGTAGCTGGCATAACGGCTGTTGGGTTTGCGTTCATGGCGGATTGCAGTCAGCCGGTCAGGGTCGATGGTCAGGCCGAACAGCTTGTTGCGATGGTTCTTCAGTGCGGCGGGCAGCTGCAGGCGCTCCATGTCGTCTTCGGTCAGCGGATAGTTGGCTGCGCGGATACCGAACTGCATGGCCATGTACAGGCACGTCGGGGTTTTACCGCAGCGCGACACGCCCACCAGAATGATGTCGGCCTTGTCGTAATAATGCGTGCGGGCGCCGTCGTCGTTGTCGAGCGCGAAGTTCACCGCCTCGATGCGTTCCATGTAATTGGAGTGTTGACCAATGGAGTGCGACTTGCCCACCGAGTACGAGGAGTGTGAACTAAGCTCTTGTTCCAGCGGGGCGAGAAAGGTCGAGAAAATGTCGATCATGAAGCCATTTGAGGTGGCCAGAATCTCGCGTATTTCCTGGTTGACGATGGTGTCGAAAATGATCGGTCGGGCTTCGTCGCGTTCAGCGGCCTGATTGATTTGCAGGACCATGGCCCGGGCTTTTTCGACGCTGTCGATATACGGCCGGGTGAACTTGTTGAACGGCGTGTTTTCAAATTGCGCCAACAGGCTTTGCCCCAGGGTCTCGGCGGTGATGCCTGTGCCGTCGGAGATAAAGAACGCGGATCGTTTCATTTGCGACGTTAGCCTTAAGCTGATGACGATTCTTGGATATGATAGGCGCGTTTGCTGGCCCTGATGGCCCGCATTCTCGCTTTTTCCAGGCTTGGGCCACAAGCGCCCGGGCACATGAGCTTTTCCGAACAACGCATAACAGTTAGTGGAGAGATCACCTTGGTAGAGTACGTAGTTTCCCTCGATAAGCTCGGCGTCCATGATGTGGAGCACGTGGGAGGCAAGAACGCATCCCTAGGCGAAATGATCAGCAACCTCGCCGGTGCTGGCGTTTCGGTACCTGGTGGCTTTGCCACCACGGCCCAGGCCTACCGTGATTTCCTTGAGCAGAGTGGTCTGAACGATCAGATCCACGCTGCTCTGGATGCTTTGGACGTCGATGACGTCAATGCCCTGGCCAAAACTGGTGCCCAGATTCGCCAATGGATCATGGAAGCCGAATTCCCCGAGCGCCTGAACACTGAAATCCGTGAGGCTTTCGCTGCCCTGTCGGCCGGTAACCCCAACCTGGCCGTGGCCGTGCGTTCTTCGGCCACCGCTGAAGACTTGCCTGACGCGTCGTTCGCCGGCCAGCAGGAAACCTTCCTCAACATCCGTGGCGTGGACAACGTGATCCGTGCGGCCAAGGAAGTTTTCGCCTCGCTGTTCAACGACCGGGCCATTTCCTACCGCGTCCACCAGGGCTTTGACCACAAGCTGGTCGCGCTGTCGGCTGGCGTGCAGCGCATGGTCCGTTCGGAAACCGGTACCGCCGGGGTGATGTTCACCCTCGATACCGAATCCGGATTCCGTGACGTGGTGTTCATTACCGGCGCTTACGGCCTGGGTGAAACCGTGGTGCAGGGGGCGGTCAACCCTGACGAGTTCTACGTCCACAAAGACACCCTGGCCGCTGGCCGGCCTGCGTTGCTGCGCCGCAATCTGGGCAGCAAAGCGATCAAGATGGTCTACGGCGATGAAGCCAAGGCCGGCCGTTCGGTGAAAACCGTTGACGTCGATGCCGCTGATCGTGCCCGTTTCTGCCTGACCGAAGCCGAAGTCACCGAGCTGGCCAAACAGGCGGTGATCATCGAGAAGCACTACAAGGCGCCGATGGACATCGAGTGGGCCAAGGACGGTGACGACGGCAAGCTGTATATCGTCCAGGCGCGTCCCGAGACCGTGAAGAGCCGCAGCAACGCCAACGTCATGGAGCGCTACCTGCTTCAGGAAAAAGGCAACGTGCTGGTCGAAGGCCGTGCCATTGGCCAGCGCATCGGTGCCGGCAAGGTGCGGATCATCAAGGATGTCTCCGAGATGGATCGGGTTCAGGTCGGTGACGTGCTGGTTTCCGACATGACCGACCCGGACTGGGAGCCGGTGATGAAGCGCGCCAGCGCCATCGTCACCAACCGTGGTGGCCGTACCTGCCACGCGGCGATCATCGCTCGTGAGCTGGGTATTCCGGCAGTGGTCGGTTGCGGCAACGCGACCCAACTGCTCAAGGAAGGCCAGGGCGTGACCGTTTCCTGCGCCGAGGGCGATACCGGCTTTATCTTCGAAGGCGAACTGGGCTTT